>CACPNG010000039.1 GCA_902635225.1 uncultured Pelagibacteraceae bacterium | reverse complement strand
AATATGAAAACTAAAGGTCCAACATAATGAAATAATTAAAAATTTCCCAAAGGTAGAGTTAAAAATCTCATAAATAATTTGGTAATTATTTTGACCAAAAATAATAAATGTTATCCAAATACAAATTAAGATTATTGCTAAAAAGTTTACAACTCCCACAATTCTATGCGTAATAGATAACAAAGAAGATATTTGCCATTTATAAATTTGTAAATGAGGACTTAAAGGGTTTTTATTTTCCATATTCGACTTATAAACTAAAGTTACTTTTTTTTCATCAAACACTCTGCAATTTGTACAGTATTTAAAGCCGCTCCTTTAAGCAAATTATCTGAAACTACCCACAAATTTATTGCTTTAATATTAGTATTGTCTTTCCTTATTCTTGAAATGTAAGTTGTATAGTCGCCCTCTGCTTCAATAGGAGTAATATAACCACCGTCTTTTCTTTCATCGATTACTTTGCACCCTGGAGCTGTTTTTAAAATTTTAATAATATTTTCAAAATCATAAAGATTATCGAATTCAATATTAATTGATTCAGAATGACCTGTTCTAACTGGAACTCTCACGCAAGTCGCAGTAACATCAATAGAATCACCCAAAATTTTCTTTGTCTCATTTGTCATTTTTAATTCTTCTTTTGTATATCCATCTTTATCAAAAGCATCTATATGAGGGATCAAATTAAAGGCGATTTGTTTCGTGAAGTTTTGAGAACTAATTTTTTTTCCATCAAGATAATTTTTTGTCTGATCAAATAGTTCATCCATAGAAGCCTTGCCTGCACCTGATACAGCTTGATAAGTAGAAACTACAACTCTTTTAATCTTATACTCATCATGTAAAGGTTTTAATGGCAATACCATCTGCATTGTTGAACAATTTGGATTTGAAATAATGTTTTTGTGTTTATTGAGTGCTTCAGAATTAACCTCTGGAACAACAAGTGGAACATCATCTTTCATTCTAAAATAACTTGAATTATCTATTACAATTGTTTTTTTTGCGGCTTTAGGAATCCAGTCTTTAGAAATTTGGCTTCCAACAGCAAAAAAAGTTATCTCAGCTTTTGAAAAATCATAATTTTCTAAATTTTCAATTTCAATTTCTTTTTTTCTAAATTTTATTTTTTTTCCAGAACTTGTTTGAGAAGCAACTAAATATAAGTTATCAAATGATAAGTTAGATTTCTCTAAAATTTCAATAGTTTTTCTCCCTACGTTCCCAGATGCACCAATAATTGCAAGATTCATAATTATTCAGTTTATTTCAATTTGGAGATAATTGCATCACCCATATCTGAGGTAGAAACCTCTTTCATATTTTTAGATAAGATATCTTTTGTCCTTAATCCATCATCAAGAACACTTTGAACAGCTTTATCAATTTGATCAGCCTCTTTGTCTAGGTCTAACGAATATCTTAAAGCCATAGATAAACTAAGAATAGTGGCTATAGGGTTTGCAATATTTTTACCCGCAATATCAGGTGCTGAACCATGAACAGGTTCGTACATTGATCTAGTTTTACCATTTTTATCTCGGGCTCCTAGAGATGCAGACGGAAGCAATCCTAAGGATCCTGTAAGCATTGCCGCTTCATCAGATAAAATATCCCCAAAAAGGTTATCAGTAACAATCACATCGAATTGTTTTGGATTTCTAAGTAGTTGCATTGCACAATTATCTGCAAGCATATGTTCGAGTTCTATTTTTTTATACTCTTTATCTTTTAATGATTGAACTTCTTCTCTCCATAATATTCCTGCCTCCATTACATTAGATTTTTCGCAAGAGGTAACTTTATTTTTTCTTTTTTTCGCTAAGTCAAAAGCTACTCTAGCAACACGTTGAATTTCGCTTGTTGTATAAGTATGTGTGTTAATTCCTTTTCTTTCATTATTTTCTATTGGCTCAATACCACGTGGCTCACCAAAATAAATTCCACCTGTCAACTCACGGACAATCATTATATCCAAGCCTGAAATTATTTCAGGCTTTAATGAAGAAGCATCGACTAATTGTTTAAAACAGATAGCTGGACGTAAATTAGCAAAAAGCTTTAATTCTTTTCTAAGTTTTAGTAGAGCTCTTTCAGGACGTTTTGAAAATTCAAGATTGTCATAT
>CACPNG010000038.1 GCA_902635225.1 uncultured Pelagibacteraceae bacterium | reverse complement strand
TACTCTAACTTTTTCACCAATTTCAAAATTTATACCAGTTTTTTGAGAAACTGCACTTTCGGAAACCTGTCCAAGTATTCTCTTGATTTCGTCATCTGATATTGGAGTTGGTTTATCTGAAGAACCTAGAAAACCACTTACTTTTTGAAGATTTTTTATTAAATGATAAATTTGTTTTGTAAGGTCAATTTTTATTAAAACGTATCCAGGAAAAAATTTTTTCTCTTTTTTTGTCCTTTTTCCTTTTTTCACCTCTGTGACTTGATGAGTAGGTACTAGGATTTCTTCCAAATTATCAGAAAGTTTATACTTTTTAAGTTCGTCCTTTATGGTTTCTACAACTTTTTTTTCAAATCCTGAATATGCCTGAACAATATACCAATTCATAAATTAAAAATTAATAGTAAGAATTATATTTAGAAAGAATCTTAATATTTGATCTAAAATTAAAAAAAAAATAGCTGCAATCGTGGATAAAGCAAAAACCATCACCGCACCCATCATAGTTTCCTTCTTAGTCGGCCAAGTAATTCTAAAAGTTTCCTGTTTAACTTCTTGAATAAATTTTAAAGGGTTTTTCATAAAATTTTAAAAGTTTGGCAGGAGCGGAGGGACTCGAACCCACAACCTCCGGTTTTGGAGACCGGCGCTCTACCAATTGAACTACGCTCCTAAGAGTTTATTTTACTATCTTAGTTACTACTCCAGCTCCCACGGTTTTTCCACCTTCTCTTATTGCAAAGTTTAAATTTTCACTCATTGCAATTGGTGTGATTAATTTAACAGTGAATTTTCCATCATCTCCTGGCATAACCATCTCAGTGCCAGAAGGTAAAGTTACTTCTCCCGTAACATCTGTAGTTCTGAAATAAAACTGAGGTCTATATTTGGTAAAAAATGGCGTATGTCTTCCGCCTTCCTCTTTTTTTAGAATATAGGCCTGACACTCAAATTCTGTATGAGGAGTTATTGAACCAGGTTTACAAAGCACTTGGCCTCTTTCAACGTCATCTCTCTCAACGCCTCTTAAAAGAGCTCCGATATTATCTCCAGCCTCACCACTATCTAAAAGTTTTCTAAACATTTCAACACCAGTACAAACAGATTTTTTTGTATCACGTATTCCTACTATCTCAATTTCTTCACCTACTTTGATGACACCGGACTCTACTCTACCAGTTACAACTGTACCTCTTCCTGAGATTGAAAAAACGTCCTCTACAGGCATTAAGAATGGTTTATCCTTTGGTCTGTCTGGTTGAGGAATTGTTTCATCAACTGCTTTCATCAATTCCATAATTGCATTTTTACCTGTAGCTTCATCTTTTCCTTCTACAGCATTTAAAGCAGAACCTTTAATTATCGGAATCTTATCTCCTGGGAATTTATAAGAAGTTAATAATTCTCTAATTTCTTCTTCAACAAGATCAACTAGTTCTTTATCCTTAACTGTATCAATTTTATTTAAAAAAACTACAATTGCAGGTACACCAACTTGACGAGCTAAAAGAATGTGTTCTCTAGTCTGAGGCATTGGACCGTCTGCAGCATTAACTACTAAAATTGCTCCGTCCATTTGTGCTGCTCCTGTAATCATATTTTTTACATAGTCAGCGTGTCCTGGACAGTCTACGTGAGCATAGTGTCTTTTTTCAGTTTCATATTCAACGTGGGCAGTTGAAATTGTAATTCCTCTCTCTTTTTCTTCTGGAGCTTTATCAATTTGATCATAAGCAACGAAATTTGCTGAACTTGAACCACCAGCTTCAGATAACACTTTAGTTATCGCAGCAGTTAAAGTTGTTTTACCATGGTCTACGTGTCCGATTGTACCGATATTACAATGCGGTTTATTTCGGTTAAACTTTTCTTTCGACATCTATATTTTCCTCACTTTAATTTTTAATTTTAATTTTGGAGCGGGTAAAGGGAATCGAACCCTTACATCCAGCTTGGAAGGCTAGCGTTCTACCATTGAACTACACCCGCAATATCCAAACTTATCGCGCTCTTTATTATTAAAGCTTTAAGTTTGGTGGAGGGGGAAAGATTCGAACTTTCGAAGACCGAAGTCAACGGGTTTACAGCCCGCCCCATTTGACCGCTCTGGAACCCCTCCTACAATCTAGGGGTTATCCACTAACTTAAAAAGCGTTTAACAACAAGCGTTTTATAAGCATTTATGTAACAATTGCAATAAATCATTTTACCTTAAAATATGCTAAAAATTTGAGTAAATAGCCTTAAAAACCATGAAAAAAAGCACCTTTTT
>CACPNG010000037.1 GCA_902635225.1 uncultured Pelagibacteraceae bacterium | reverse complement strand
ACAGCACGAAGACTCAAGATGCATAGAAGAACATTGCAAAGAATTCTTTCCAAAAGATCTCCAAGATAATACTAGACGATCTTTCTCAACTTTTTAATCTGTTTTATTGCTAAGGTAGCAATTAGAATTTTAAATAGTTCAGCTAATAAGAAAGGCTGAGCACCTAATTTAAATATTGGTTTATCCCATCCAATAAGATTTCCCAACCAAAGCATACCAAATAAATAAATAAAACTTGTTGCAAAGGTTAATTTAAAAAAGGTTTTGAACAAGCTATCATCATAATTAAATCTTCCGGCAAAGTATACTGCAATAATAAATCCAACTAAGTAACCCATTGTAGGTCCTATAAAGTATACTATTCCAATTCCTTTTTCTGGAGTACCTGAGAAAACTGGTAAGCCCAAGATACCTTCGAATAAGTATAAAGAAATTGTTGCAAGACCAAGTTTCCAACCAAAAGCAACTCCTATGCATAAAACAACAAACGTCTGCATTGTCATAGGCACCGGGTAAAAAGGTATTTTGATTTTTGATGATATTGCTAAAAGTATTGATCCCAGTAAAGCTATAAATAAATATTTTATTAGTTTAGTTTGTTTAAAACTTTTTACAAATTCCATAAGTACAATTTAACTTTTTTGATATTAAAATCTAGTGTTTTGTTAATTGCACAAAAACATCTTCTAAATCACCATCTTCAGTAGAAATATCCTCAATTTTTATGTTTTTCTGATTTAAATAATTGACTATTTCGCCAAAATCTAATGAATTTTTTTCATATGTAACTACAATTGAATTTTTTGAGTTTATTTTAAAGTCAATATCTTTCATCAATAAATTTTCATTCAAATTTATATTTTTTACTTTTAGTTTTATTTTTTTAATTTTGATACGCTGTAATAAGTTTTCAGTAGTATCTAATGCAACTAAATTTCCTTTATCTATTATTGCAATGCGATCACACATTTCCTGTGCTTCAATAAGGTAGTGTGTAGTTAATATTATTGTAACACCCTCTTTATTTAGTTTTTTAACGTTTTCCCAAAGATTGTTTCTTAGCTCCACATCTACACCGGCTGTAGGTTCATCTAAAATTAAAATTGGAGGTTGATGAACCATTGCTTTAGCTATAAGCAATCTTCTTTTCATACCACCTGATAAATTTCTTGAGTATGCGTTGGCTTTATCTTCAAGCGCAACCATTTTAAGAATTAAATCAGTTATTCTATCTTTTTTTGCTATCCCATATAAACCAGCTTGTAGTTCGAGAAGTTGCTTAGGGCTAAAAAATGCATCTAAATTAATTTCTTGAGGAACAATTCCTACTGATGCCTTTACTTGACGTGGATTTTTGTCCAGATCAAATCCCCATACATTTACTTTTCCACTGGTCTTAACAACTGTTCCACCAAGAATACTTAAAAATGTTGTTTTGCCAGCTCCGTTAGGGCCTAACAAACCAAATACTTCACCTTGTTCTACGCCAAAACTTATTTCATTTAATGCTTTATTTTGCTTTTCAGTTTTAGAGTTGAGGTAAATCTTTGTTAGATTTTCAACAGTTAAAGCAAATTTATTCATAGTTTTTAATTAATCAATTAGAATTCAATGTAATATGTATATATGAGTTCAATTAAAAAAACAGACCATTTTTATTTAGTTGACGGTTCAGGTTATATTTTTCGCGCTTATTACGCTTTACCACCTCTTTCTAGAAAAAGTGATGGGCTTCCAACAGGAGCCGTGAGTGGTTTTTGTTCTATGCTTTTTAAACTTTTAGAGGACGCGAGATCTGATGACTCAAAAAATAAACCAACTCATTTTGCAGTAATATTTGACTCAGCACGGAAAAATTTTAGAAATGAAATCTATAGCGAGTATAAAGCTAATAGAGCAGAAGCCCCTGATGATTTAGCTCCTCAATTCGAATATATAAGAAAATCTGTTGAAGCTTTTAATCTACCATCTGTAGAGTTAATAAACTATGAGGCAGATGATTTAATCGCAACTTATGCAAAAAAAATTACAGAGCTTGGAGCTAAGGTTACTGTAATTTCATCAGATAAAGACTTAATGCAGCTAGTTTCTAGTAAAGTTAGATTGTTCGATCCTATGAAAAGTAAAGTAATAGGAGAAAAAGAAGTAATTGAAAAATTTGGAGTTAAACCAAACCAAGTAATAGATGTACAGTCACTGGCTGGAGACAGCTCAGATAACATTCCAGGAGTTCCAGGTATAGGCGTTAAGACAGCTGCTGAATTAATAAATAAGTATAAAACTCTGGAAAATTTATTAA
>CACPNG010000036.1 GCA_902635225.1 uncultured Pelagibacteraceae bacterium | reverse complement strand
TGACCTCCAAAGTGATCTTCTTTTTCGTATAGATCAACTTTATATTTTTTTGAGAGAAAATATGCGGAAGATAATCCTGAGATACCTGAGCCAATAACAGCAATTTTCATTAAACGAGATTAAGCGGCTTCATCTTTATATTCATCCATTGAAGGACATGAACATACTAAATTTCTATCTCCAAAAACGTTATCTACTCTAGCAACTGGTGCCCAATATTTATTGTTTTTTATATACTCAGTGGGAAAAGCCGCTTCCTCTCTTGAGTAAGCATGCTTCCACTCGCTAGAAGCTAATTCGACATAAGTATGAGGTGCGTTTTTCAGCGGATTATCAATTTTGTCAAACTTTGATGACTCCACTAGATTAATTTCTTTTTTAATTTTTATAAGTGCGTTACAAAATTTATCAATCTCCTCCAAATTTTCACTTTCGGTCGGCTCAATCATAATTGTACCAGCAACAGGCCATGACATTGTTGGAGCGTGGTAGCCAAAGTCAATCAGTCTTTTTGCTAAATCCTCCTCAGAGATTCCTGAACTTGCTTTTATTGGTCGGATATCAATTATACATTCATGTGCGACATTTCCATTTTTACCAGTATAAAGAACTTTGTAATCTTTTGATAATTTTTTTGAAATGTAATTTGCATTTAAAATTGAAACTTGTGAGGCTTTTTTCAATCCTTCAGCACCCATCATTTTTATATACATCCAGGATATTGGAAGTATGCTAGAACTACCCCAAGGTGCTGCTGATACAGCTCCCATTCCATTCTTAGGGCCTGCCTCTTTAATAATTTCATGTGTTGGTAAAAAATCAGCTAAATGCTTAGCGCAAGCGATTGGGCCCATACCTGGTCCGCCTCCACCGTGCGGTATACAAAATGTTTTATGTAAATTAATATGACAAACATCTGGTCCAAATTTCCCTGGTTTTGCAACACCTACAAGAGCGTTTAGATTTGCTCCATCCATATAAACTTGTCCGCCGTGCTTATGAATTACTTCACAAATATCTATAATTTTTTCTTCAAATACTCCATGAGTAGAGGGGTAAGTAACCATTAAAGCAGCTAAGTCTTTTGAGTGTTTTTCAGCTTTATTTTTAAGGTCGTCTATATCCACGTTTCCATCTTCGTCACAATTGACTACAACCACTTTCATCCCACACATTTGGGCACTTGCTGGATTAGTTCCATGAGCTGAGTCCGGAATTAGACAAACGTTACGATTTTCTTGTCTATTATTTTTATGGAATTTTCTTATAGTCATTAGACCTGCATACTCTCCTTGAGCCCCAGAGTTAGGCTGTAAAGAAACTGCGTCATATCCAGTAATTTCTTTCAGATCGTTTATTAGATCATTAAAAAGAATCTTATAACCCTCCATTTGATTTGTAGGGACAAAAGGATGTGGAAGTGAAAACTCTTTCCAAGTTATAGGAATTAATTCTGCTGTTGCATTGAGCTTCATTGTACAAGATCCTAAAGCAATCATTGATCTATTAAGTGCAATATCACAATCCTCTAGTTTCTTAAGATATCTTAACATCTCAGTTTCAGAATGGTATTTGTTAAAAACTGGATGAGTTAAGTATTTTGAGGTTCTTAAAAGATTTTTTGGAAGATTATCCAGTTCAACCTTAACGTCTTGTTTAATTACTTTAGTTATTCCAAATATTTTTAACAATAAGTTTACATCATCAAGTTTTTTTGCTTCATCAAACGCAACAGATAAATGATCTTTATCAACTTTTCTAAGGTTTATATTCTCTTTTAGTGCAGCCTCAAAAATAGGATTTGTTTTTTCATTGGTTTTAATCGTAACGGTATCGAAGAAATGATCTGATAGAATTTTATAACCGTTTGCTTTAATATTATCAGCAAAGATTTTTGCTAATTTAGAAGTTCTATTCGCAATTTTAAGTATTCCTTCAGGTCCATGATAAATTGCAAAAGCAGCAGAAATGATAGCCAATAAAGCTTGAGCAGTACAAATATTGCTTGTTGCTTTATCTCTTCTAATGTGTTGCTCCCTAGTTTGTAAAGAAAGCCTGTAAGCTTTTTTTCCATGTCTATCTTTTGAAACACCTATTATTCTTCCTGGCATTGATCTTTTAAATTCCTCTTTTGTAGCAAAAAATGCAGCATGAGGCCCGCCGTAACCCATTGGGATACCAAATCTTTGGGCACTACCTACAGCAATGTCAGCTCCAAGTTCAGCTGGAGTTTTTAATCTAGCTAAAGCCAATAAGTCACAAACCAAAATAGCTTTTCCGTTTTTTTTGTGAATTTGACTGATGCTTTCACTAGGATCATTTATCTCACCTAAAGTTCCTGGATAAGATATAACACCGCAAATTATATCTTCATTAATTTTTGAAAGTTCTTTTTTTTCATCACCAATTATCAATTCTAAACCAAAAGGATTTGTTCTAGTCTTTATGAGATCAATTGTCTGAGGATTACAAGTGCTTGAAATAAATATTTTTTTTGAATTAGTCTTATCTAATCT
>CACPNG010000035.1 GCA_902635225.1 uncultured Pelagibacteraceae bacterium | reverse complement strand
GGTTTAGGGGCTGGAGAGCCTGATTTTGATACCCCAGACAATATTAAAGAAGCAGCAATAGATGCGATTAGAAAAGGGGATACAAAATATACAGCAGTGGATGGAACTCCAGCTTTAAAAAAAGCTATCCAAGCAAAATTTTCTAGAGAAAATCATTTATCATATGATCTTGATCAAATTTCCGTTGGAACTGGTGGAAAGCAGGTTTTATATAATGCTTTTATGGCAACCATAAACAAAGGTGATGAGGTAATTATTCCAGCTCCTTATTGGGTTTCTTACCCCGACATTGTTTTGTTAGCTGGGGGAAAACCCAAAATTATAAAGTGCGATGAAAAAAATAATTTTAAATTAACACCAGAAAAATTAAAAAAAGCAGTTTCAAAGAAAACAAAGTGGATAATTATAAACTCGCCATCTAATCCAACAGGATGTGGTTATACAAAAGATGAGATAATAGCTTTATCGAAGATTTTAATAAAATATAAAAATTTATATATTTTGAGTGATGATATCTACGAACATATTACTTATGACAGTTTTAAATTTTTTACAATTGCACAAATTGAAAAATTAAAAAACAGAACTTTAACCATGAACGGAGTTAGTAAATCTTACTCAATGACTGGCTGGAGAATAGGTTATGCCGCAGGTCCAAAAGAAATAATTAAAGCAATGGCTAAAATTCAATCCCAATCAACTAGCAATCCTACATCTATAAGTCAAGCAGCTGCAGTCGAGGCTTTAAACGGGACACAAGACTTTATTTCAGAAAGATCAAATTCTTTTAAAGAAAGAAGAAATTTTGTTGTTGATAGTTTAAATAATATAAAAGGTATAAGCTGTTTAAGTCCTGAAGGAGCTTTTTATGTTTTTCCAAACTGTAAAAAATTACTAAACAAGAAAACAAAACTTAAAACTGATAAAGATTTTGTAGAAAAACTTTTAGAAAAAGCTGAGGTAGCTGTGGTTCAAGGTTCTGCCTTTGGTTTAGACGGTTACTTTAGGATTTCTTACGCTACTTCAATGGAAAATTTGAAAAAAGCAATGAAAAGAATTAAAAGTTTTTGTGATAGCCTCAATTAGACTCAGATAGATATTTTTCAGCTTCAAGTGCTGACATACAACCCATTCCAGCAGCGGTAACAGCTTGTCTAAAAATTTTATCCTTTACATCTCCTGCAGCAAAAACTCCTGGAATATTTGTTTCAGTAGAGTCAGGTTTGGTTATTAAATACCCTTCTTTATCCATTTTAAGTTGATCTTTAAATAAAGATGTAGCTGGATCATGACCTATAGCAATAAATAAACCGTCAACTTTAAGATCTTTTACTTTATTATCTTTTAAATTTTTAATTTTCAATGAATTTACAGTTTTTGGCTCTTTAGTGCCAATAACATCCTCAACCACTGTATCCCAAATAATTTCTATATTCTTATTAGATCTTAATTTTGCTTGAAGCATTTTTTCTGCCCTAAGTTCGTTTCTCCTATGTATTAAATAAACCTTTGAAGCAAATTTAGTAAGGAACATTGCTTCTTCAACAGCGGCATTTCCTCCACCAACAACAGCTACTTCTTTTTCTTTAAAGAAAAATCCGTCACAAGTAGCACATGCCGAAACTCCAAATCCTCTAAACTCTTGTTCAGATTTTAGATTTAACCATCTTGCTTGTGCTCCTGTTGAAATAATAAAACTATCTGCAGTGTAAACCTGACCACTATCACCTGTTGCTGTAAAAGGTTTTTTTGTTAAGTCAACTTTGCTTATATGATCCTGTATCATCTCTGTGCCAACAGCTTCTGCTTGGCCTTTCATTTCGTCCATCAGCCATGGTCCCTGAATCACTTTTGAGTAACCTGGATAATTTTCAACATCTGTAGTGGTAGTTAATTGTCCTCCGGGTTGAGAACCATGAATAAGTATTGGTTTAAGCATAGCTCTAGCCGCATAAATAGCTGCTGTATAGCCAGCTGGACCAGATCCAAGAATTAACACTTTTGTATGTTTTGTTGATTTATTATTCATAATGTAAAAGTATATAGTAACTAATGTTGGAATTAAAAGCACTTCTTTTAACGCAAGGTATGCATGGCATGGTTAGTCAAGTAGAGGGATTAGCTAAAGCTTTGGGCCTAAGTTATAAACACCAAAAAATTGAATTAAAATCTTTTTGGAATTTAATTCCTCCTAAAATAAGCCCAATATCAGAAAATTTGGTAAAAAATAAATTCGTATGTGACTGTAAAATCATTATATCTTGTGGAAGAAAAAGTGTAATACCATCAATAGCTTTAAAAAAAAGATTAGGTAATCAAATTTTCAATATTCACATACAAGATCCTAAAGTTTCTTTTGAACACTTTGACCTTATAGTGAGTCCTGAGCATGATCGTTTAAAAGGTGAAAATATAATTAATACAACGGGCGCTATTCACTACCTAACAAAAAAAGAGATTAATGATAATTCAAAGTATTTAGGAATTGAAAAAGATAAAAGAAAAGAATTAGTAGCATTTATTATCGGAGGACCAAACAAATATTATAATTATTCTGAAAAACAAATTCATGAACTTTTTAACAAAGTTAAAACATTATTTACTCCAGATAAATTTAAAATTATTGTAATTCCTTCTTACAGAA
>CACPNG010000034.1 GCA_902635225.1 uncultured Pelagibacteraceae bacterium | reverse complement strand
AGTATTCAATGTTGTAAATGGAGATAAAGAAGCGGTTGATGCTTTAATAAATAACAAAGATGTAATAGCAATGAGTTTTGTTGGTTCAACTCCTATCGCTAAATATATTTATGAAAATTGTGCTAAAAATGAAAAGAGAGTTCAAGCTCTAGGTGGAGCTAAAAATCATTGTGTTGTTATGCCAGATTGTGATTTAGATCAAGCAGTTAATGGGCTCATGGGAGCAGCATACGGTTCAGCTGGAGAGAGGTGTATGGCTCAA
Organism: uncultured Pelagibacteraceae bacterium; assembly: GCA_902635225.1. Taxonomy (GTDB): domain Bacteria; phylum Pseudomonadota; class Alphaproteobacteria; order Pelagibacterales; family Pelagibacteraceae; genus Pelagilacustribacter. The sequence continues at coordinate 2,497 of CACPNG010000034.1, read as the reverse complement.
TCGGTTGCAGTGGCAGTTGGAGGAATTGGCGATAAGTTAGTTGATGCATTATCAAAGAAAGTTGAAGCTTTAAAAGTTGGACCTGGCATGGACAAAGAGTCTGAAATGGGACCTCTTGTTACAAAAGAGCATTTAGAAAAAGTAAAAGGTTATGTTGATATTGGTGTTAAAGAAGGAGCAAAATTAGTTGTTGATGGAAGAAAATTTAAGATACAGGGATATGAAAAAGGTTTTTATATTGGAGGATGTTTATTCGACCATGTAAAAAAAAATATGAGGATTTACAAGGAGGAAATTTTTGGGCCAGTTCTATCTGTAGTTAGAGCAAAAAATTTTGATGAAGCTCTTAAATTAGTTAATGATCATGAATATGGAAATGGAGTTAGTATTTTCACAAGAGATGGAGACACAGGAAGAACTTTTTATAACAAAGCAAAAATTGGAATGGTTGGAATAAATATACCTATACCCGTGCCTATGGCATTCCATAGTTTTGGTGGCTGGAAAAGATCTTTATTTGGAGACCAACACATGCATGGACCAGAGGGAGTAAGATTTTATACCAAATTAAAAACGATAACTTCTAGATGGCCATCTGGACTAAGGTCCGACCCTGAATTTGTAATGCCTACTATGAAATAAAGATAAAATAATGAGAAAAAAAATCACATTAATTGGTGCTGGGCAGATTGGGGGTACTCTAGCACATTTAATTGCATTAAAAGAACTTGGAGACGTAGTTTTATTTGATGTAGCAGCAGGTATTGCAAAAGGAAAAGCTTTAGATATTGCTCAATCTTCTCCAATTAATAAATTTAATATTAATTTGTTGGGTACAGATAATTATGAAGACACAAAAAACTCTGATGTAATCATTATTACCGCTGGAGTTCCTAGAAAACCAGGAATGACAAGAGACGATTTGCTTGGTATTAATTTAAAAATAATTAAACAAGTAGCAGATGGTATAAGAAAAACGTCACCTAATGCTTTTGTTATTTGTATTACTAATCCACTAGACGTTATTGTTATGGCTTTACAAAAATATTCTGGTTTACCTAAGAATAAAGTTGTAGGTATGGCTGGAATTTTAGATTCTTCTAGATTTATTTATTTTTTATCACAAGAACTTAAAGTTCCTGTTCAAAAAATAAAATCATTTGTATTAGGCGGACACGGAGATACCATGGTTGCTATGCTTGAGTCCACAGAAATTGATGGAAAAAAAATTTTTGAACTTGTTAAAGAAGGAAAAATCAAGCAGCAAAAATTAAATGAAATAGTAGATAGAACTAAAAGTGGAGGGGCTGAAATAGTTAAATTCTTAGGAAACGGCTCAGCATTTTATGCACCTGCAGCTTCAGGAGTTGAAATGGCAGAAAGTTACTTAAAAGATTTAAAAAAACAACTTCCTTGTGCAGCTTATTTAAATGGAGAGTACGGTACAAAAGATTTATATGCTGGAGTTCCCGTAATAATTGGGTCTAATGGAGTTGAGAAAGTGGTTGAGATAAAATTATCTAATCAAGAAAAGGAAAATTTTAAAAAGTCTATTGATGCTGTAAAAGAACTTTTTAATGCTGCGAAAAAAATCGACTCGTCTTTATAATTAGCTTTTTTTTAGAACTATTCTTCTTCCCATACAAAATATTTTAGGAAATAACTTTACTAATATTTTATCAATTTTATTTAATAAATTTAAAAAAAAATTATTTAAAGGTATACATTTAGTTTTTGAGGTAACACCACCTGAGTTTAAAAAAATAAAACATTCCGTGAGTTTTTCATATTCAATTTTGAAATATTTACCCAAATTTTTTTCAAATTTTGCCTTATCATCAAATATTAAGTGTGGAACAGCAATATTGCCATGCCAAGCATTTTTTTCATCACTTTTTGGATTTTTTTCATCCCATACATCAAGAGTAAAATCAAAACCTTCATGCTTCATAATTATGGTAGCTAACTGAAATACTAATGAACAATAAGATTCGAATATGATTAATTTCCCCCCTTTTTTTATAATTCTATTCATTTCCTTAAAAAATTTAATTGGAAATGGAATATGATGAATCATATTTGAGGCAATTACGTAATCAAAACTTTCACTATTAAAACCTGTACTTTGAGCATCTATATTTTTAAAATCTAAATGATCATCTTCCCCTATATCAGTAAGTTTGAAATTTTTATTTTTTATAAAATCTTTTGAAAATCCTGCACCAGAACCAACTTCTATCCCAGTCTCTTCATCTTGAATAAAATCATTCATCCAAGAAAATCTTTCATTTAAAAGAAATTTTACGTTTTTTGATTTCGATGAATAATACAATTCTCTTGCAATTTTGGTATCTGCTATAGATTTCATTCGATTTTCGTTATGGGAAAATTGAATTTTTCTAAATATCTTTATCATATTTGTAATTATATAAATTTAAAAAATAGATTATATGTTTATAATACACTTAATCTTTTCAAAACATGTTTTTAAAAAAAA
>CACPNG010000033.1 GCA_902635225.1 uncultured Pelagibacteraceae bacterium | reverse complement strand
CTCGAAATTTCTATTTGATGTAGAAGCGCATCTTTCTTTTGGTTTTAATTGATCAGGGTTCAGGTAAAACAACGTCTGCAGCAAAGTTGGCAAAAAATATAGAGAAGAATTATAAAAAAAAAGTAATGGTAGTTAGTTTAGACGTTTATAGACCAGCTGCTCAAGAACAACTTCAATTACTTGCCGAAACAAATGAAATTCAATGTTTGCCTATTGTTGAAAATCAACAACCGATAGACATTACTAAAAGAGCACTAAATGCAGCTAACCTTAATGGTTCAGATGTTATTATATTTGATACTGCAGGAAGAACCCAGATTGATTTACCAATGATGTCTGAGATAAAGCAAATAAAAGATATCACAAAACCAGCTGAAACAATTTTAGTAGCCGACTCATTAACAGGACAAATTGCTGTAAATGTTGCAAAAGAATTTGACACTGCTGTTAACCTTACTGGAATTATTCTTACTCGAGTTGATGGTGATGCTAGAGGTGGTGCAGCATTAAGCATGAAACATGTAACTGGTAAACCAATTAAGTATATTGGTGTTGGAGAAAAAATCACCGATCTTGAACTTTTTCATCCTGACCGATTAGCTAACAGAATCTTGGGAATGGGCGATGTAGTAACTTTAGTAGAAAAAGCTCAACAAGATTTAAGTGAAGAAAAAATTAAAGAAACAGAGGATGAATTAAAAAAGGGAATATTTACAATGGATTCATATCTTTCGCAGTTGAGGCAAATGAAAAAAATGGGCGGAATGGAAGGGGTTATGTCTATGTTGCCAGGGGTAAATAAGATGAAAGCAAAAATGGATCAAGCAAATATAGATGAAAAAATGTTAGTGGAGAATGAAGCAATTATTCTATCGATGACTAAAAATGAAAGAGAAAATCCAAAAATTATTAGTGGATCAAGACGTAAAAGAATTTCTAAAGGAGCAGGTGTAGATGTTTCGAAAATTAATAAATTATTAAAACAATTTAAAATGATGTCAGACATGATGAAAAAAATGTCTCAAGGAAAAAAAATTCCATCCGGGATGATCCCAGATGAAATGCTTAATCAACTAAAATGAAAGGTATAAAATGCTAAGAATAAGACTATCAATGGGTGGGGTAAGAAAAAGACCCATTTATAAAATTGTAATTGCTGACAGTAGATATCCAAGAGATGGAAAATTTATTGAAAAAATTGGTTCTTACAACCCGTTACTTCCGAAAGATAAAAAGGAAAGAATAAAAGTAGAAGCAGAGAGAGTAAAATATTGGATGAGCAAAGGAGCTCAGCCAACGATGAGAGTTTCTAGATTACTAGGAGAGGCGCAGTTAATGCCAATGCCAAAACCTGGTAACAATCCTCAAAAGGCTATACCAAAAAAAGATAGAAAAAAAGCTGAAGGAGATAAAGGAGATAAAAAAGAAGAAACTAAAAAAGACGCTCCAGCATCTGACGGTAAAAAGCCAGATCAAAAAGCTGAAGCAAAAAAAGAGGAACCTAAAAAGGAACAACCTAAAGCAGAGGCTAAAAAGGAAGAGCCAAAGAAGGAAGAACCTAAAAAGGAACAACCTAAAGCAGAGGCTAAAAAGGAAGAGAAAAAGCCTTAACCAAAAGGTAATTAGAGATGTTAGAGGTAAAAATTTTTACTTTATATCCAGATTTGTTTCCTGGTCCTTTAGATATTGGAGTATTTAAAAAGGCAAAGGAAAACAAAATTTGGAATTTAAAAGTAATAAATATTAGGGACTATTCTAAAGATAAACATGGTGCAGTAGATGATACTCCCTTTGGAGGTGGAAGTGGAATGCTTTTACGTCCTGATATATTAGCATCAGCTCTTGATAAGAATATAAAAAAAGGAGAAAAAATTATTTACTTATCTCCAAGAGGTAAAAAAATTCGATCAAAACGTTGCTAGATCTTTAAGTAAAGAAAAAAACTTAAACCTTATCTGTGGTCATTTTGAGGGTGTTGATCAAAGACTCATAGAGACAAGAAATATTGAAGAATATAGTTTGGGCGACTTTGTCCTATCAGGGGGAGAGCCTGCTTCTTTTGTGTTTGTTGATGCTTTAGTTAGATTGTTACCTGGAGTTCTCGGAAATAAAGATTCCATCAAAGAAGAAAGTTTTGAAAATCACCTTTTAGAATATCCTCAATATACTAAACCTAGAGAATGGGAAGGTAAAAGCCCACCAGAGGTCTTATTTTCAGGTGATCATGCTAAAATAAAAGGGTGGCGTTTGTCTCAATCAGAGGCTATAACACGTCGCCAGAGGCCAGATCTTTGGAAAAAATATTTAGAGAAAAAAAATGAAAAACATTGAAGAAATTAACAAAGCAACAATAAAAAAATTAGCTGCTAATAAAAAAATTACAGACTTTTCTCCCGGAGACACAATTAAAGTTGGTGTCAAAATTGTAGAGGGAAAGAGGGAAAGAATTCAATTTTTTGAAGGCGTTTGCATTGCGAAAAAAAATAGAGACATAAATTCCTCTTTTACTGTAAGAAAGATTTCTTTTGGTGAAGGAGTTGAAAGAACTTTCGCCCTTTATAGTCCTAATGTTGACTCAATAAAAGTTATTCGGTCTGGTAAAGTTCGTAGAGCAAAACTTTACTATTTAAGAGATAGAAAAGGAAAATCTGCAAGGATCGCAGAAAAAATTAAAAAGAAAATTGGTGTTGATGTTTCAGTGAAGTCAGATGAACTTAAAGAAAATTCTACTGAACAACCTATAAAAGAGACTAAAAGTGATGAAGAAAAAAAAACACCT
>CACPNG010000032.1 GCA_902635225.1 uncultured Pelagibacteraceae bacterium | reverse complement strand
GCTCCGAAAGTACCAGCTGTAATAAAGAAAACTCTTGTTATGCTAGCACCAGTATATATTAGAAATATTGATGATAATGATGCTCCCATTAATGCTGCGAAAACCCAAAAAGTAGTTTGTGCTTTAGCTGCAGACATCTTTGCAATTCCAAAGCTCATATAAAAAACAACGGCTAATGGGGCTAACATGATTACCCATTTTAAACCCGAAGCATATATTGTGTTACCAAAATTAGTAAGTCCTAATATTTGACCTTCAGGAGAAGTGACAACTGCCATTTTGAAAAAGAATAAAGCAACAAACCCTGTCAATAGCACACCAGAAGCCATGTAGTTATAAACTTTAAGCATGTAAGATCTTAGGCCTTGGTCTATAATTGCCTCAGAGGCTGATGAACGTACTGTTGATCTTTGTTTATTAATTTCCATAAATGAAAATATATGTTTTTTTAAATACTTTTCAATAGGCAAAAATTGACCTAAAAAACTATTATAATTATTACAATTTTATGAAATTTAAAAAACTAGGCACCACCGACTTAGACGTGAGTTTGATATGTTTGGGGACTATGACATGGGGCACACAAAACACTGAGAAGGATGCATTTGAACAAATGGATTATTCCATAGGGAGTGGAGTAAATTTTTTTGACACTGCAGAACTTTATTCTGTACCGCCCAATTCAGAGTCTTATGGCAAGACTGAAGTTATGATTGGAAATTGGTTTGAAAAAAGAAAAAATAGAGAAAAAATAGTTTTAGCCACAAAAGTAGCAGGCCCAGGGTGCAACTGGATAAGAGGTGGAGGAAACAATTTTGATGAAAAAACAATTGGTGAAGCAATCGATGGGAGTTTGAAAAGACTTAAAACAGATTATATTGATTTGTATCAATTACATTGGCCTGAAAGATCTACAAATTTTTTTGGAAGAAGAGATTACACCTTAGACAGCGAAGAAGGTGATTGGAATAGTTTTGAAAGTGTTCTCAAAGCTCTAGAAAAATTTATTAAAAGTGGCAAAATTAGGTACATTGGCATGTCAAATGAAACACCATATGGTCTATCAAAATATATCGAACTATCAAAAAATAAAAATTTACCTAGGATGATGTCAGTTCAAAACCCTTATAATTTAGTTAACAGGACTTATGAAATTGGTATGTCTGAAATATCAATAAGAGAAAAATGCGGTCTTCTAGTTTATTACCCTCTTGCTACAGGAGCACTCTCTGGAAAATATAGAAACGGTCAGATGCCAAAAAATTCTAGGCAAGCTTTATTTAAAGGGTGGGAAAGACATCTAAATCCTCTAGCTATGAATGCTTACGAAGAGTACTTTAAACTTGCTAAAGAATACCAAATGACAATGGCGCAATTAGCTCAGGCATTCGTTAACTCTAGGCCTTTTGTTACTAGTAATATAATAGGTGCAACAACTATGGAACAATTAAAGGAAAATATAGATAGTGTAAATATTGAGCTGTCTGATGAAATTATGGAAAAGATTAATGTGATTCACAATAATAATCCAAACCCATCTCCTTAATTCAAAGCATTGAAATAGATAATTTTTAGTATAAAAATAAATCATGTTATTAAAAAAAATTTTTATATTATTAATTTTAGTAATTTTTTCTTCTAATGCTCTTGCCATTACACCTAGATCTACTGGAAAATATAAAAACTGGGAAAGTTTTGTAGCAGAGACTGATAAAGGAAAAATTTGTTTCGCTCAAACTGTTCCTACAAAGAGAGCTCCTGCAGCAGTAAAAAGAGATAAATCAAAACTATTTGTAACTTTTAGGCCATCAGAAGAAATCAAAGATGAAGTAAGTTTGACAAGCGGTCACGATTACAAAACATCTAGCGTAACCGCAAGCTCTGGGAAAAGAAGGTACTCTTTTTTTTCTCAAAAAGAATTTGCTTGGTTGTTAGATGATCAAGAAGAAAAGAAATTTATTCAACTTATGAAAAAAGCAACAGATATAATTGTTAAAGCAAGAACTACTAATGGAGCTGAAACTACAGATCACTATTCAATGATGGGTTTCACAAAAGCATATAACACGGCAAAAAAGACTTGCAGTTAAATGAAAAAAATTGTTTTAGCCTACTCAGGCGGTTTAGATACATCTATAATTTTAAGATGGTTGCAAGAAAATTATAATGCTGAGATAATAGCTTACACCTCTGATATTGGACAAGTTTTAGATAAAAAGAAGATTGTTAAAAATGCTAAAAGATTAGGAGTAAAAAAAATAATTATTGAAGATCTAAAAAATATCTTTGTGAAAGATTATGTTTTTCCTATGATTAGAGCTCATGCAGTTTATGAGGGAGTATATTTATTAGGTACATCTATCGCCAGGCCTTTGATTGCAAAAAGACAGGTTGAGATTGCAAAAAAATTTAAGGCTTTTGCGGTTTCTCATGGCGCAACTGGAAAAGGCAATGATCAAGTAAGATTTGAACTTGGTTACGCATATTTTGGTAAAAACAAGATTAAAACTATAGCACCGTGGAGAGAATGGAAATTGCAATCAAGAGCAGATTTAATTAAATATGCTAAAAAAAATAATATACCAATTCCTAGAGATAAAAAAGGGGCCCCACCATTTTCTGTAGATGACAATATTTTTCATACCTCAACAGAAGGAAAGGTTTTAGAAGATCCAAAAAATTCTGCTCCTGAATTTATTTATCAGAGAACAGTTTCACCTCAAAAAGCTCCTAACAGACCTACAAAAGTAAAAATTACTTTTAAAAATAGTGATCCAATTGCTGTAAATGGAAAAAAATTAAGTCCTGAAAAGCTTTTAAGTAAATTGAATATTCTTGCTGGAAAAAATGGAATAGGAAGAGTTGATCTGGTTGAAAATAGATTTATTGGGATTAAATCTAGAGGTGTTTACGAAACTCCAGGTGGTACTTTGTT
>CACPNG010000031.1 GCA_902635225.1 uncultured Pelagibacteraceae bacterium | reverse complement strand
AAGGAGTAACACCTGCACAAACTCCAAGAGGTTGTCTAATTGACCAACTATCAACATTCGAGCCAACATTTTCAGTAAACTCACCTTTAAGCATTTGTGGGATTCCACATGCATACTCTACTACTTCTAGACCCCGAGTTAGCGAACCTTTTGCGTCTTCATAAACTTTTCCATGTTCTGAAACTATAATCTTTGTTAATTCATCATAGTTTTTTTCAATAAGCTCTTTAAACTTAAACATAACCCTTGCCCTCTGAAGAGGTGGTTTTTCAGACCAAGAAACAAAAGCTTTGTGTGCATTAGAGACTGCATCATTAACATCTTTAGTTGATGCTAATTTTACTTCAGCGCTTTGTTCGCCTGTAGCTGGGTTAAACACTTTACTTGTCCTTTTGGACTGACCTGAAAAGCTTTTGCCGCCAACAAAATGTTGAATTGTTTTCATGATGTTATTGATTAAATAAGCTTTTAGCTTGTTGCAAGCATTTTTTTTATAGAACCAATAGCTTTAGCTGGATTCAAGCCTTTGGGACATGAATTTGTGCAATTCATAATAGTATGACATCTATATAATTTTAACTCGTCTGCAACTTTTTTTAATCTTTCTTTTTTATCTCCATCCCTACTATCATTTATCCAACGATAAGCTTGTAACAGAACTGCCGGACCTAAATATTTTTCTCCATTCCACCAATAGCTCGGGCAAGATGTTGAACAACAAGCGCATAAAATACATTCATAATAGCCATCAAGTTTTTCTCTATCCTTTTGAGATTGTTTTAATTCTATTTTTTCTTGACCCGTTTGATCTACTTTTAACCAAGGTTGAATAGACTCGTATTGTTTATATAAATTAGTTAAATCACCTATTAAATCTTTAACCACCTTTAAATGTGGTAAGGGATAAATATTTAAGTTCCCTTTAATATCTGTGTGAGATTTAATACATGCAAGTCCGTTAACTCCATCGATATTCATTGCACAAGATCCGCAAACGCCATGAGCACAAGATCTTCTGAAAGTTAAGGATGGGTCTATTTCGTTTTTAATTTTAAACAATATATCTAAAACTTTTGGGCCACAATTATCCATATCGACTTCAAATGTATCTATTCTGGGATTTTTTCCAGTAGACGGATCCCATCTATATATATTTACTTTTTTTAAATTTTTTGAATTTGTTTCATCTTTGAAGTATTTTCCTACCTCAATTTTTGAATTTTGCGGTAGGTTAAATTGAACCATTTTTAGTAAACTCTCTCCTTTGGAGGAAAATATTGAACATCATTTGTAAGAGTCCTTGAGTGAACATCCCTGTATTTAATCTCTACTTCCTTTCCTTTTTGCCATGCCAAAGTATGTTTCATAAAATTTTTATCGTCTCTTTTAGTAAAATCCTCTCTAGCATGTGCACCTCTACTCTCTTTTCTATGGTACGCGGAGTCCATAGTAGTTAGTGCTTGGCTAATCAAATTGTCAAACTCTAAAGTTTCAACCAAATCTGTGTTAAATAATAATGACTTATCTTTTACAGATACGTCTCTCATCCCTTCGTAAGGTTTTCTAATTTGGTTTACACCTTCTTTAAGAGTTTTTTCTGTTCTAAAAACAGCACATTTTGACTGCATAGTTTTTTGCATTTCTATTCTTAGCTCTGAAGTTTTCGTCGATCCATTTGAATTTCTGATTTTATCAAATCTTTCTAAACATTTGTCTGTTTCAGAATTTGAAACCTCCTCGTGCGCACTACCTGGTTTAACTAATTCAGCAGCTCTTTTAGCAGCAGCTCTTCCGAAAACTACTAAATCAATCAAAGAGTTTGAGCCCAATCTATTAGCTCCGTGAACTGATACGCAAGCTGCTTCACCTATTGCCATCAAACCAGGTACTGTTTTTTCAGAACCATTAAGTGTAAGAACTTCTGCTTTATAATTTGTTGGTATACCCCCCATATTATAATGGACTGTAGGCACCACAGGAATTGGTTCCTTGCTTACATCCACGTTTGCGAAAGTCTTTGCTGCCTCCGATATTCCTGGTAGCCTCTCATCTATTACTTTTTTATCTATATGATCTAAATGTAGATTAATGTGATCTTTGTTTTTTCCTGCGCCCCGTCCCTCATTTATCTCTACTTCCATTGACCTGCTAACTACATCTCTTGAAGCTAAGTCTTTTGCGTTTGGAGCATACCTTTCCATAAACCTTTCTCCTTTACCATTAACCAAAAATCCACCTTCACCTCTTACTCCTTCAGTTATCAAACACCCAACTCCATAAATACCTGTTGGATGAAACTGAACAAATTCCATATCTTGTAATGGAAGGCCTGCTCTTAAAACCATTGCATTACCGTCACCGGTACAAGTGTGCGCAGACGTTGCTGAGTAATAAACTTTTCCATACCCGCCAGTAGCAATTATAGTTATATGAGATCTAAATCTATGAATTGTACCATCAGTTAAATTCCAAGCAATTACACCTTTACATTCGCCATTCTTCATAATTAAATCTAATGCGAAATACTCTATAAAAAATTCTGTTTGCTGTTTTAAAGCTTGACCGTAAAGCGTATGTAAAATCGCATGCCCAGTCCTATCTGCAGCTGCGCAGGTTCTTTGAGCTGTACCATTACCATAATTTTTAGTCATACCACCGAAAGGCCTTTGGTAAATTTTACCATCATCAGTTCGGCTGAAAGGAACTCCGTATCTTTCTAATTCTACAACCGCTCTGGGTGCCTCTTTACATAAGTATTCAATTGCATCTTGATCACCGAGCCAATCAGAGCCTTTAACTGTATCATACATGTGCCATCGCCAGTCGTCTTCTCCCATGTTTCCTAGGGCTGCTGAAATACCTCCTTGTGCCGCTGATGTGTGGCTTCGAGTTGGAAAAACTTTTGAAATACATGCTGTTTTTAAACCTGACTCAGATAAGCCAACTGCTGCTCGTAAACCCGATCCGCCAGCTCCAAGAACTACAACATCGTATTCGTGGTCTATTATTTTATAAGCGCTCATATATTAAGGGTATGTATACCTAAAATAGT
>CACPNG010000030.1 GCA_902635225.1 uncultured Pelagibacteraceae bacterium | reverse complement strand
GGACCAATAGCTGTTAAAGCAAATAATTTCATCCATTTTCTTCTTTTGATATTTTCTTCTGCAATTGTTTCTAAGCCATGTGCGGTAAAAGTTTCAGCTAAATTTTTTACTCTTTCACTTGAACCACCTTCGTATTCACCAATCCATGATGGCAAACTTGCGTGGTTTTGAATTATTCCAGGACCTTGAATACTAGAAGCTTGTGTTGTGGAACCACCTAAAACTTTTTCTTTACCAGCTATTTTTTGCATGATTTCTTCATGCCCAATACCATTCTGAAATGACATTAGCACTGTATTATCTCCGATAATATTTTTTGAATTGGATAAAGCTTGTTCTAAAGCTGTAGCTTTACACATAATAATTATTGCATCGACTGGCTTTAAAGTTTTTGGATCAGTTGTAGCATGGATTTTTACTGTTCTATCTCCGCCATGACCCATCATTTTTAAACCTTTACTATTAATTTCGTCTACATGTTCTTTCCAAACATCAATAAGATGAACTTCTAAACCTTTTTCAGCTAACAACCCGCCGAAAAGACAGCCCATAGCACCAGCACCTAATACTGCAACTTTTGTATCTTTCTTTATCATTAAGCTTTCATTTTAACTTGAACACCAAAGAAGCCTGTTGGTTTGATCATTAAAACAACTATCATTAGTAAAAAGGCGTATAAATCTTTGTGACTTCCAGAAATATAAAAAGAGGAGGCTGTTTCAAATATTCCAACTGTAAAACCTCCAACTATTGCACCAGGCAGATTACCAAAACCACCTACGACCGCAGCAGCAAAAGCTTTCATAAGAATAATGTAACCCATGAATACAACAACTTGATAAGTTGGACCAACTAAAGTGCCTCCTATACCTGCTATGGCGCAAGCAATACCAAAAATAATTGATATGTATAGCGGTACATTTATTCCAACTAGATTTGAAACATCTTTGGAGTAAGCTACGGCTCTAATACCTAATCCCATTTTTGTTTTATTTAAAAAGAACCAAAGACCTGCAGCTACAGATAAACCAACTACAATCATCCAAATATAAGTAATCGGCAAGAATAGTCCTCCAATTTCCATTGGCAAACCTAATTCAGCAGGGAAAGGTTTTGCTACTGGATTCCAAATTAAATAAGCAACGTTTATTAAAACCACAGAAAGACCAAATCCACATATGATTATTCCCATTCCAGCTACAGTGTAACCACCACCTTTTTTTGTTAGAGGTCTTAAGAAAACTCTTTCAATAAAAACCCCAAATAAACCCATTGAAACAAAGGCTGTAAATAAACAAACTACGTAAATTATCCAACCATAAGCATCAGGAAATATATTAAAAATCCAATCTTGATTACCCAAAAGATTAAACATGGTAAGACCGGCAAAAGCACCTATCATGAAAAATTCGCCGTGAGAAAAATTAACTACATCTAGACCTGTGTAGATTAATGAAATTCCAAGCGCAACTAAGCCATAAATAATACCAACAGAAAGACCAATTGTTAAAACTGATTTAAGCGATTCTATATTCATATCGGGGCTATTCACACACCAACCGATATAGAGAAGCACAAATGTTCCGAATATGATATTTTCACCTTTTTTTCCAATTCTCAGTTTATTAAACATTGGCTTTAGTCCCTCCAAGATATGACTCTTTTACACTTTCGTCGTACATTAATTTCTTACTATCGCCTTCAACATTGATCACACCGTCTTTAATTACATACCCGTAATCAGCAAGTAATAATGCCATCCTAACATTTTGTTCAACGACTAGAACTGTTAATCCATCTTGTCTAATTCTATTAATATTTTTAAAAATATCTAAAACAATTTGAGGCGCTAAAGCAGCACTAGGTTCGTCTAGCATTATCATTTTAGGATTAGACATTAATCCTCTTCCAATACATAACATTTGTAACTCACCACCTGATAAAGTTGCAGCCAACTGATCTTTTCTTTCATTTAGTCTTGGAAAATAGTTATAAACTTTTTCTAAATTATCTGACAGTTGTTGTTTGCTTTTTAAAATAAAGCCGCCTAATTTTAAATTTTCGGTAACAGACATTGCAGGGAAAACATCCTTTCCTTGAGTTACTTGCACTAATCCTCTTCCAACTATTTCGTGAGCGGGTAAGTTTTGAATTTGCTCACCATTAAATTCGATCGTACCTTTCCATGATCTAATTAATCCAGATGCAGCTCTTAGAATAGTTGATTTGCCTGTCCCATTACCACCGAGCAATGCAACTATAGATTGTTTTTCAACTTTCATATTAGCTCCATTTAAAATTTGTACAGAGCCATATCCAGAAATAAGTTGATTAATCTTAAGCAATCATCCTCCAATTTTTTTTTCTGATTTACTAAAAATGTAATTATTAGTCATAGACATTATAACTATTATTTTATAGCCTTAGCAACAATTAAATAACAAATGGGGGAAATAATGAATAAACTTAAATTTGTTTTTTCAGCAATTGTCTTTTCCGCAGGTTTAGTAATCACGACTTTAGCTCAAGCAGAAACAATCAAAATAGGTGTTTCTTTTAGAATGCTATCAGATGTTGGTTATAAACACGGAGAGCTAATTACTGATACTGTTGCAAAGTGGAATAAAGAAGGCACTATCAACGGTCAAAAAATCGACTTAACACTTTATAACGATGAGTGTAAATCTGAGAAAGGTGTAGCAAACGCAACAAAACTTGCTTACCAAGATAAAGTTCACGTTATAATTGGATCTAGCTGTAGTTCTGTAACATTACCTATGGTACCTGTTTCAGCTAAAGCTAAAGTTCCACAAATCATACCTCACTCAACAAATGCTGACATTACTAAAAAAGGTAGTGAATACATTTTTAGAGTACCTGTATCATCAAGATTTTACAAAATCGTACAAGGTAAATTTACTGCAGAAAATCAAGGTACTAAGATAGCTTATATCTATGGTCCAGATGCTGCTGGTAAAGATTTTGCATTATCTTTAGCTGATTACATGAGAGAGAACTACAACGTGGAGCCAACTTATATGGTTCAATCTGGAGAAAAAGAAACTGACTTTAGAAGTTACTTAACTAAAGCTAAAGCTACTAATCCAGAAGTTCTTGTAATTTCAGCTCTATTGGATGAAACAGTTCGAGGACTTGTACAATCGTATGAAGTTGGAATACCAAAATCTGTTCACAGAGTAACAGCTTCTATTGGTTCTAAAGTAGAGATACCAATAAATGCTGGTTCTGCTGCAAAAGGTGTAACTTTCTCAGCTGCATTCGCTGCATCTGACACTAGACCTGTAGCTAAGAAATTTGTGAAAATGGTAAAAGACAAATATGGTGTTGTACCTGGTCACGACTTTTCACAAATGATGGACTTACTAGATATTCTAGAGATAGCTCTTAAAAAAGTTAAATTCACTGGAGATCTAGCAGCTGACAGAAATAAAGTTAGAGACGCAATTGCTGCGACAACTGACTTTAGAGGTTTAGCTTCTGGTCCAATCAATTTCTGTAAATCAGGAACGCCTGAGTGTAGAGATGGTAACAGAACTCCTGTTATGATTGAGTACACTAAAGGTGGAAAAAACTTTAAAACAAAAGTTGCTGGTACTGTAACATTTAATGCTAGCGCTGGTTTATAATAATTAAAAAAAAATTGTGAGCGGTAGGTAAAACTACCGCTCATTTTTTCAAGGAAACCACATAAAATGATAAACGTTAATACATTGAAGAAAGTAAAAAGTAACTTTCCTGTAATGGTTGGCAAGGGTGCTATTTCAAAAAAAGATTGTGAAAAACTTATAGACGAAATTCGAAATGCAAAAACATTCGATGATTTAATACAAGGTGGTAGAAATAGAATTAACAAAGGGTCAAGTAATTTTAAAAATTATCTAAAAAAATCAAAATTATCTAACAAATTATATAAACAATTTAATAGCCAATCTTTTTACAAAAAAGTTGAAAATAGATTTAAAAAAACTTTTAAGGATTATGGTTGGTCAAATGTATACTTGCCTAGTAAATTTTTGAGGGAAAAATTTACAAATAAAAAATTAATGAATTCAAAAGAATTAATGAAAATGTTAGGTAAAACTTACAAAAACCCGAATGTAAATTTAGACATAGATTTTTCTGTTTCTAGGGGTGGTTATAGGTTAAGACCGCACAGAGATGATGTAACAAGACTCTATAATTTTCTTATTTATTTAAACGATATACCAAAAAAAAATGGCGGAGCTTTATCAATTTTTAAAAAGAAAACTGATATGAAATATAGAAAAAGTTTTAAAAGATTTCCTGGTATTTCTGAACTAGCAAAAGTTAAAGAATTTACTCCGTCAAAAGGGAGTGTAATTTTTTTCCAATCCACACCTAACTCTTACCATGGTGTATCTTTATTTAGAGAAATCAAAGGCAAGAAAAGATTTTTCATTTATGGAAGTTATGCTTTAAGTAA
>CACPNG010000029.1 GCA_902635225.1 uncultured Pelagibacteraceae bacterium | reverse complement strand
TTTAATGTTGTCCCACATCCAGATGTATTACTTATTATCGCATCCAATCCATTTTTAAGATACTCTTCGTGCCAGCTCTCAATATTTTTTTTAAATGACTCATGTGCTAGTTTTTGTTTTCCCAAATGATGATTTAAAGAACCACAACAATTAATGTCTGGCATTACTACGACTTCAACATTGTGTCTATTTAAAAGTCTTATAGTAGCCTCATTTATTTCAGGAGAAATAACTCTTTGTACACATCCAGTTAATAAAGCCACTCTTGAAACCTTCTTGCCTTTATTAACCTCGTAAACTTTTTGATCTTTTAATTTTTTTCCTGGGATTTTATCTGGCATTAAATTTAATGCGTTTCTAATAAATTTTGGAAATAAAAAACTAAATGGTTTAATTAGTTTAGATGATAAAGCCATCAACAAAAATATTTTTGGTCTCGGCAATACAAAAGAAAGTATATTTCTAAATACTCTATCTAAAAAAGGCCTTTTGTAAGTTTCTTCAACATAATTCCTACCATGGTCAATTAAATGCATATAGTTCACTCCTGAAGGGCAAGTCGTCATACATGAGTAACAGGATAAACAGCTATCTATGTGTTTTGCTATTTCTTTTGTGGCCGGTTTTTTATTCTCTAACATATCTTTTATAAGATATATTCTTCCTCTTGGTCCTTCTAACTCCTCTCCATTTACTTGATATGTAGGGCAAGTAGCATTGCACATTCCGCAGTGAACGCATTTCCTTATAATTGTTTCACTCGTTTTATTATCCTTATTTTGAAGTTGTTTATCAGTAAATGATGTCTGCATTTAAATTCCTGTATACATTTTTCCCGGATTTAAAATTCTTTTTGGGTCAAAACTCCTTTTAATTTTTTCACTTATTTTATACTTTATTGGATCTATTGTAAAAATATCCACAGAGGCTTTTAGATCCTCTTCGACTTTAATCAATGTAATATATCCTTGATTTTTTTTTACTGTATCTTTAATTTCACTTAGAATTTTTGTATTTAATTGATCAAATGAGGCCCAGATTAGACTCCCTCCCCAATCAATAAAGTATTTAATGTCAAAACTTTTAAGTTTTTGGATGACCTGTAAGGTTTCACTAATTGGCAGAACTATTCTTAATAAATTACTTTTTAGACTTTTAAAAACCTCTAAATTTTTTGTTCTACTCCAAAAAATATTGCTTTGCTCACTGTCTAAAATAGAAAGTTCTTGATCTAAAAGACTTAATTCTTTCGATAACCTATTCAATCTCTGATCTACAGAATTTATTGGACCCTCAATCCTGATAGCTGTTAAGCCTCCGTCGTGAGTTAGATCATTTAAAACAAAATTTTTTCCAAAATAGTCTGGATAAAATACGCCCCCTGATGGATCAGTAGAAGATGATAATGCTTTTCCAAGAAAGTCCAATGCTTTTTTAAGATGAGGATTCTTTATCACTAAAGTTTTGCTTGTTTCTGGTTTAGGTAATACTTTTATTGAGAGCTCTGTTAATACTGTGAGCGTGCCAAAAGATCCTGATATTAATTTGCTTAGGTCATAACCAGTAACATTTTTGACTACTGTTCCTCCTGATTTAATGGTTTCGCCTTTTCCATTTATCCCTTGAAAGCCAAGTATGTGATCTCGAACACTGCCAACTTTAAATCTTCGTGACCCAGCAAAATTACATGAAACCACTCCACCAATAGAACCGATATTGCTTTCTCCAGAAAATAAGTAACCAAAATCATTTGGTTCAAAAGCTAACTGCTGATTATTTTTATCTAGCTCTTCTATTATTTCTTTTAAAGGTGTGCCAGCTTTAACTTTGATGTAAAGTTCTTCAGGTTTGTAATCAATTATTCCTTTATAATCAGATAGATCTAAGGTTTTTTCAGATTGAAAATTTCTTCCGATTTTATTTTTTGATTTTAATCCATTAATTTCGAGAGGTATATTTTTTTTATAACAATTTTTGACTATCTCGATTATTTCTTCTCTTGAAGATGGTTTAAAAATATTTTGATTAAAATCTAGGGATGTCTGGGAATTTTGTTTTTCCTCCATGAACATGAACTCTTCCTTCCTCAGCACATTTTCTAAGTATTGGATAAACCTTACCTGGATTTAATAATGAATTAGGATCTAAGGCAACTTTAATTGTTAATTGTTGTTGTATATCTTTATCGTTAAATGCTTCGCACATTAACTCTCTTTTCTCTATACCAACTCCGTGTTCACCCGTTAGAGCTCCACCAACTTTAACACAATATTTTAATATATCGGCTCCAAATTCCTCGCATTTTCTCAAAGATTCCTTATCATTTGCATCAAACATAATTAGAGGATGAAGGTTTCCATCTCCCGCATGGAATGCATTAGCCACCGCCAAATTATATTTTTTAGATAATCTTGAGATTTCATTTAAAACTTCAGCAAGTTTTCCTCTTGGAATTGAACCATCCATACACATGTAATCAGGTGCTAAAACTCCGCAAGCTGGAAAGGCTGCTTTTCTACCAGCCCAAAACTTCAATCTCTCTTCATTTGATTTACTAATTTTTAAACTTGTTGAATTGTTTTTTTCAGCGATTTGTTTTGCCTTATTAATATATGCTTCAACTTCGTGTTCTGTTCCATCAAATTCTACAATCATCATTGCTTCTGCATCAGTTGGGTAACCTGCTTTTGAGTAGTCGTTGGTTGCTTTTGTCAAAGCTTTATCCATTATTTCCATTCCGGCTGGTATACATCCCTCTGCAATTATTTCAGCAACACAGTTTCCTGCATCTTCAATTGACGGAAAACCCACTAAAGCTGCTTTAACAACTTCAGGTGACTTTAAAATTTTTACAGTAACCTTTGTAATAACCCCAAGCAAACCCTCTGAGCCAGTCATCAAACCTAAGAAATCATATCCTTCCGCATCCATGGCTTTACCGCCAAATTTAGCTATAGTTCCATCCATTAAAACTACTTCAATACCCAAAAGGTTATTTGTAGTAGCTCCGTATTTAAGAGAATGAACTCCACCAGAATTTTCAGCTACGTTCCCACCAATAGAACATGCAATTTGACTCGATGGGTCTGGAGCGTAATAAAAACCTTTATCTTGAACAGCATGGGTAATTGCTAAATTTGTTACGCAAGGTTGTGTAACTACACATCTATTTTCATAATCAATTTCAATTATCTTGTTAAATTTTCCCATTGCCATTAAAACACAATCCTCTAAAGGCATCGAACCACCAGATAAACCTGTTCCAGCTCCTCTTGGAACTACTTTAATTTTATTCTCATTACAATATTCTAAAATTTGACTTACTTCCTCAACAGTCTCAGGCATAACTACTAAAAGAGGCATTTGTCTGTAAGCCGTTAAGCCGTCAGTTTCAAAAGGTCTTAATTCATCTGGATTTGAAAGAACATTTTTAGAATTTATAATTCCACACAGATCCGAAGCAATTTTGTCCTTTTTGGACATAACTACATCATCAACTTTTGGCATTTGTAAACTACTCATAATCAATTCTACTTAAGCATTTTTGAGATTTTTTCTAGTGCTTTTTGAATGTTATCCCTCGATGCAGCAAAGCTAAAACGAACGTAATCTGTTGATGTTTTGCCAAATGCCGTTCCAGGTACAATTGCCACACCAGCTTCATGCATACATTTTTTTGAAAATTCGCTTCCACTCATTCCTGTGCCTTTTACATTTGGAAAAGCATAAAATGCTCCACCGGGCATACTGCATTCCACACCAGGTAAATCATTTAAACCTTTGTGAATCAATTTTCTTCTTTGGTCAAATTTTTCCATCATATGGTGAATGGAATCGTCAGGTCCATCAAGTGCTGCTATTCCAGCAAATTGCGACGGTGCGTTCACGCATGAAAAACTATTAATAGCTAATTTAGTTACATGAGGAATTAAATTTTCTGGCCACACGCTCCATCCCATTCTCCAACCAGTCATGGAGTAAGCCTTGCTCCATCCATCTAATACTATTAACCTATCTTGTAAATCAGGATAATTAAAAAAAGTTGGCATTTCTTTTCCATCAAAAATTTGCCTACTATAAATTTCGTCACTAAGTATCGTGACATGTGGATGTTTCTTTAAGCCTTCTGCAAGGAAATCGATTGCTGGTTTTTCTACAAAACTCCCAGTAGGATTATTTGGATTTATTAGGATCACAAGTCGAGTTTTATCTGTTATCAAAGATAAAATTTTTTCAGGGTCAAACTTTAAATCTTTCTCTTTTGTTAAATCATAAGGCACTGCTTTAGCTCCTGTGTAATTAATCATAGACTCATAAATTGGAAAACCAGGTGTCGGATGAACTATCTCAGCACCAGGCTCACCAATCATTTGAATTGCAAAGTACATTGTAGGTTTTCCACCAGGCATAATCATAATCCGATCAGGACTTACTTCTTTTTTATATAAACTTTTAATTTTTCTTGAGACAGCTTGCCTGCATTCAGCAATTCCATTCGCTAATACGTATCCATGATGTCCGTCATCTATGGCTTTTTTTGCTGCGTCCATAATATGTTTAGGTGTCATAAAGTCTGGCTGACCTAAACCTAAGTGAATCATCTCTTTTCCTTGGGCTTCAAGTTTTTTAGCTTCAGCTAATACACTAAACGCTGTTTCTGTTCCAAGCCTGTCTAAATTCTTTGCTAATTTCATAATCTAACCTAGTATTTATTGACCCTTTTGAAAACTAGTTTTTTTGCATCACCTATAAGCAATTTTTGTTTTATTTAGCTCTTTTATGCTTTTACAACCTAATAAAATCATGTCTCTTCTTATTTCGTCTCTCATTCTAGTCAGCATCTGCTCTACTCCTTTCTGACCGCCTGCACCTAATGCAAATAAAAAACCTTTTCCA
>CACPNG010000028.1 GCA_902635225.1 uncultured Pelagibacteraceae bacterium | reverse complement strand
GGGATACAAAATTTATCTTTTTTTTGTAATTCAAAGAAATGATTGCAATAAATTCAAATTAGCTAAAGATATAGATCCTGAATATTGTGAATTACTATTAAAAGCTGTTAAAAAAAATCTAAAAATACTTTGCTATGATTGTAAATTTTCTCCAAAAGGAATAGAACTAAATCGTGAAATACAGTTGAAAATATAATGATTGAAAATTACAAAGAATCATTTGAAAAAACAAGAACAGCAGGTTTAATTGCAGCAGGAGCATTAGATGAGGTTTCAAAAATTGTTAAACCTGGAATACAAACTAACCTGATTGATAAATTGTGTTATGAGTACCTAAATGATCATGGTGCATATTCTGCTCCTCTATTTTATAGAGGTTTTCCTAAATCATGTTGTACCTCTGCTAATCATGTTGTTTGTCACGGAATACCATCCGAAAAAGTATTAAAAGACGGAGACATCGTAAACGTTGACGTTACTGCTTTGAAAGATGGATGGCATGGAGATACAAGTAGAACATTTGAAATAGGTGAAGTTTCAATAAAAGCAAAAAAGTTAGTACAAACAACTTACAATGCTATGATGAAGTCTATTAAAATTATTAAAGAGGATGTTTTTTTAGGTGATATTGGGGCCGTAATTCAAAAATACGTGGAAGCTGAAGGGTTTTCAGTTGTTCAAGATTTTTGTGGGCATGGTATTGGACAACAATTTCACAAAGAGCCTAATGTACTTCATTACGGAAAAGAAGGTACTGGAGAAAAATTAAAAGCTGGTATGATTTTCACAATTGAACCAATGGTTAATCTTGGAAAATATGAAACAAAAACATTAAAAGATGGCTGGACAGCTGTTACTAAAGATAAATCTTTATCTGCACAATTTGAACATACTGTGGGTGTAACTAAAGAAGGTTGTGAAATTTTTACTTTATCAAAAAGCTAATGATAGAAAGATATTCTAGAAAAGAAATTAAAAAAATTTGGGAAGATAAGAATAAGTATTCAATATGGCTGGATATTGAATTGGCTGCAGCAGAAGCTATGGAAAAATTAAAGATTATCCCAAAGGGAGTTTCTAAAAAAGTAAAATCTAAAGCAAAAATTAATGTCAAAAGAATTTTACAAATTGAGGATAAAGTTAAACACGATGTAATAGCTTTTTTAACTTCAATAAATGAAAAAGTTGGAAAAGAAGGTAGATATCTTCATAAAGGTATGACTTCATCAGATGTTTTAGATACATGTTTTAATTTTCAATTAAAAAAATCTGGTGAAATTTTATTAAATGATATTAATCAATTACTCCTTTCAATTAAACGCCAGGCTATCAAACATAAATATACTTTATGTATCGGACGAAGCCACGGTATTCATGCTGAACCAACAACATTTGGTCTTAAAATGTTAACCTTCTATCAAGAATTTCTTAGGAATAAAAAAAGACTTGATCAGTCTATAAAAGAAATTTCAACATGTGCAATTTCAGGTGCAGTTGGAACTTTTGCAAATATAGATCCTTCAGTTGAAAGACATGTAGCAAAAAAACTTAAACTTAATGTAGAGCCTATTTCTACACAAATTATTCCTAGAGATAGACATGCTCAATTTTTTTCAACACTTGGAATTATTGCAAGTTCAATTGAAAGACTTGCTATTGAAATTAGGCACCTTCAAAGAACTGAAGTATTAGAAGTTGAAGAATTTTTTGGAAAAAAACAAAAAGGTTCGTCTGCAATGCCTCATAAAAAAAATCCAATTTTAAGTGAAAATTTAACAGGTTTGGCTAGATTGATTAGATCTTATGTTGTTCCTTCTCTAGAAAATATTGCCCTATGGCACGAGAGAGATATTTCACACTCAGCTGTAGAAAGAAATATAGGCCCAGATGCAACAATAGCTTTAGACTTTGCATTAGCTAGACTAAACAACGTAGTTAAGAATTTAAATGTTTACCCAAAGAAAATGCTGAATAATTTAAATATAACTAATGGAATTTTTTTTTCTCAAAGAGTTTTGTTAGAATTAACTGATGCAGGTTTTTCTAGAGAACAAGCTTATAAATTAGTTCAAAAAAATGCTATGAAAGCTTGGAAAGAAAATTCCTCTTTTTTAAGCAATATTATCTTAGATAAAAAAATCATTAATAAAATACCTGTTAATAAACTTAAAAAATTATTTAATTTTAGTTACCATACTAAAAAAATTAATATAATTTTTAATAGAAGTCTGAAACAAAAGTAATCTAATGAATAAAGGTAATAAGTTATACGAGGGCAAGGCAAAAATAATTTATGAGACTAAAGACAAAAATTTAGTTATTCAGCATTTTAAAGATGATGCGACAGCTTTTAATAATCTTAAAAAAGCTAAAGTAGAGGGAAAGGGAGTTTTGAATAACAGAATTTCAGAGTACATATTGTCTAATTTATCTCAGTGTGGAGTCAAAACTCATTTGGTTAAAAGATTGAATATGAGAGAGCAACTAATCAAAAAAGCTGAAATTTTTCCAATTGAATTTATTGTACGAAACGTTTCCACTGGTTCTTTAACCAAGAGATTAGGAATACCAGAGGGAACAATTTTAGAAAAACCTTTATTAGAATATTGTTTCAAAAACGATGAATTAAACGATCCTTTAATCTCTAAAGAACATATTCTCACTTTTGGGTGGGCTACTGAGAAAGAGTTAAATTTAATAGATAAATCAACTCTTCGGATTAATGATATTCTTACTGGAATGTTTAGAGCTATTAATATCAAGCTTATTGATTTTAAAATTGAATATGGCAAAGTTTGGAATAAGGATACAGAAAAAAAAGAAATTGTTTTGGCAGATGAGATTAGTCCAGATACTTGCAGACTATGGGATGTTAAAACTGAAAAAAAACTTGATAAAGATAGATTCAGAAAAGACTTAGGCAATATTATCCAAGCTTATCAAGAGGTTGCTAGGAGATTTGGAATAATGCCTGAAGAAACAAATATAAGCGAAGTAAACTTTGGTAAAACAATACCAATAAAATTCAAAAAAAAATAAATTGAAATATTCAATTACAGTCACTCTTAAAAAAGATGTATTAGACCCTCAAGGAAAAGTTGTAGAGAATACTCTTAAAAGCATGGGCTTAAACAGTTTAAAAAGTGTAAGACAAGGCAAATATTTTGAAATAGAAGTAGAAGAAAAAAACGAAGAAGTCGCTGAAAAAGAAGTAACTCAAATGTGCGAGAAACTACTAGCAAATTTAATTATTGAAGATTACAAAATAAATAAATTATAATGAACTCGTCTGTAATTGTCTTCCCAGGGTCTAATTGTGATAGAGATGTTGCCTTAGCTTTAGAAAAAATGCATTTTAAAAATAAAATGGTATGGCACAAAGATACCTCCTTACCAAAATCAGATTTAATTGTAATACCTGGAGGATTTTCCTATGGTGACTATTTACGTTCAGGAGCAATAGCGGGAAAATCATTAATAATTAATGAAATTATCAAAGCAGCTAATTCAGGATGTTTAATTCTAGGAATTTGTAATGGATTTCAGATTTTAACAGAAACAGGTTTGTTAAAGGGAACTTTATTGAGAAATAAAAATCTTAAGTTTATTAATAAGGATGTGAACATTAAGGTAGTTAACAATGAAACAAAATTTACTTCAAAATATAATTTAAACCAGATATTAGAAATTAACATTGCTCATAATGAAGGAAATTATTTCACTAACGAGACTCATATGGAAGAATTAAAAAAAGAAAATCTTATTGCGTTTAAATATTGTGACGAAAAAGGAGTTGTGAATGATCGCTCTAACCCTAATGGCGCTTTAGAAAATATTGCTGGAATATTTAATGCCAAAAAAAACATATTAGGAATGATGCCTCATCCTGAAAGAATGATCGATAAATTGATTTCTAACACGGATGGGATAAATCTTTTTTCCAGTCTAATAAGCAAATAAGATGAAAATAACCAACAAAATTATTGAAAAACACGGTCTTAAGTTTGAAGAGTTTGAGAGTATTAAAAAACTAATGAAAAGAGATCCTAATTTACTAGAGCTTGGAATTTTTTCAGCTATGTGGAACGAACACTGTTCTTATAAATCATCAAGAATACATTTAAAAAAATTACCAACTAAAGGAAAACAAGTTATTCAAGGTCCTGGTGAAAATGCTGGTGTAGTTGATATTGGTGATAATGATGCAATAGTATTTAAAATTGAAAGTCATAACCATCCCTCATACATTGAGCCTTATCAAGGGGCGGCTACAGGAGTTGGAGGTATTCTTAGAGATGTATTCACAATGGGTGCTAGACCAATTGCTTTATTGAATTCCATTCACTTTGGTTCTCCATCTCATCCTAAAACAAAGAGTTTATTAAATGGTGTAGTTTCTGGGATCGGTGGATATGGAAATTGCATTGGAATACCAACTGTTGCTGGTGAAACTAAATTTAACGAAACCTACAATGAAAACATATTAGTCAACGCAATGGCAGTAGGTCATGCAAAAAAAGATAAGATATTTTATTCTAAAGCCAAAGGTATAAATAAATCTGTAGTCTATGTGGGATCAAAAACAGGTCGTGATGGGATTCATGGGGCATCAATGGCATCTGCTGAATTTGATGAAAACTCTGAAGACAAAAAACCTACCGTGCAAGTTGGTGATCCATTTACTGAAAAACTTCTTCTCGAAGCTTGTTTAGAATTAATGAAAGATGATTCAATTATTGCTATTCAAGATATGGGAGCAGCTGGATTAACCTCATCTAGCGTTGAAATGGCTTCTAAAGGTTCACTTGGAATTGAATTAAATTTAGAAAAAGTCCCTTGTCGAGAGGAGAACATGACACCTTATGAGATGATGCTATCAGAAAGTCAAGAGAGAATGTTAATAATTTTGGAAGATGGAAAAGAAGATCATGCAAGAAAAATTTTTAAAAAATGGGATTTAGATTTTGTTGTTATAGGGAAAACTACAAATAAGAAAAAT
>CACPNG010000027.1 GCA_902635225.1 uncultured Pelagibacteraceae bacterium | reverse complement strand
ACCAGCTTTGGGACAGAGAGGAATCAATATAATGGAATTCTGTAAAGCTTTTAACGAAAAAACAAAAGCTTTTATGGGAAAACCAGTGCCTGTAGTAATAACGGTTTACAAAGACAAAAAATTTGATTTTATAATTAAATCACCGCCTGCATCACATTTTATAAGAGAAGCAGCAAAACTTAAAAGTGGCTCAAGTGAACCAGGAAGAGTTGTTGCTGGAAGTATTACAATGAAACAAGCAGAAGCAATAGCTAAAGAAAAAATGAAAGATTTAAATGCCTTTGATTTAAAAGAAGCAACAAAGATCCTAAAAAAAATAAATTTATGCCTGTGCCAACTACTGCAAGTAAAGAAATATAATAAATATAAGAATTTTTATGAGATTTAAGATATTTTATAGCTAGATAAAAAATCCAAACGTGGCAAAATGCTATTATTGTATCTTTGCTATTAAAACCCATATGACCAAAAAAAGCTGGATAGAAAAAAAGTATTAAGAATACGATTATCCCCACATCTTTATTAAAAAATTCTTCACAAATTTTTTTGAGACCAATTATAGCTGTAATAGAAAAAAATAAATTTACTAAATGGCCTACTTCCAAATGAAATTTTAAAGGAAATGCTTGTACAAAAAAATATCTTAATGAATAATAGATTGGTGAGTAGAATTCTCTCCTAAAAAAATATTCAGGGTCAGAAAAGCCTAAGGATAATAAATAATTAGCTGTTACTTTTCCTTGGTTAATTAAAAAACTTTCATCCCAAGAAAAACCAATAGTTAATGCACAGTATATAGAAAATAAGATTAAAATATAAAATATAATTTTTTTATTTGATTTTACATGAGATTTAACAAAATTATTTTTCAATTTCATCAAATTCTTTTTTAATTTTTCTATAGAATTTATAAATAAGAATTTTATCCTGCTCACTAAGTAGATTGTCTTTTTCTAGACCACTTTGTATCTCTGATCTTATTTTATTTTTTACTAACTCAATATTTTCTTTTTTGTTCAGTTGTAGTATTTTGTTAAAGTTTTCTAATTTGTCCGCTAAAATAAGATTATAGGTAGCATTAATAATTATGATTATAGAAAATGTTATTGCTAGAAGTTTTATAAAAAATATTTTTAAGTTATTTTGATTTCTGTCACTCATAGAAATATTAATTTTAATATCTTAATATCATAGTTAATGATAATCTAAAGCCTAATTTTAACTTGTTTCTTTAATCAATTGCTCTAGTTTGATTTTTTTTTGTAAACTTTTACTATTATCGTAAAGTAATTTAAATTTTACTTTGTTTTGTACCTTCACATCAATTTTAATTGCATTTCTAATTTCAACATTATCTGCTACCGCACTAATAGGTCTTTTAAAAGGATTTAAATTTTTTATTGATATTTTAGAATTCTCACTAACAATTTTTCCTGGCCACCTTCTTGGTCTAAAAGCGCTTATAGGAGCAATAGAAATTTTTTTTGAATCTAAACTAAGTATAGGTCCATGAACAGATAAATTATAAGCTGTACTACCAGCAGGTGTTGATATTAGTACACCGTCTGAAACTAATTTTTTTATTAAAAATCGGCCTCCATTCTTAATTGATAGATTTGCTGCTTGTCTGCTCTGTCTAAGAATTGAGACTTCATTAATAGCTAAACATTTAATTTTTTCTTTTTTTTTGCTAACTGTCATTTCAAGTGGTGAAATTGAAGTAATTTTTGATTTAATAATATTTTTTAACAGATTTTTTTTTGTAAACTTATTCATTAAAAAACCATAATTACCGGAATTTATTCCATAGAATAGTTTATTAGATTTTTTGTATCTTTTTAATGTTTGAAGCATAAATCCGTCCCCACCAATAACAATAATTAGTCTTGGCATATTTAATCTTTTATTTTTCAAAACGCTAAATACAGTTTTTTTAATCTTGCTAGATTTTAAATTTTTATCTGAAATAATTAAAATTTTAGTCATTTATTGTGGTGCCCTCGGCCAGACTCGAACTGGCACTCCCAAAAGGGCAAGGATTTTAAGTCCTTTGTGTCTACCAATTTCACCACGAGGGCACGTCGTTGTTTTTGTTGTTATTGTTAGTATATTAATACACAAGAGTTTTGAAGAAGTAAAAATAATTTATTTTCCGTCTCTATCTCCTAGTTTGCACCTAGTCTTCCCATATTTTATAGGACAATAAGTTAGTTTTGTTTCCAAACAAGATTTACTAATTCTTGAGGTTTCCAACTAATAGCAAAACCATTCGTCTGAATTATTTTGTCATTTTTCCAATCAATTAAAGATAGTCTTAAACCGTGTCCTCTCATTTGAACTAAATTTTCTACATTATACCCATTTAACCAAAAGAACATTGCATATTTAGGAGCAAATTTTTTCTTAGTGGGAACGGCATTCTTAAAAGCCTCTTGTAACTTTTTTGCCTCACAAGAGTTTTTATCCTTCATTAATTCAATAACGTATATTCCAAACCTTAGCCAATCTTCTCTAGTAAGCATGATAGATGACGATGATATTGGAACTCCCTTTTTGTCTAATAATATTTTACCCTTTGACTCAAAACCTGCAGTTTCTGAAATATTTTTTTGAAACCATTTAGCAAACTTCTTTTTTCCTCCTAATACATT
Source organism: uncultured Pelagibacteraceae bacterium (assembly GCA_902635225.1). Lineage (GTDB taxonomy): Bacteria > Pseudomonadota > Alphaproteobacteria > Pelagibacterales > Pelagibacteraceae > Pelagilacustribacter. The sequence goes on along the minus strand of CACPNG010000027.1, from coordinate 3,729 downwards.
GATCATATCTAATGTTATTAAATCAGTATTAGGATTTGAGTATTTAAATTCTTTTGGTCCTTCTGTTTCTAATTTTTTAGGGTGCTTATTAAGAATAGTTGTTAAGTCAGATTTCTTTCTGTGTATTTCCTTTAAAATATTATAATTTACTACAAATTGATCTCTAGCCAACATATTTAAAGAGTCTTTTAATTTTACATGGCCATAAAATGAGTTTTTAATTTCTGGAGAATAATCTCCATGAGTTTTGTCTAAATCTAAAATGTTTTGGCAAGCCATTTTTAAAGCAGCAACACCAACTATTGATTTGCTTCTAGACTCGCCATTTATAGGTTTGTTATTAAAAATATAATCTCTTTTCCAATCGTGAATTAATTCTCCTTTATCAAATACCATTAAACTAGAGATATCTCTGTAATATACATAATCATAAATTTCTTTTGGAAGAGGTTTTATATTTTTTTTAATTGGTCTGATTGTTTTTTTTGCTGGTTGTATTACAATTCTTTTTAACCCTCCATTATTTTTGTGATCTCTATTTTTCAAACTTGCTTTTCGATAATAGCCATGAGCCCAATAATCGTGTCTTTCAGTGCAAAACTTGCAATCATTAGGAGGGTATTCTGCTTTTGGAAAATCCTTCTTCCATCTTTCTAACGAAGGAGACCATTTATTTTTTGGTGGTGTTGCAATTAAGGTGGTGCTCCACAACAAACCCAGAACTACGATCCCTAAAAATTTTTTCATTAGTTTATATATTCTTTAATGATAGATCCAATTGTTGCCATAGACCTTAATCCGTGACCTCCATCAATAATATGTAACTTAACTTGTAGTTTTTTCTTTTTAAGTAAATCATAATAATATTTTGAAACTCCTGGAGCTGTATTTTTATCATCTTTTCCAACAATTAATATGTTGAGAGATTTTAAATCTATATCTTTATAATTGAAACTTGGTGAGTTTTTTTTTAATTCTTTCAATTGAGATTTGGTTTCCCATTTTTTACCGTTGCTTAGTTTTTTTCTAGTTTCCCAGTCACACGGGCAAGAGATCAAAATATTTATATCAACTAATCCTGGTACTTTTCCATGAATAGTACCTCCCTGATAAGCTCCTCCAGAATGACCAATTAAAATTAGTTTTTTTGGTTTATAATATTTTTTAAGATTTTGTAATGCAGGTGCTAGTATTTGAAAATTTTTCCAATCATAATTTACCACTGTACTCTTTATAGCGTTACGAGGTCCTGATGAATATCTATCCTCTTCACTACTGCCTCTTTCTCTAATAAAGTAACCAGGTCTTGCAAAAAGAAAAATATTGTTATTATCGTTTATTAATTCTTTTGCAAATCTAATTTGACTTTTTTTGGGTATTCCTGGTCTTGGAGAATTAGGACTACCATCACCATGAAGAAATACTATTAAGTTTTTTTTACCCTTTTCAATCTTTCCTAAATTTAAAATTGCTATACATTTGTTTTTACCTGCTGATATATATTTTATGAAATCCTCTTTTTCACAAGCATTAGAGTTTCCACTCAACAGCAAACCTAGAACCACGATCCCTAAAAGTTTTTTCATAATTGTAATCTATAACATTATATCTTCATGTACGAGGCATGTACGAGAATATAATAATTAAATTAGTTTGATTTTCTAATCTTAATTGAAAGGTGAATTAAAGTTGTGTGATTTTATAGGATGTTTTAGACTTCCTTGGACTACCACGGACTGACTTTAACTTCTATCCCTCGTCTTTTAAGTCCTTTGTGTCTACCAATTTCACCACGAGGGCACATTAATACTTTGTAATATTTATATGACATTTATATTATTATTTAAATCTTATAAAGTATATATCACATGAAAAAAATCTTGATTTACAATTCTGGTGGTGGATTGGGTGATTCAATTCAATTATTTCCATTATTAATAAGTTTAAAAGGCCATTTTAAAAAAGCAAAATTTTATTATTTGGGAGCTCATGCAAATCATTTTAATGGGAAATTAAAAGAATACAGTATTAATTTGGAGTCGTTAGATTTGAATTTGAAATACTTTGGGTTTAGATGGTGGCACTTGTTAGTGGCAAACAAAAGAGCCTTGAGGGGGAATCACAGTAAATTTGATCTTATAATTGATTTACAAACAAAATTCAGAAATTCTTTAATTTTAAAAAGAATACCTCACGAACAATTTTACTCTAGAACATTAAATGGATTCTTTTCATCTAAAAAAATAAAGTCAAATTCACTAAATCATTTAGAAAATCTTAGTTTATTTATTGAAGATGATATAGTTCAATTAGATTATAAGGTAAATAAATTACCAAAAGAAATTTTGAAAGAGGCTAAAAGACTTCTTCCTAACTCAAATTATGTTGGTTTTTCCATTACTCAGGGAAATGAATATAGAAAAAAAAGTTGGTCAATTTATAAATTTACTGCTCTGGCAAATAGAATACTTTCAAAAAATAAGGTTCCAGTTTTTTTTATTGAAAAAAATAAAATTGATTTAATTGAAAAAATAAAAAACCAAGTGCCCGCAGCAATATTTCCCGAATTAAACTCAAATTTATCATGTCCGGCTTTAGTAACAGCTTTAGCCTCCAGATTAAATACTGCTGTATCAATTGACAATGGAATAATGCACATGATCTCCTTAGCAAATATACCTATGATTGTTTTATTTGGACCAACTAATGCAAAAAAATTTGCTCCAAAAAATAAATTTACTAAAATATTAGATAGCAAGATAATTCATAAAACCAAGGATATAAACTCTATAGAAGTCGACGAAGTACTAAGTTTGATTTAAATTTTTAAGATTTTTATTTTTTTTACCTTAATTGTTTTCATTAAATCTTTATTGACTGACATTAGCTTAGATTTTGAAGTTGACCTAGAAACTACTGATACACCTATTTTTCCTAATCTAAAAAAAGGGTAACTGCCAATTTCTACAAACTTGTTATATTTTTTTTGTAAGATTTCTAACTGATTAGAAATATTACTTTCAACTGTATAAAGATTTAAAGTATTGCTGTGAACTTTTAAACCTTTAACCAAATATTTTTTACAATTTTCAATCATTGAATTTAATATAGAAGGTACACCAGGTAATGAAAAAACATTTTTAGTAATGAACCCAGGGGCGGCGCTAGATGGATTATAAATTAATTTAGCTATTTTTGGCATCTTTGCCATCTTTTTTCTACCGTCATTAAATTTTTCTTTTCCATAGTAATTTTCGAGTATTTTATATGCCTCATCGTGATATCCATATTTGACTTTTAAAGCTTTAGCTATGGATTTTGCTGTAATGTCATCGTGAGTAGGTCCTATGCCTCCAGTAGTAAATACATAACTAAACTCTTTTGATAACAATCTTATATTTTTAATTATAGTTTTTTCAACGTCAGGTATAATCCTTACCTCTAAGACTGTTATTCCACAATTAGTGTTCAACCAACTGCTTAAAAATGCAACATTTTTATCTTGAGTTCTTCCCGATAATATTTCATTTCCAATTATTAAAATTGCTGCATTTACTTTATTTTTTTTACTCATAGATTATTAGTTATACATGAAATTTAATGAAACTTTAATAGCAGGTAAATTTATAAAAAGATATAAACGTTTTTTTGTTGATGTTAAAATTGGCAACGAAAAAGTTGTAGCTCATTGTCCAAATACTGGTTCTATGATGGGTTTATTAAAAAAGG
>CACPNG010000026.1 GCA_902635225.1 uncultured Pelagibacteraceae bacterium | reverse complement strand
ATTACTCGTTTTCACCAGATGAATGGAAAAGACTCTGTTTATGTTCCAGGTTGGGATTGTCACGGACTTCCAATAGAATGGAAGATAGAAGAACAATATAAAAAAAAGAAGAAAAATAAAGATGAAGTGCCCATTAAAGATTTTAGACAAGAATGTAGGGAATTTGCAAAAAGCTGGATCGAAGTTCACATTAAAGAGTTTAAACGACTAGGGGTTGTTGGAGATTTTGAAAATTATTACTCTACAATGAGTTTCGAGGCAGAGGCTCAAATTGTAAGAGAGTTAGGTAAATTCCTTTTGGATGGAAGTTTATATCAAGGATTTAAACCAGTTCTTTGGTCTACTGTTGAAAAAACAGCTTTAGCTGATGCGGAAGTAGAATATTTAGATCACACATCAAATACAATTTATGTTTCATTTAAAGTAAAGGAGACTAACAAAGACTTTCTAAAAGACTCGAGCATTATAATCTGGACCACTACACCCTGGACCATACCTGCTAACAAAGCATTAGCTTTTAATAGCAATATCGAATACGCAGTTTTAGAAATTGATCAACTTGAACACTTTAAAGACAAGAGAATTGTAATTGCAAAAAATTTAGTCAAAACAATAATTAAAGATTGTGAGATTAAAAATTATAAAGAATTAAAGACCTTTAAGGGCTCTGAATTTAAAGGAACACTATGTAGCCATCCATTTGTCAAAATGGATTTTAACTATGATGTTCCAATGTTGGATGCTCAATTTGTTAATTTAGAACAGGGAACGGGGATAGTTCATTGTGCTCCAAGCCATGGTCCAGACGACTTTAATTTGTGTTTGAAAAATAATATACCGTCACTTTACACAGTCGATAACTCAGGTGTTTACACTAAAGAGGTACCTTATTTTACAAATACACACGTATTTAAAGCTGACCCGATTGTTATAGATAAATTAAAAGAGCAAAAACAATTACTTAAAAATGATAAACTTAATCATAGCTATCCTCATTCTTGGAGATCTAAGGCTCCTTTGATCTATAGAGCGACACCTCAATGGTTCATCTCTATGCAAAAAAATAAACTTAGAGATAAGGCAGTTAAAGCAATAAATGAAACTATCTTCTATCCAAACAAAGGTAAGGAAAGGCTTTTATCAATGATTGAAGGAAGACCAGATTGGTGCGTTTCAAGACAAAGAGTTTGGGGAGTGCCCCTACCAATTTTTATTAATAAAAAAACAAAAGAACCATTAAGAGATAAAAAGATTATAGATAGAATTGCGTCAATTTATGAAAAGCAGGGCTCCGATTGTTGGTTCACTGATGATGCAAAAATTTTTTTAGGTGACGACTATAACTCCAAAGATTATGAAAAACTTAATGATATAGTTGAAGTATGGTTCGATAGTGGTTCAACACACAGTTTTGTTTTAGAGAAAAGAAAAGATTTAAAGTGGCCTGCAGATATGTATCTAGAGGGATCTGATCAACACAGGGGATGGTTTCACTCTTCTTTACTTGAGTCATGCGGAACTAGAGGTAAGGCACCTTTTAAAAGCATTCTCTCACACGGTTTCGTTGTGGATGGAAAAGGCATGAAAATGTCTAAATCGATGGGAAACGTCATTTCTCCAGATGACATATTAAAGAACTATGGCGCAGATATACTTAGAGTTTGGGCTTCTGCATCTGATTATGCAGAAGATTTAAGAATAGATAAAAATATCTTAATACAGCACGCAGAGTCTTATAGAAAAATTAGAAATACTTTTAGATTTATGCTTGGAAACTTAAAAGATAATTTTGAAAAACAAAACTTTGAAAAAATTAAATTGAAAGAATTTGACGAATTAGAACAATTTATTATGCATAAATTATTTTTAATAAATAGATCTTTCAATGAGAATTTTAAGAGCTATAATTTTCACAAATTATATAAAGAGCTGCTTAACTTTTGCACAATAGATCTATCTTCTTTCTATTTTGATATCAGAAAAGATGTCCTTTATTGTGATAGCTTAAATTCAAAAAAAAGAAAAAACTGTGTAATTGTTTTAAACATAATTTTAGAAAGTCTATTAAAATGGTTCGCTCCAATTTTAGTTTTTACTACCGAGGAAATCTATAGTTTAGTGAATAAGGATAAAGATGAAAGCATACATGAAAACAATTTTGTCAAAATTCCATCTAGCTGGAAGAACGACCAGTTGAATGAAAAATGGTTAAATTTATTCAAAATTAAACAAGAGGCGAATATTGCAATAGAGGACAAGAGAACAAATAAAAAAATTGGATCAAGTTTAGAAGCTGAAATTAAACTTGTTTTAAACAAAGAGAAATTTGATCTTCTTGATAAATTGAATTTAGAGGATTATTTTATTGTTTCAAAAGCAGAAAAAGAGATATCAAAAGAAGATAAAATACAAGTTGAAGTTAGAAAAGCACAGGGTCAAAAATGTGAAAGATGTTGGAAAATTTTAGAAAAAAAATGTGAAAGAGAAAATTGTCCAATAAAATAAAAATATACCTTGATTACTTTTAAAGAAATAAAAAATGAAATATCTAAAAAAGAAAATTTTAATTTTCTAATCATAATTCTTTTCATTTTTAGCATAGACAGATATTCAAAAATTAAAATAATGAATAATTTTAGCGATACTAGTTTTTACATTAATGATTTTTTAAATTTTGATCTTTTATGGAATATTGGAATAGGTTTTGGGCTCCTGAGCTCAAATTCATCAATTTTTTATAATTTAATCTCAACAATAATAGCTTTTGTTATTGTTTTTTTAATAATAATTGGAATTAAATCTGATAAATTTGACAAGATAGCTTTTTCAGTCATTATTGGTGGCGCATTAGGAAATTTTTATGATAGAATCTATTTTAAGGCAGTACCTGATTTTATTGATTTACATTATAAAGATTTTCACTGGTTTACGTTTAACATTGCAGATATTTTCATTACTATTGGCGTTTTATGTCTCATAACTAAGGGCTTTTTTGTAAAAGATAAATAAATGAAAAAAAATTTTTTGATTATATTAACATCTTTAGTACTTCTTTCTTGTTCTGGCTTACAAGATGCAGCAAAAGTTTTAAGAAATGAAAAAATTAAATCTACAGATGAATTTTTAGTAAAGAAAAAAGAACCTTTAGTTTTACCACCCGATTATAGTAAAATTCCAGAGCCAGGCTCTTTGTCTAAAAAAAAAGAAAGTGAAAATGAAGATAGAATTAAAAAGATTTTAAAAACACCAAGCATAGGCGATCAAAATAAAAATAATCCATCCTCGGTTGAGGATAATATAATAGATAAAATACGTAAGTGAAAAATAATAAATTTATACTTAAAAATAATATATATTCAAAATATTTAAATAAAAAATTATCTAGTAAATTTAATAAAAAATATCTTAAAATCGAAAGAGAAATATCTGATCAGATTGATGAACCAGAGAGTATATATAATATTTTTAGTAAAAATTTCAGATTTAATTTCAAAATTAGAGATTTAAAAAAATTTATTAAATATAAAAATATAGTAATTATTGGAATGGGAGGCTCCATCTTAGGATCTCATGCTATATTTAAATTCCTTGAACAGAAAATTAAAAAAAATTTATTTTTTTTTGATAATATAGATTATGACAAGGCCTTATCTTTTAAAAAAAAAAATAAAGGTTCAGTTCTTTTTATTATTATCTCAAAGTCTGGTAATACCATAGAAACCATCTCAAATTTTTTATTTTTAAATAAAATTAAAAAAAATCAAAAAAATTTGATTTTAGTATCAGAGAGAAGAAATAATGCATTATTTGATATAGCAAAAAAATATAATTTATTTTACGTTGAGCATAAAGATTATATCGGTGGAAGATACTCAGTTTTGTCTGAAGTCGGCATCTTACCTGCCTATCTTATGGGAATTAATATTTTTTCTTTGAGAAAAAATTTTGAAAAATTTTTTTTATCAATAAAAAAAAAAAAAAATTTTCTCAAAGAGAGCACTATTCAAATTGCTAATATAATGTATCAAAAAAAATTAAATAGCCTTATATTTTTAAATTACTCACCAAAACTAGAAAAATTTTTGTATTGGTGTCAGCAGCTTATTGCTGAAAGCTTGGGAAAAAAAGGAAATGGATTTATGCCTGTTATTTCTCCTGTTCCGAAAGACCATCATAGTGTGTTACAATTATACCTTGATGGACCAAAAGATAAATTATTTTATATATTTAGTATTATAGAAAATACAAAAAAAAAGATTAAGGTGCAAAAAATCTCTAAACATATAAATTATCTTTATAATAAAGATCTTTTTAAAATTAAAGATGCTCAAAAAGAGGCGTTAATCAAAACCCTTAAAAAAAATAAAATTCCTTTTAGAGAACTTAAAATCAAAAAATGTGATGAGGAAACACTGGGACAATTATTTGCTTATTTTATTTTGGAAACTTCTATAGTTGGAAAAATATTAGACATCAACCCATTTGATCAGCCTGCCGTGGAGCAAGTTAAGAAATTTACTAAAATCATCCTTAATTAAATTTGCCAAATATAATCTTAGAACGTCCATATTGACGGATCATTAAAATATTTAAAATTTTTTCAAGATCATCATTAGTATTTTTTTCACGGTGAATAAGAACAATATGTTTTTTATTGAAACATTTTTTTTTATTTAACTTTTCGAGGACTTCAATAAAATCATTCTCTTTAAAAGGAGGATCAAAAAAAAAAATATCATATTTATTTTCACAAAAATTAGTATTTTTTATTTGTTGATTGAAAATATGCGCTTGGTTAGCAATTGATAAACTTATTAAATTTTCTTTTAATATTTTTATTATTTTTTGATCTTTTTCAATAAAACTTACATTTTCAGCTCCACGAGATATGCACTCAATTCCAAAAGACCCAATACCTGAATAAAGATCTAATACTCTCGAATTATTAACTTGTACTTCGATTTTATTAGAGTGCTTTAAAATATTAAAAATATTTTCTTTTACTATATCTTTTAAAGGTCTAGTAATCTTCGATTTTAAAAATCGTATTTGTCTACCTTTTAATTTACCACTAATTATTCTCATTTTTATCTATTATCTTCCAACCTATATCTTTTCTGAAAAAACCCGCTCTCCAATTAATTTTTTCTAAAATCTTGATTATATCTTTTCTCACTTTTAAAAGATTATTCCCGACAGATGTAACATTAAGTACTCTACCACCCATTGAATAAATATTTTTTTGAATACGTTTAGTACCTGCATGGAAAATAAAATTATTTCTTTTTAATTTTACATTATTAAGATTTTTAATTTTTTGATTTTTTTTATACTTTCCTGGATAACCCTTTGAACATAAAACTATCGTCATACTTTTCTGTTTTCGCCATTTAATTTTGATATTTTTTAAATTGTCGTTAATAGTATTTTTTACTATTGAAAGAAAATCTGTTTTTAGTCTTGGTAAGATTACCTGACATTCTGGATCTCCCATTCTTACATTATATTCTATTAAGTAAGGATCATTATTTTTAATCATCAAACCTACATATAAAAACCCCTTATAAGATTGTTTTTTTTTCTTCAGTGCATTTAAAGTTGGTTTTACTATTCTTTCAATAATTTTATTTTCTACCACTTTATTTACAATAGGAGCTGGAGAATACGCGCCCATCCCTCCTGTATTGGGTCCCCTATCTTTTTCACCTACACGTTTATGATCTTGAGCAGATCCAAAAAATTTAAAACTATTTCTATCTACTACTAAAAAATAGCTCGCCTCTTCGCCCATAAGAAACTCCTCTAAAACAACTTTTTTTGAGGATTTGAACTTTCCTTTAAAGATTTCATCTGAAATATCTAAAACTGTTCTTTTATTTTTACAAATTGTAACTCCTTTTCCAGCTGCGAGACCGTCAGCTTTTACTACTATAGGTAAATTGTTAGTTTTTAGAAAATCTTTGACATGATTTATGGAACTACAAATTTTAAAATTTGCAGTAGGTATTTTATTGGCCTTGCATAGATTTTTCATAAATGCTTTTGATCCTTCTAATTTTGAGGCATATTTATTTGGACCAAAAACTTTTACTTTCCTCTTATTTAAGAAATTTACCAGCCCTTTTACTAACGGTTCTTCGGGTCCTATAATAACAATATCAATTTTATAGAACTTTATAAGTTTAAAAACTTTATTAAAATTAAGAATATCTACTTCAATATTTGTTGCAATATTTGCAGTACCAGCATTACCAGGAAAGCAAAAGATTTTTTTTGGGGAATTTGATTGAAATAGTTTTAGGCAAAGAGCATGTTCTCTACCTCCACTTCCTATTAATCCAATATTCATATCCGTTGATATAATGTATAATTTAAACATGAATGAAAAAAAAGCTAAACTTCTTTACAAACACAATTCTTTCGAGATTATTGAAGAAGGAGATTATGTCTTATGTGCTGTTTCGGGAAAAAAAATTAAATTACAAGATTTAAATTACTGGAATGTAGATTTACAAGAAGCTTACTTTTCTCCTGTTGAAGTGGATAAAAAATACCAAAAAAATTAAATGAGCAAATCATTTCCATCTATTATGGGTCCAAATCCACTGATTTGGATTTTTAATAATCATCTTTTCAAGAACATCATTCAACTTTTCAGTAAGTTTTAGTTTTTCTTTAAAGTCTTCAGGTTTTATTTCGTTTTGAAACTCAATTATAAATTTATTATTGGAATTTCGTTGAATATAAACAGGAATAATTGAGAGTTTGTATTTTAATGCTAATTGAGCAGGAAGGGTAGTGGTTAACGCAGGTTTTTTAAAAAAATTAGTTCTCACTCCCTCGCTAACTCTTTGATCAATCATCAATGCAATACTAAAATTATTATTTATATACGCAATAGCATCTCTTACCCCGTTTAATCCTTTTTTAATTTGATTCTTACACACGAACTTTTTCCTCAAAAACTCCATAAAAGGGTTCAAGAAAATATTATTTAACGGTCTATAGATTGTAGCTAAACGAATATTTTTTTTTGTGATTTCCATTGACATCAACTCAAAGTTAGCGAAATGACCTGATACAAAAATCACAGGTTTTTTTTTAGAGATTACAATATCTAAATTATCTTCACCTTTAATCTCAATATGAGAAGAATTTTTTCTAAAGTTATTCAAAAATATGTATTCGATAAAAGTCATTCCGTAGTTTTTCCACATTTCTGAAACGATTTGTTTTTTATTTATACCCGGAACTTCTTTTGCGAATATATTAAGATTATGCTCTATAATTTTT
>CACPNG010000025.1 GCA_902635225.1 uncultured Pelagibacteraceae bacterium | reverse complement strand
GGTGCCGCACCTAAGTTTTGAAAGTTCTTAATCCATTTAATTTTATCACTTTTAATATTTGCTCTTTGAATTTTTTTTAAATAATTGCTTGTCTCGTATAAAAAAATATTTTTAGCAGAATTAAATTCAGGAAATTTCTTCGAAATATTTAAAAGAATTTTAATTAGGCTACCATCTCCAGGCCCAAGTTCTACGATATTTATCTTTTCTGGTTTTCCAAATTTTTCCCATGTAGAAATTATCCATATTGATATCATTTCTGAAAAAAGATTAGAAATAGTTGGGGCGGTAATAAAATCGCCTTTTTCACCAAAAGGAATTTTAGAAGAATAATAGCCGAATTTTTTATCGTAAAGAACATTTTGCAAAAACTTATCAACTGGCAGTGATCTTTTATTTTTAAAAAATTTCAAATTTGATTTCATCTTTTTTTAATAATGTAAAACATTGTTAGACCCGACAGGACCATTAAAAAGCTCAATATTGAACCCATACTGGCTAAGTTAAAAATATAACCTAGTTGAATATCTGGTTCTCTAAAGGACTCTGAAATTATTCTGAAAATTCCGTAATAGATCAAAAATAGATAAGAACATGTTCCTATTTCATATTTTTTTTTTAAAAAAATTATATTTAGAATTATAAATAGAACTAAACCCTCTAAAACTGCTTCGTATAGTTGAGAGGGGTGTCTTGGCATTAAGTCAATTGTAGGAAATATCACACTCCAAGGAACTAAACTTACTTTACCAACAAGCTCACCATTTATAAAATTTGCAATTCTTCCAAAAAAAATTCCTATTGGAGAAACGCAGGCAATTACGTCTAATAAGAACAAAGCTTCTATCTTTCTTCGAGTTGAAAATAGGTAAGTACCTATAATTATTCCTATTAAGGCTCCATGAAATGACATTCCTCCTTCCCAAATTTTAAAAATATCCATTGGGTTATTGAGGTAATACTCAATGTTGTAAAAAACTACATAACCAATTCTCCCACCGATTATGATTGAAACTACTAAGTAAGTTATTAAATCATCAAAATGTTTCAAATTAAATTTTTCTTTAAATAGCAGGCTTTTATTTGAAATTAATTTTTTGCCATACCACCAACCTACTAAAATACCAAAGACATATGCTAAAGAGTACCACCTGATGGAAATAATGCCAAAGCTAAAGATTATAGGATCTAAATTATGTGTAAACATGTTTTATTATATCATATTTGAAATTTTCATTTCTATCAAATAAGATAAGTTATGAGTAGTTCAGAAAAAATTTTAAAAACACTATCCGAATTAATAGAAAAAAGTATTTTAACTTCAAAGGATTTAAAAAAAGAAATATCAACTGAAATAAAGTTTAAAAAAGATAAGATAATAAATGATCTTAATCTTGTTACAAGAAATGAATTTGAGGTCCTAAAGAAGATCGTGCAAAATCAAGATGTTATTATTAAAAAATTAAAAAAAAATAAAAGAACTAAAAAGGCAAAGAAATCTTAACTTGTAATCCATTTAATTTACTTTTTCCTAACTGTATATTACCACCATGAGAATTAATTATATCTTCAACTATAGCTAGACCAAGACCAACCCCAGATTGATTTAGGCTTCTACTTTTATCTAATCTAAAGAAAGGTTTAAAAACATTTTTGTACTGGTCTTCAGGAATTCCGGGACCATCATCGTGAAAAATTATAGCTATTCTATTAGTACTTTTTTCAACTTCTATTAATACATTTTCTCCATAAGTTAACGCGTTCTGTATGATGTTTTCGAAACATCTTTTTAATGCTAATGGTCTACCTTTAAAATGAACTCCTTCAATTTGAGTAATCTGTAAATTTTTAGTTTCATAACCATTTCTAACTTGATCAAATAATTTTTTTAAATTTATATCTGATGTGCTTTCTGTTGCCTGTGTTTTGGCAAATTGTAAGTAGTTGTTGAGCATAGACTCCATCTCATCAATATCTTTTGACATATTTTTTGATACCTCTTTTTCTTTTAACATCGCTAATTGAAGTTTTAATCTAGTTAATGGTGTCCTTAAGTCATGACTTATTCCTGATAACATTTCTGATCTTTGATTTAGGTGTCTATTAATTCTTTTCACCATTCTATCAAATTCATACGCAGCCTTTCTTATTTCTTGCGCCCCAGAGGGTCTAAAATTATTTACGTATTCTCCTTTACCAAATTTTTCTGCAGCTTTTGCTAAACGCACCAAAGGTCTTGTCTGATTTTTTAAAAAAATTAGGGCAATTAATACAAGTACCAATGACGGAAGAGTAGTCCATAAAACAAATAATCTTACTGAGGATGCTGAAACCATTTCTTTTGGAACTAAAAATTCAATCACCTCATTTTGAGACTTAATTTTTATATCTACTGCGTTTTTAAACTTTGAAGTACTGAACCAATAATTATTATTTCCAAAAGTTGATTTTAATTCTCTTCGAAGAGATCTATCCATTGGACTAAATCTTCTCTCACCGGAAATTTCAGGCAATTTCTCTCTGACTATTCCTATTTCGAAATTAAAATTGTTTTTGTAACTATCAGTAAAAAAATCTAAATTTTTTTTATCATTTTGATACATTTCCTCGATAGTTTTTAATTGAGCTACTAAAGATCTAGTTATATTTTTATTTGCTTTTATCCATATGCTATCGTAGAAAACTATAGTAATAATTACCTGAAGAATAATTGTAGGTGCCGCAACAATAATTAACGCTCTATAGAAAAGTCTCTTTGGCAAGACAAATTTAATAAATCTATTCAATCCAGAGAACATATCCTGAGCCTCTAATTGTTTGTAAATATTTTGGATTTCTTGGGTTTATTTCTATTTTCTGCCTCAATCTAGTTACCATAACATCAATAGACCTCTCTTGAGTAATCCCCGAAATTTTTCCTATTTCTTCACGCGAATACGTTTTTCCCGGATTTGAAAGCATTTCAACTAAAACTTTTTTTTCAGAAACATTAATCTTTGTCTCCTTATCGTTTAATTCTAAACTCATTTTATTGAGATCAACCTTAGTATTACCAATATAATGAATCTTTTTTAGGTCTATTTCATTTTTGTTTTTAATAATATTTTTAATTCTTAATAAAAGTTCTTTTGGCTCAAAAGGTTTTCCAACATAGTCATCCGCGCCCAATTCTAAGCCTTTAATTCTATTCTCTACTTCTCCTTTAGCTGTAAGTAAAATTATTGGCACTTTAAGTTTTTTTTTAATTTCTTTAGTAAGTTCGTAACCATCCTGACCAGGCATCATAACATCTAAAATTATTATATCATATTTCAAGTATTCAATTTTTTTTTTTGCCTCGACCGCGTTTTCAGCACTAGAGACAATGTAATTTTTAGATGATAAATAGTCTTTTAGAAGAGTTCTGATTCTATCATCATCATCGACTATAAGAATATGAATATTATTTGCCATCAATAATTTTTTTCAATACATCCTTAAATTTTATTACTGAGTCTGAATTTGAATTTTTTAGCGCATTGAATATTCTTTTCTTTTGAGTGTTATAAACTGCCTCAAAAAAAATTTTTCCTTCTCTGTCTAAAAACAAGTTTCTCTTTCTAGTATCATTATCATCTTTTATTTGCTTTATCATTTTAGTCTTTATTAAATCACGTAATACTCTGTTAAGACTCTGTTTGGTGATTTTCAATCTAAATATTAGTTCACCTAAATTAATACCAGGATTACGTTCTATTAAATTTAGCGCTCTCAGATGAGCCGGACCAAAATACTTTTTAGACAGAATTTCTCTTGGGTCAGAAAAAGTTTCTCTGTACGCATAGTACAAGAGTTGAATAAACTCTTTTATTTGATCATCTTTAAGATAGAGTAAATCTTTCATAATGGTAAGTTATATTGACTTATCCTCTTAAGGAATATACTTTTTTATAATAAAAAAATCTATATATTTACATCAAATGGAAACAATACCTTACGATAAAAGATCTGGAAAAATTTGGTTTAACGGTAAAACTGTTGAATGGCAAAATGCGAACATTCATATTTTAAATCATGGTTTACACTATGCGAGTTGTGTTTTCGAAGGAGAGAGAGTTTATGATGGGGAAATTTTTAAATTAGAAGAACATACTGCAAGACTATTTTATTCAGCTAAAAGAATGGGAATAGACGTTCCTTACAATGAGAAAGAAATTAACCAAGCTTGTAAAGAAATTGTAAACATCCAAAATGTACAAAACGGATATGTTAGACCATTAATTTGGAGAGGAAGCGAGATGATGGCGATCTCAGCCCAAAAAAACAAAATACATGTAGCTATCGCCACATGGGAATGGGGTTCGTATTTTGATCCTAAATTAAAACTAAATGGAATAAAACTAAATATTTCAAGTTGGAGAAGACCTGCTCCAAACACGATTCCTTGGGATACCAAAGCAGCAGGATTATATATGATTTGTACTTTATCTAAACATGAGGCTGAAGCGAAAGGCTTCACAGACTCACTTATGCTTGATCATGAAGGAAATATCGCAGAGGCAACTGGTGCAAACGTATTTTTCAAAAATAAAGCTAACGAATTACATACTCCAATACCAGACTCATTTTTAGACGGTATAACTCGAAGAGCAGTTATAAATATTGCTAAAAAAAAAGGTATAAAAGTAATCGAGAGAAAAATTGAACCTGAAGAAATGGAAAGTTTTGTAGGATGTTTTTTAACAGGCACAGCTGCGGAAGTTACTCCGGTCTCACAAATAAATGATTATAAATTTAAAGTTTGTGAAACTATAACAGAATTAAATGAAGCATATCAAAACCTAGTAAGAAAAAAAGACTCTGCAGCCTAGTTATTTTTTAGCTGAAATCAAAACGGACCAAGCAAAATACCTAAATAATTTAATCTTAAATAAAATTTGGTCAGCATCTTTTAACATTTTAAATATTTTTGATTTATTAGGATCTGAGTAAAATGGGAAAAAAATTAAAGTTAATAAACCGTAATATTTAATCTCAACGTCATTATATTTATTTTTTAATAAAGTTAAATCTTTATCAGTAAAAGGATGTTCATCAATTGATCTAGATTTAGGTGTTAATTTTCTGTAAAAATTAATTATTGGATTTGTTCCTAAAGGTTCTACAAATATAAGAGATCCCCCCGGCTTCAAAATTCTTAAAATCTCATTAAGACACTTGGAGAATTCTAAATGATGTAATATTCCATGACCATAAACCAAATCAAATCGATTATTTTCAAAACTTGTTTTCTCACAATTATCTACTTGAAGCTCTACCATTGAACCTAAATATTTTGTTTTATCTTTTGCTTTTTTTATAGAAATTTCAGAAATATCTATACCGATAATTTTTTTTGGTTGATAATTACTTACAGCAATAATTGAAGGGCCTACCCCGCAACCATAATCTAAAACTTCCGAATTTCTTGCATTCTTTTTTAAGCGCTCATAAAAATCATCCCATATATTGGCTATGGCTTTGTAAAATATATTTTCAAATCTTCCTTTTGGTTTTGATTGTAATTCGTTATGAAAATCTTTCTCTCTTAAATTTTTTTCAGTTAAACTCATGCTATTTTTTTGTATCCTCATTTATTGCATGATCAATTCCTTTTCTCAGATAATCATAGCCTGTATACAATGTAAGAAAAGACGATAACCATAAAAGAATGATACCAACAGTTTGGGCATTATAATCCTGAAAATTAATTATTTTATTTCCGCTTTCTCCAGTTAATAGAATAGCAATTGCGGTCATTTGAATAAAAGTTTTTAATTTTGATAAACCAGTAACTTCCATGGTAATACTGCCTTTAGCCAAAAACTCTCTTAAACCTGATACCAGAATTTCTCTGGTAAGGATTATAATGGCGGCTATAACTTCATAATTTTTAATTGTGCCATTCATGACAAGTAAAATTAGAGCAGCTGCTACTAAAATTTTATCTGCAATAGGATCTAATAATTCACCAAGTTTAGACTCTTCTTTAAATAATCTTGCCAATAATCCATCCAGATAATCTGTAAAACTAGCAACAACAAATAAAAAAAAGGGGATCAAATCACCAAAAAATCCAGGAATAAAAAAAGTAATTACAAAAATAGGAACAATTATTATTCGACCAATAGTCAGTATATTCGGTATTTTCAATTTCATTCGTGGAAGTAATCATATATTTTCTTTGCAATATTGTCTTCTATTCCATCAACTGATTTTAAATCATCAAAACTTGCAGATTCGACAGCTCTTGCAGACCCAAAATGATTTAATAAAGATCTTTTCCTTTGTTTTCCGATACCATGAATTTGATCTAATAAAGATTTACTGAGGTTCTTTTTTCTCTTTGCCCTGTGTGTGCTTATCGCAAATCTATGGGCTTCGTCCCTCAGCCTTTGAATAAAAAATAGCAGGGGGTTATTTTTATCTAAAATTTTCTCTTTTCCACGATGATAAATTTTTTCTTCACCGGCATTTCTTTTTTTCCCTTTTGCCACAGCTAAAATTGGCAAATCATGTAAACCCAACTCATTAAGCACCTCTCTACTTACAGAGTATTGTCCCTTTCCACCATCAATAATAATTAAATCAGGCAATGATAATGATCCTGATTTTTCCTTCACAGCTTTTGAAAATCTTCTGAATAGAACTTCCCTCATCATACCGTAATCGTCATTTTTTACTTTTTCATCTTTTATATTGAACTTTCTGTACCTTTTTTTAACGAAACCCTCATTGCTAAAACAAATTAAAGAACCCACGGAGTCTGATCCTTGAATATGGCTATTGTCATAAACCTCAATTAATTCAATATTATTATTCAGATTAAATTTTGTAGCTAAATCTTCAATAAGATTATTGTTTGTATCAGATTGAATAAGCTTTTGTTTTAGGGATTGTTTTGCATTTTTTTCTGCAAGATTTGAAATACTGATCTCATTTTTACTCTTTGCAACTTTTATAATTATCTCTTTTTTATCTTTCTCAGAAAAAGTTTTTTCAATAAGCTTTTTGTCTTGAACCTCACAGTTTGTCAAAATGAGTCTAGGAATAGTTTTATTTTCATAAAATTGAGATATAAAAGAGCTTAAAATATCTTCTAATTTGTCATCGGGGTCGTGTTTAGGATAAAAAGCTTGATTACCCCAATTTTGTTTGGACCTGAAAAAAAATACTTGAACACATGTTTTACCAGTTTCTTTATAAATACTTATAACATCAGCTTCTGTCAAATTTGTTTGGTTAATTTTTTGTGAGGTTTGTATTTGGGTCAAGGCTTTTATTCTATCTCTAGCTACAGCTGCTTTTTCGTAATCCAGATCTTTACTAGCTTTTTCCATCTCTTTGGATAAATTTTTTTGAATTCTTCTTGATTTACCAGAAATGAAATCGATAGCATCTTCAACAGATGCCTTATAATCTTTTTCATTAATGTGACCTACGCATGGAGCTGAACACCTTTTAATTTGGTACAAAATACATGGTCTTTCTCTATTTTTAAATACCGTGTCATCACAAACTCTTAAAAGAAAAATTTTTTGTAAAATTTTTATTGTCCAATTAGCAGACCCTATTGAAGCGAATGGCCCAAAATAGTATCCTGATTTTGATTTTTTCCCCCTAAGCTTTGTAAGTTGTGGCCACTTATCTTTGTTACCAATATAAATATAAGGAAAAGATTTATCATCTCTTAACAAAATATTGTAACGAGGTTTATATTTTTTTATTAAATTTGCTTCTAAAAGCAAAGCCTCACTCTCATTATTTGTAGTAGTGGTCTCAAGATTATGTGTTAGCGAAAGCATTCGCTCAGTTCTAATAGGAAGATTAGATTCTGTTACGTAACTTTTTAGTCTGTTTGGGATATTTTTAGCTTTACCAATATATAATATTTCACCAGTCGAGCTAATCATTTTATAAACACCTGGGTTTTTTGGTATTATTGGTATTT
>CACPNG010000024.1 GCA_902635225.1 uncultured Pelagibacteraceae bacterium | reverse complement strand
TAAATACCATCGCGAATACTGCCCCTGTATTTTCTTTATTTATTTGACTCGCTATTAATTCAAAGTTTGTAGAGCCAGTAAATCCATAAAGCAATGAGCATCCATATAATAGTAAACCTGATGATAACGCACTTAGAACAAAATATTTTATTCCAGACTCTGTTGATCTCAAGTTATCTCTATCAATAGATGCAAGAATATATAATGAAAGAGATTGCAACTCTAATCCCAAATAAAAGAGAATTAGATCATTTGAGCTCACCATGAAAAACATGCCTAAAATTGATAACAAAATAATTATAGGGTATTCAAATTTGTCTAATTTATTATCTACAATAAAAATTTTCGATGAGTTAAGAACAAACAATGAAGAAATAAGAATCAAAATTTTAAAATAGTTTGAAAATGCATCTCTTGTAAAACTATCTAGAAATATTTTTTCTTCATTATTTGGATTTGTTAAAATTATCGTAATAGTAGCAATAATTATTAGAGAAGTAAGATTAAATATTAAATTAAAACTTTTTTTAATAAAAACACCAATCATTAAAATAGAAAAAATTGATAAAGATAAAAAAATCTCAGGAAGCATTATATTTATATTGTTCATCATAATTAATTTGAAATCACCGCTGTATCATAATTATCAATTAAACTATTAACTGAAACGCTAAAAGTTTCCATCAATGGAAGCGGATAAAAACCAAAAAAAAGTATAAAAAATGCTAAAGTGGCTAACATTATAATTTCAGATTTGTTAACATCGTTTAAATTCTTCACTTCTGAATTATTTGTTGCTCCAAAAATAACTCTTTTTGTTAGCCAAAGCATGTAAGCAGCACCTAGGACTACTCCAAATGTAGCCAACATAGCAGCTAAATAACTTTTTTGAAATGCTCCAGTTAATACTAGAAACTCACCCAAAAACCCTGAAGTTCCAGGCAAACCTAGCGCTGCTAGTGCAAAAATTAAAAATAGAAAAGAGTATTTAGGAATATAATTAACTAGCCCACCATAAGTACTAATCATTCTAGAATGCAACCTATCGTAAACAACACCCACACATAAGAAAAGCGCTGCTGAAATTAAACCATGGCTAATCATTTGATAAATACTTCCTTCTATACCTTGTTTTGTCATTGTAAAAATTCCTAAAGTTACGTAACCCATATGAGCTACAGATGAATAAGCTATTAATTTTTTCATATCATCTTGCATAAGCGCGACTAAAGATGTGTAAATAATTGCAATAATACTTAAAGTGTAAATAAGTGGCGTAAAATATTCTGAGGCTACAGGGAACAAAGGTATAGAAAATCTTAAAAAACCGTAACCAGCCATTTTTAACAGAATCGCAGCTAGAATAACTGAGCCGGCTGTAGGCGCTTCAACGTGAGCATCTGGTAGCCATGTATGAACCGGCCACATTGGCATTTTCACTGCGAAAGAACTAAAGAAAGCTAGCCAAAGTAAATTTTGATATTCTTTTGGTATTTTTATTTCGTATATTTGGGTAATATCGGTAGTTCCAGTGAGCCAATAAATAACTATTATAGCTACAAGCATCAAAACTGAGCCAAGTAAAGTAAATAAAAAAAATTTAAAAGCAGAATAAACTCGTCTAGGTCCACCCCAAACTCCAATTATCAAAAACATTGGTATTAATCCTGCCTCAAAAAACAAATAAAAAATTACTAAATCAAGTGAACAGAATACACCGATCATAAATGTTTCTAATACTAAAATAGCTATTAAAAATTCTTTGACTCTAATCTTAACGCTATTCACACATGAAATTATACAAATTGGAGTAATAAAAGTTGTTAAAACAATAAAAAGGATTGATATACCATCAACTCCCAATTTAAACTTAATAAAATTATTTATCCAAGATTTTTCCTCTACAAATTGAAATTCAGAAGTGTTTAAATCCAAAGAATACCATAAGAATAATGACAATAAAAAAGTTGCAAAACTACTAAATAAAGAGATGTAAATTGAACTATTATTTGAAGTCCTATCTTTAGACACTAAAATAAAAAAAGAACTTATTAAAGGTAAAAAAATTAAAGTTGATAAAATTGGAAAACTCATTTTATTTCAAAATTAAATAAGTTAATAAAATTGATAAACCTAAAAGCATGACAAAAGCATAATCATAAATAAAACCTGTTTGAAGTTTTCCTGTTTTATTAGAAATAATTTTAACTATTTTTGAAATACCATCAGGACCAAACCTATCAATTATACCTATATCTCCTCTTTTCCAAAAAAAGGAACCTAATTTTTTAGATGGATTAACAAAGACTTTGTCATAAAACTCATCAATGTACCACTTATTAAGTAAAAAATTATATAAGGGTAAATTAGTATTTTTAAACTCCTCCAAAATTTTTGGTTTCAAAATATATAGATAAAATGAAATTGGAATTGATATTAAAACTAAGATCGGAGTAATTAATAAAAACCATAATGGAATAACATCGTGTTTTATTTCATTTAAGAAAAAGATTGAGCTTTGCCAAAATTCATTGCTATCATGTCCTATAAAAATACTTTTAAAAAAATAACCTGAAAATACCGCTCCAACACCTAAAAATACAAGTGGTGTCAACATCACTAAAGGTGACTCATGGGTTTCATTAATTGGAATTTTTTTATTATTATAAGATCCATGGAAAGTTTTAAAAAATAATCTCCAAGAATAAATTGATGTTAAAAATGCTGTGAGTATGCCTACCGTGGCTGCATAATTTCCTAAAGAAGAGTTTTTAAGATAAGCAAATTCTATTATTGCATCTTTTGAGTAGAATCCTGAAAGAAATGGAAATCCAGTTAACGCTAAGGTGCCTATCAACATGAAAATGTAAGTATATGGTAACTTTTTTCTTACGCCGCCCATATTTCTGATATCTTGCTCATCCTTAAATGCGTGTATTACTGAACCAGCTCCCAAGAATAATAATGCTTTAAAGAAAGCGTGTGTAAATAAATGAAACATTGCAACATGATAAGCACCAACTCCTGCAGCAAAAAACATGTAACCTAATTGACTACATGTTGAGTAGGCTACAATTTTTTTTATATCGTTTTGTACAAGTGCAACTGAAGCAGCAAATAGCGCTGTGATCATCCCTACTACAGCAACTAAATTCAAAGCAAATTGAGAAAATTCAAAAATTGGAGAACATCTGACAACTAAAAATACACCTGCAGTTACCATTGTTGCAGCGTGAATCAAAGCTGATACTGGTGTTGGCCCTTCCATTGCATCTGGTAACCAAGTATGCAACAAAAACTGCGCAGATTTTCCCATCGCTCCGATAAATAGGAATACGCATATTATCGTTATTAAATTTAATTCAAAACCAAAAAAATTTATTTTTTTTTCAACAAACTGACTTGAAGCTTGAAAAGTTTCCTCAAAATTTATTGTCCCAAAAAAGAAAAAAATTAAAAATATTGCAATAGCAAGACCAAAGTCTCCTATTCTATTAACTATAAAAGCTTTGATAGCTGCATTGTTTGCAGTTTCTTTTTTATACCAAAAACCTATTAAAAGATAAGAACATAATCCGACACCTTCCCATCCAAAAAAAAGTTGTAAAAAATTGTCTGAAACTACTAAAGCTAGCATTGAAAAAGTGAATAATGATAAATAAGACATAAATCTTGGTTTGTGAGGATCGTGGCTCATATAACCAATAGAATAAATATGTACTAGTGCAGATACAAAAGTTACAACTACTAACATAACTGAGCTTAAAGGATCGATATTTATCGACCAGTTAGCAATAAAATTTCCAGAGCTAATCCATTCAAAAATTAAATAGTTTCCATAAATATCATTTTGAATTCCGTTCCAAAAAACAAAAACTGATAGAACTGCTGAGATACTAACAAATAAACTTGTAGAGACCTCAGCGAAATATTTTGTAAGTGATTTACCAAGATAACCAATTAGAGATCCTATTAAAGGTAAAAATAATATTGCGTATTCCATTTATTATCCTTTCATACCATGGATATCTTCAACTCTAATGGATCCTCTGTTTCTGTAATAAATTACTATAATAGCGAGACCGATAGCTGCCTCTGCTGCTGCAACTGTTAGAATTAGCATTGTGAAAATTTGACCAACAATGTCGCCAGAAAAAATTGAAAATGATATTAAATTAATATTGACTGCCAATAAAATAAGCTCTATTGACATTAATATAACTATAACATTTTTTCTGTTTAAAAAAATTCCAATTACGCCCAAGAAAAAAATTATAGCGCCTAATGATAAATAATGTCCTAAACCGATCTCAATCATCTACTTTGACTCCTTGATTCGATTTTGCTTCTATGAGTTCTATTGAACTAGATGGATTTCTGGAAATCTGGTTTATGTAACTTTGTTTTTTTACACCTACTCTTTCTCTAAATGTTAGAAGAATAGCCCCAATCATAGCTAAAAGGAGCACAATGCCAGCTAACTGAAAATATAAAATATAATCAGTATACATAACTAAACCTAATTGATGAGTGTTTGAAACATTTGATAAAACTAATGTACTGCTGGACATTAAATCTTCCTTGTATTTCCATCCTCCTACTACAACTAATAATTCTAATAAAATTAAGACACTCACAATTAATCCAGTGGGAATATGAGTTGATTTTTTACCGATAAACCATGATTGTTTTTGCTCTGCAACGTTCAGCATCATCACAACAAATAAAAATAACACTGCTACTGCTCCTACATAAACTATTAATAATATCATCCCTAAAAATTCAGCTCCAACCATAATAAATAGGCAGCCAACTGAGATAAAATCTAATATTAAAAAGAAAACTGAATTAATTGTACTTCTAGAAGTTATTACCATTAAGGAAGAAAAAATAGCGATTACCGAAAAAAAATAAAAAAAAATAGAGTGAGCTATCATCTATCTATATGGTTTATCCATCTTAATGTTTTTAGCCAAAACTGACTCCCACCTATCACCATTCTGTAAGAGTTTTTCTTTATTGTAATAGAGCTCTTCTCTAGTCTCAGTAGCAAACTCAAAGTTTGGTCCTTGCACAATTGCGTCTACAGGACAAGACTCTTGGCAAAGACCACAATAAATACATTTAAGCATATCAATGTCATATCGTGTTGTTTTCCTACTACCATCTGGCCTTTCAGATGACTCAATAGTGATCGCTTGAGCTGGACATACTGCTTCACAAAGTTTACATGCTATACATCTCTCTTCACCATTAGGATATCTTCTTAGGGCATGCTCACCTCTCATACGAGGGCTGATTGGTCCTTTTTCAAAAGGATAGTTTATAGTTTTCGACTTTCTGAAAAGTTCTTTTATTGCCATGTATAATCCAACAATAAATTCAACAAGAAATATAGTTTTTAAAAGTCTGATTAAATTCATTAAACGTTTACCTTAGGTAATTTATCAAAATAAAACAAAAAACTTGCAGTTAGAACAAGGTAAATTAATGAAAATGGCAAAAATATTTTCCAGCCAAGTCTCATGAGTTGGTCATATCTATATCGCGGTACAATAGCTTTAATTAATGCGAATAAAAAAAATAAAAATAATATTTTTAATATCATCCAGAATGGGGCTGGAATTGCATTAAGAGGATAGACATCCATAACTGGCAGCCATCCACCTAGGAATAGGATTGAACCCATTGCGCACATTAAAAGAATATTCGCATATTCTCCGAGCCAAAACATTGCATACATCATTCCAGAGTATTCTGTTTGATAACCTGCAACTAACTCTGCCTCAGCTTCAGGTAGATCAAAAGGGGGTCTGTTTGTTTCAGCAAGCGCAGAAATAAAAAAAATTACAAACATAGGAAAAAGAGGTATTACATACCATAATTCTTTTTGTGCGATGACAATTTCATTTAAATTTAAAGAACCAACACACAACAATACATTTATTATGATTATTCCAATCGAAACTTCGTAGGAAACCATTTGAGCAGCAGATCTTATTGCACCTAAAAAAGGGTATTTTGAATTAGATGCCCACCCGCCCATTATAATACCGTAAACACCTAAAGATGAAACAGCAAATAAATACAAAATTCCCACGTTTATATTTGCTAAAACTAAATTTTCACTCATTGGAATTACAGCCCATGCCACTAAAGCTAAAGTCATAGTTACTATTGGAGCAAGAATAAAAACTACTTTATTAGCACTCGCAGGAATTATGATTTCTTTAAAAATATATTTTAATGCGTCAGCTAAAGTTTGAAAAAGTCCAAAGGGACCAACAACATTAGGTCCTCTCCTTTTTTGTACTAAGCCCCATACCCTTCTATCTAACCAAACTATCATTGCAACAGATACAAGTATTGGAACAAGTAAAAAAATTATTTTATAGATCTCTTGTCCTAAAATTTGTAAGTACTCAATCATTAATTATCAGTACCAGTTTTTTTTGAATCTTGTTTTATTTGTCTACATTCACTCATTGTTTTTGATGCTCTTGAAATTGAATTAGTAAAAAAATAATCTAACTCTCTAATTTTAATTATCTCGCTTAAAAAATTCGGTGAGGTATTAGTAACTTTGCTGCCACTAAAACTCGGTAACTCATTAATTTCTGTAAAATTAGATATTAAACTTAAGGTTTCTTTTCTTAATGAGTCAAAATTTGATAAATTATCATTTTTTTCTATTTTTTTTAAAATCAAATTAAAAATTTTCCAGTCTTCTAATGCTTCTCCTATCGGGTAAGAGGCTTTTCTGCACTCTTGAACTCTACCTTCTAAGTTTTCGTAAAGTCCGCTTTGCTCTGTAAAAGCTGCACTTGGAAGAACAATATCTGCAATCTCTGCTCCTCTATCTCCATGACTGCCCTGATAAACTATAAACTCATTATTTTTTTTAATTTCAAGATTATCTGATCCTAAAAGATATAGTAGTTTAAATTTATTGTTATTTAATTTTTCAAAAAAAGAATTTTTTTCCTCATCTTCTTTAGATAATATTTTCAAATCTATTAAACCTACTGTCGAGGCATTTTGAGGAAGGAAATTAAATGCATTCCAATCTTTATTAATAAAATTATTTTTTATTAATATATTTTTTAATCCTTCAACTAAATATTTCCCACTTTTTAATTCTAAAGCAGACTCACCAATTATTATAAGTGGTTTTTTAGAGGAAAAGAGTTTTTTTGCAAGATCTCCCTCCTTATTCAATATTTTTTTAATTTCATCTGTTTTACTACCAATTTTAGTATATTCATAAGTAAGATCTCCAGGATCACCTATTGAAAAGATAGGAGTTCTCTTTTGAACAAAAGCCTTTCTAATTCTAGCATTAAGCATTGTTGCTTCATACCTAGGATTGGTTCCAATTAAAAGTATGAAGTCGGACTCTTCTATTCCTTTTATAGAGGAATTAAAAATATAATTACTTTTTTCTGAAGAATTTATATAAAAACTTTTTTCTCTAAATTCTAAATTCTCACTTTTTAAAACTGAAAAGAGTTTTTTAAAACTAAGTGCATTCTCTAAATTAACCATATCACCAATATGTCCACCTATTTCATCAGGATTTATCGAATTAATCTTATCTACTAAAAGTGAAATAGCTTCATCCCAGGTAGATTTTTGTAATTTTTTGTTTATTTTTATATATGGAACATCTAGCCTTTGTTTAAGCAAGCCATCACATGAGTATCTTGTTTTGTCTGAGATCCACTCTTCATTTATGTCGTTGTTTAATCTAGGTAATATTCTTTTTACCTCCCAATTATAGGTATCTACCCTTATATTTGATCCAACGGCGTCCATTACGTCTATACTTTCCGTCTTTTTAAGTTCCCATGGTCTTGCCTCAAAAGCATATGGTTTAGAAGTGAGAGCGCCTACTGGACATAAATCTATTACATTTGCTGAAAGTTCTGACTCCATTGCTTTTTCAAGATATGTTGTGATTTCCATGTTTTCTCCTCTACCAATAGCTCCTATTTCTGGAACTCCAGCAACCTCAGTTGCAAATCTCACACATCTCGTGCAATGAATGCAACGTGTCATTTGAGTTTTAATTAACGGACCCATGTATTTTTCTTTAACTTGTCTTTTATTTTCAACAAATCTTGATTTATCAACTCCGTAATACATTGATTGATCTTGCAAATCACATTCTCCTCCTTGATCACAAACAGGGCAATCTAAAGGGTGATTAGCTAACAAAAATTCCATTACGCCTTTTCTGGCTTTTTCTACTGAAGCAGTGTTAGTTTTAATATTCATTCCTTCTGTTGCGGGCATTGCACAAGAAGCAATGGGTTTTGGTGATTTTTCCATTTCCACAAGACACATCCTACAATTTCCGGCTATTGATAATTTTTCGTGATAACAAAATCTAGGAATTTCCACATTTGCAAGCTCACATGCCTGTAGAACTGTCATTCCTGTTTCAAATTCTATTTCATTTCCATTTATTATTATTTTAGGCATTCTTGTTCTCCAAGAGATGTTGATCAACTAAATAAGGGTTTTTTATTTTCTTTTTAATCAGAGGCTCGTCTCTACAACGACTCTCTATTTCCTTTCTAAAATGTCTTAATAAGCCTTGTACTGGCCATGCAGATCCTTCTCCAAAAGCACAAATAGTATGACCTTCTATCTGTTTAGTAACATCTGATAATAAATTAATATCATTAAAGGTAGCTTTTCTCTTTACTACTCTATCTAATATTCTCCACATCCATCCAGCTCCTTCTCTACAAGGAGTGCACTGGCCACAACTTTCATGCTTATAAAATCTCGCTATTCTTGCCATACAAGCAACAATATCTTGGTCTTTATTAATAACTACTATTCCAGCTGTGCCTAGTCCACTCTTGTTTTCTATAAGAGAGTCGAAATCCATTGTTATGGTATCGCAAATTTCTTTCGATAATAGAGGCATTGACGAACCACCAGGTATCACAGCTTGGAGGTTGTCCCATCCACCGACCACTCCACCAGCGTGTTTTTCTATTAAATCTTTAAGAGGTATTCCCATTTCCTCCTCAACATTGCAAGGCGAATTTACATTACCTGATATACAAAATATTTTTGTACCTGTATTTTTTGATTTTCCAATTGATGCGAACCATTTTCCACCTCTTCTTAAAATAGTTGGGACAACTGCAATAGTCTCAACATTGTTTACAATTGTTGGACAGCCATATAACCCGACTAAAGCAGGAAATGGGGGTTTTAATCGTGGTTGACCTTTATTGCCCTCAATGCTTTCTAATAAAGCTGTTTCTTCGCCACAAATATACGCACCTGCACCGTAATGAATAAAAATATCGAAATCCCATCCAGAACCACACGCATTCTTTCCTAAATAATTTTTTTTGTAGGCTTGATCAATTGCTTCTTGTAATCTTTTACCTTCTTTAAAATATTCACCTCTAATATAAATATAACAAATATGCGCGTTAACAGCAAAACCTGCAATTAAACATCCCTCTATTAATTTCTGAGGCTCAAATCTTAGGATATCTCTATCTTTACAAGTTCCAGGTTCTGACTCATCAGCATTAATAACCAAATAATGCGGTCTCGACCCAACTTGTTTGGGTGCAAATGACCATTTAAGTCCAGTTGAAAATCCGGCGCCTCCTCTTCCTCTTAACTCAGATGTTTTTACCTCATTGATTATCCATTCTCTTCCTTTTAGAATTAGATTTTTAGTATCTTTCCAATCGTCTCTCTTGATAGCGTTCTCAATTTCCCAGCCGTGTTCGTTGTAAAGATTTTTAAATATTCTGTTTTCAGATT
>CACPNG010000023.1:5000-11190 GCA_902635225.1 uncultured Pelagibacteraceae bacterium | reverse complement strand
TCCATTAGTATTAGAAGATGGATCGTTAATAAGTGAAAGTACTTATTCCCCATTATTTAAAATAGATTTTAAATCAAATTTAGAATGGGTAAATGATGAAATAGTCTTTCATCATAGCAAAGAAGTTGATCATGAAAAAAATATTTGGATACCAGCTAGATTAAAACCTTTTTCTAAATATATAAAAAAATTTCAACATCAAATAGATGACTTCAGGGATGATGCAATCGTAAAAATTAATACTAATGGAAAAATACTATTTAAAAAAAGTGTTACTGAGATTTTAATTGAGAACAAAATAGGTGATATGATAAACAGGTTGAAGAAAACAGTCAGAGATCCAATACATTTAAATTGCATAGAGCCGGCTCTTACAGATACTGATTTTTGGAAAAAAGGAGATTTATTTTTAAGTTTGAAACATCATTCTGCTATAATTTTATATAGGCCTGATGAAAATAAAGTAATTAATTATATTACTGGTCCTTTTGCTCAACAGCATGATGTGGATATTATTTCAAAAAATGAAATATCAATTTTTAATAATAACAACTTTTTTATAGATAATGAATTTTCAGAAGTTTTAATTTATAATTTTCAAACAAAACAATTTAGAAAACTTTTTAATGAACAGCTTAAGAAAGAGAACTTTAAAGTGTCTTCATCTGGAATGTCTCAAATTCTTAATGATGGATCGCTTATGGTAGAAGAACAAACCGATGGAAGAATTATACTGTTTAATAATGAAGGTAAAAAAGAGTGGGAGTATATAAATAAAGATATCAACGGAAACATTGGTGATATAAGTTGGAGTAGAGTAATAGAGGACAAAGAATTTATAAGGAAATTTAAATCACTTGTTGAGTTAAAAGATACTTCTAGTTAATTATTATTATATCAATTTCATAAACTTAAAAATTATTTTCAGTGCATAAATCAAGCCAATTGAGCTATTAGTACTGGTCAGCTACACGCGTTACCACGCTTCCACATCCAGCCTATCAACGTAGTGGTCTACTACGGCTCTATAGGAAGAACTAGTTTTGAGGTGGGTTTCCCACTTAGATGCTTTCAGCGGTTATCTCAAAAGCCAATATAAAACTAACAAAGAAATAGTTTCAAATATGGCTTTCTATCTTAGACCTTTAAACATGATTAAAAATGTTATTTATGTTAATGGGGAACATTTAACTTAATTTATAAAAACCTTTTCAATATCATTATTTTTTGTTGACTTTTGATCAATAAATTTTTATGAGCTAGTAGCTGAAATGCATGGTGGGAAATTCGTGTGAAAGTCATGAGCTGTACCCGCAACCGTATAGTCGGAGCGCCACCCAGTTAAGTCCGCTGTTGAATGATGGCCGGGAACAGTCTAGTTCTACAATGAAAAATTAGCATCGGCACTTAAATTAATCAGGTTGTCTAATTAGGCGATCTTAAAAAAGGGCCGATTATGAAAAAGGTAATTACATTAGGTATAATTTATCTTTTGATGCTTCCTTTGAAAGCTGAAGAACTTCCAAGCTGTAAATGGAACAATTCAGACGGAATACCTTGTGTTACAATATTTTCAGCTCCTAATACATCTAAAATTTCGGAGGGAAGTCTAGGAAAAACAATCATTACCAAAAAACAATTAATTGAGTCTGGTTATGATGACGTTAGAAGTGTTCTTGAAAATGAAATAGGGGTTGATATTTATAGTGATGGCCCAAGAGGTCAAAAGTCCTCTGTTTTTATGAGAGGTACGAATTCAAATCATACTTTAGTTCTCTTAAACGGCATACCAATAAATGATCAAAGCTCTCCAAAGGCAATGTTTGATTTTGGTTATGATTTTTTACAAGGTTTACAACAAATAGAAATTTACAAAGGTGCAAGTGGAGCGATATTTGGGCCAGCTGCGATTGGTGGGGCAATAAATTTTGTAACGGATATCGATTATGTTAATTCTTTATCAATAAATGGTTCTAATAGTAGAAATAATTCAATAAGTGGAAATTATACCTATATCTCGAAAGGTGGTTGGCATCATAATATCAAAGGTGGAAGCTCTCAGTCAGAGTACTCAAGCGCACAAAATAGTAAGTTAGATCTTGATGGTACAAAAAATCTCTCTTTAAATTATAATTCATCAAAATTTTTAAAAGATGATTTAAAAATTGGTATAACAGGATATGCTAGAAAAACTGACACAGGCTACGATAGTTGGGACGATGAAAATGCTCAAGCAGACAATATTCTTTATGCTGTTCAAACTAGTTTGGAAAAAAGAAAAGACAACACTATTGATAAATTTATGTCTCACATGCATGTTCATGATAGGTATTATGATACAGCCGTTAAAAATAAATATTATTCAAAATCATATACTTTTAAAGGCGAAAGAAAATTAGAATTATCAAAAAATTTATCTCTGGGTTTTGGCAGTGATTATAATTACACCCAAGGTGACTTTAAGGTTCAAGGAAATTGGGGTTCGTCTGCTAAGGGGCATATGGATAACATAGGGTTTTTTTCTAATGCAGGATATAAATTTAACAACGACACAATATTATCCGCACATCTTAGAGTAGATAGCCACAAATATAGTAAGGAAAATTTAACTTACAGACTAAATGCAACAAAATATTTATCAAACTTTACTTTGAGCCTTTCAGAGTCTACCGGATTAAGACATCCAGATTTATTTGTATTGCATGGAAGTAATCCTAGTGGAACTTACAAAGCTATGAAAACAACAAAACCTGAAACAAGTTTAACAAGAGAACTATCAATTAAGTACGATTTTTCTAATTTTGTATCATTAGTTTCAACGGTTTACGATAGTTCAGTTTCTAATGTTTTAAATAGGAGTATATCTACAGGTGGATATAATGAAATTATTGACATAGAACAAAAAGGATTTGAAAACAGTTTATCACTTGGGAATGAGTCTAAAAAATTAAGTTTCACAAGTGCCCTCACAAAAAGTAGAGAGTCAAGTGGAAGACCTCAATTGCGAAGACCAGAACAACAATATGGAATAAGATATAATCAAATGTTTAACTCAAAAATAATTGGACCGTTTAGTTTAAAATATGATTATAGGCATATTGGGCAAGTTGAAGATTGGAAAGAGGGGACTTATAGAGCTAAAGTTGACAGTTCAGATATAATGAATTTATCTTTTGCTAAAGACATAGCAAATACTAAGTGGTCGTTAAATGTTACAAATCTCACAAATGAGATTTATGAGCGACCAGATACCTATAATCAAGATGATCGTAGAATAAGCTTGTCTTTTATTTCTAAATATTAATAATTAAAAAATGAGGAACTTTTACATTTTTTTAGGAATATTTTTCAGCGTTGCAATTACAAGGTTTATTCCTCATCCACCAAATTTTACTAGTTTAATAGCCCTAAGTTTTTATGTTCCAGCTTTTTTTGGTCTAAGATCTTTACCAATTGTCCTGGCTAGTTTCGCAGTTACAGATTTATTTATAGGTTTACATAGCACTATATTTTTTACCTGGGGAAGTGTATTAGCAATTGGTTTATTTTCTAAATACTTGTCTAAAACTTTTGTAAACAGAATATTGGGTTCAATAATTGGCGCACTTATGTTTTACTTAATAACTAATTACGGAGTTTGGTTTTTAGGAATGTATCCATCTGATTTATCTGGACTCGTTCAGTCGTATGTAATGGGTATACCATTTTTTGGCTATAGTTTAATTTCAACATTAATTTTTGGACTGTTAATAGAGGCAATTTTTAAAATCATTAAATTTAAATCCAGTCTAGTTAGCTAATTTGAATAAATGTTTGTATTTTGACCATTTTTCGATATTTAGTAATTTAAAAAAATGATTTATATTCAAAAAATCATTTAAAAAACTGTTAAATGGGTATTATGGATAAACCTTTAAAAATATATTTATGCGATTTAACCTACGATACAATAATATTGGTTTCAGACACGATACCTATTAATATCGGGTTTATAGCAAGCTATCTAAAAAGCAAACTTAAAGACAAAATCAGTATTGAGCTTTTTAAATATCCTAACGATTTATTAAGTCATATAAAAAAACAGCCACCAGATATTTTGGGCTTAAGTAATTATTCGTGGAATAGCAATTTATCAGAGAGTTTTGCTAAAATAGCAAAAAGATTTAATCCGAATTGTGTAGTATTACAGGGTGGAACAAATTTTCCTCATGAAGCAGATCAGCAAAAAGAGTTTCTTCTTAACAGACCTCACACAGATATTTACGCTTTATTTGAGGGTGAGAGATCTACGCTAAATGTTGTTGAGAGATACCTGGCGCACCAAAAAAATATCAAAGAATTCTTCAACAAACCTATTGATGGGTGCGTGTTTATTGACCCCAAAACTAGAGGTAATGAACCTAAATTAATCACTGGAAATTATCTTGAAAGAATAAAAGATTTAGACGAAATACCCTCACCTTATCTAAATGGGATGCTAGATAAATTTTTTGATGGAAAATTAACTCCATTCTTAGAAACTAATAGGGGTTGTCCTTTTACTTGTTCATTTTGCCATACAGGTGCAAATTATTATCATAAACTAAACAAATTTTCACAAACACGAGTTAAGGCCGAAATAGAATTTATTGGAAAAAAATCTCAAGAACTAGGAATTACAAATTTACACATGGCTGATGTTAATTTTGGAATGTACCCACAAGATAAACTTGTATGTGAATTCTTACTCGAAAGTAAAAATAAATTTGGTTGGCCGCTTCAAATAATGGCAACTACTGGAAAAAATAGCAAAAAAAGAGTTATGGAAATAACAAGTATTTTGGGAAATATGTTTTCAGTAAATATGTCGTTGCAATCAATGAGTGAGACCGTTCTTGAAAATATAAGAAGAGCAAATATTCGTCACGAAGATATGATTGCAGTAAATAATCATTTAAGGGCTGCAGGAAGATCTACTAAAGCTGAATTGATTGTTCCATTGCCTGGTGAAACTAAAAATTCATTTATAGAGGGATTGAACAGAGTTCTAGACTCAAATGCGTCTTCTGTAACTATTTATACTTTAATGATGTTGCAAGGAACAGAATTTAAAACGCCAAAATTTAGGAATAAATATAAATATGTTGGAAGACATCGAATTGTGCCGTTAAATTTCGGTGAATATGACGGTAAGAAAATTTTTGATTTTGAAGAAGTTGGTGTAGCAACAAAAGACCTTAGTTTTGACGATTATCTCTCACTTAGATCTATAGCATTAATGGTCGAGTCACTTCATAATGGAAAACCATATGAGGAGTTTTTTCTTTATGCAAAACAATTTGATATAAAATCAGCTACTTTTTTAAATTTTTTATATGAAAATATTAAAGAAGCGCCTAAATCTGTTAAACATGTTTTTAATGGTTTTATAGAGGAGACTAAAAGTGAACTTTGGGAATCCGAAGAAGAATTAATAAAATTTTACGAGAAAGATGAAAATTATAAGCTTTTAAAAGAAGGAAAGGTTGGAGGGAATCTAATTTATAAATATAAATCAAAAAGTTTAACTGAGGCGAAGTTAGGTTGGATAGAGTTTATAGCTGACCAGTTACTTAAGTATATTATTCAAGAAAATCCAGGTGTAAACCCTAGTGTCTTAAGTAGAGAAATAGAGGAGATAAAGGTTTTCACAACTTTAAAAATGGAAAGTTTGCTAGAATTTAACTCAAGTTTAGAAACAGTAAAACACGAATTCAAATATGATGTTATCGAATGGATAGATCAGCTTGGAACTAAAAAATTTTCAGACTTTTTATTGGAAAATAAAAAACCTTATTATTTTGAGTTCACAAAAGAACAGGTTAACAATAGAAATGACTACTTTGAGAGATACGGTAAAGATATTAATGCTTTATCAAAAATTGTTACCAGAATAAGTAATCTAGAAAGCCAGTTTAGAAAAATTAAAAACCCAGATATAAAGTCACCTCGTGACATATATCAAAAATCTACTGAACTTTTTACTAAATACGCATTATCAAATTAAATTTTTTTCAGTGCATAAATCAAGCCAATTGAGCTATTAGTACTGGTCAGCTACACGCGTTACCGCGCTTCCACATCCAGCCTATCAACGTAGTGGTCTACTACGGCTCTATAGGAAGAACTAGTTTTGAGGTGGGTTTCCCACTTAGATGCTTTCAGCGGTTAT
>CACPNG010000023.1:0-2500 GCA_902635225.1 uncultured Pelagibacteraceae bacterium | reverse complement strand
CAAAGCCTGCATACAACTCCCCGAAACTTATCGCAGTATACCACGTCCTTCATCGCCTTTCAGTGCCTAGGCATCCGCCATACGCCCTTAAACGCTTGATTTATGCACAGAAAATAATTTTCTGTCTAAATTAAATTTTTAAAATATTCATCTATTCGAATACTTTTGATTGTTCTTCTATTCGAACAATCGGATATAGATATTGTTTGATTGTTCTTACTGTTTGAACAATCAAAATTGATATTTATTATTTACAATTTAAAAAAGCTAAAAGTGTATTTGGTGGAGGATAGCGGGATCGAACCGCTGACCTCCTGAATGCAAATCAGGCGCTCTCCCAGCTGAGCTAATCCCCCGTGAAAAATGGTGGGCCGAGGACGACTCGAACGTCCGACCTCACCCTTATCAGGGGTGCGCTCTAACCACCTGAGCTACCGGCCCCTAAGCATTTATGAGACACTTTAATTATTTAAGAAGAGAAATGAGGACGGCCACATTAACTTTATTTTTTAAGACCAAAAGAAATATTTTGGTCTTCCTTAGAAAGGAGGTAATCCAGCCGCAGGTTCCCCTACGGCTACCTTGTTACGACTTCACCCCAGTTGCTGATCGTACCGTAGTCAAAGGTATAAGCTTTGCCTTAAGGTGTAACCAACTTCCATGGTGTGACGGGCGGTGTGTACAAGACCCGGGAACGTATTCACCGCGGCGCGCTGATCCGCGATTACTAGCAATTCCAGCTTCATGCACTCGAGTTACAGAGTACAATCCGAACTGAGACACATTTTAGGGATTAGCTAAGAGTCACCTCTTTGCTTCCCATTGTAAGTGCCATTGTAGCACGTGTGTAGCCCAACACATAAGGGCCATGAGGACTTGACGTCATCCCCACCTTCCTCCAGCTTATCACTGGCAGTTCTTTTAAAGTGCCCAACTAAATGGTGGCAACTAAAAGTAGGGGTTGCGCTCGTTGCGGGACTTAACCCAACATCTCACGACACGAGCTGACGACAGCCATGCAGCACCTGTGTTTCGTCCAGCCGAACTGAAGAAACTAATCTCTTAGTCTCGCGACGAACATGTCAAGCGTTGGTAAGGTTCTGCGCGTATCTTCGAATTAAACCACATGCTCCACTGCTTGTGCGGGTCCCCGTCAATTCATTTGAGTTTTAACCTTGCGGTCGTACTCCCCAGGCGGAGTGCTTAATGCTTTCGCTGCGACACTGAAAAATATATTCCCAACGTCTAGCACTCATCGTTTACGGCATGGACTACGAGGGTATCTAATCCTCTTCGCTACCCATGCTTTCGCTCCTCAGTGTCAGTAGTGACCCAGTAAGTTGCCTTCGCATTTGATGTTCTTTCTAATATCTACGAATTTCACCTCTACACTAGAAATTCCACTTACCTCTATCACACTCTAGCTAAAAAGTTTTGATGGCAGTTCCAAGGTTGAGCCTTGGGATTTCACCATCAACTTTTTTAACCACCTACGAGCTCTTTAAGCCCAGTAATTCCGAACTACGCTAGGTCCCTTCGTATTACCGCGGCTGCTGGCACGAAGTTAGCCGGACCTTCTTATTCGGGTACAGTCATTTTCTTCCCCGACGAAAGAGTTTTACAACCCAAGGGCCTTCTTCACTCACGCGGCATCGCTGCATCAGGGTTTCCCCCATTGTGCAAGATTCCCCACTGCTGCCTCCCGTAGGAGTCTGGGCCGTGTCTCAGTCCCAATGTGGCTGGTCTTCCTCTAAGAACAGCTATTGATCGTTGCCTTGGTAAGCTTTTACCTTACCAACTAGCTAATCAAGTGCGGGCTCATCTTTCGGCGTTAAAACTTTCCCCGTAAGGGCTTATTCGGTATTAGCACAAGTTTCCCCGTGTTATTCCAAACCAAAAGGCAGATTCCCACATTATACTCACCCGTTTGCCACTCAGTATTGCTACTGCGTTCGACTTGCATGTGTTAGGCGTGCCGCCAGCGTACGTTCTGAGCCATGATCAAACTCTCAAGTTTAATAACGGCGCACACTAGCTTTATAACTTTAAGGTAAATTAAAGTTATTTTCGTTAAAGCGTGTACGACAATTTCTTTATTAACCTAGCCGTCCACACTTCTCTTCTTAATTTACAATTTAAAAAAGCTAAGATTTTAATTTACAAAATCTACACACCCCTAGCGCTATTTTAATTAAATTTCGTAGAGGTGAGGGCCCGTTTTATTACAATTTAGTTATAAGTCAAGGCGTATATTAGTCAAATAAGCAAGGAATTGAAGGGTTTTTGCTCTCCATCCATTGCAAACAGTAATTTATTTTTGTAAAAACAACTATGACGATAATTCATTATTTCAATCAATTTCTTAAAAAAATAAAGAGGCATGAATTATCTTTTAGACTAAATAAATTCAAAATATTGAATTTAAATAGTTTAATTCTCTTTTCCTTTTTGATTTTTTTTTCATTTCTTTACTTGATCTCTTCTAATTTGGTCTCAAAAA
>CACPNG010000022.1 GCA_902635225.1 uncultured Pelagibacteraceae bacterium | reverse complement strand
TTTATTTTTGCTATATTCATTGGCGGATCACTAAAAACCTGGGCTGAAACTAGAGAGTTAGGTTTATTATAAGTATCTAAAGTTTTTCCATATTGAACAATCTTGCCTTCCTGTAACGTTGCAGTATTACCACCTAAGAGTAAAGCTTCCGAGGGTTCTGTGGTTGCGTAAACTACAATACAGTCTCTATTTTCAAATAATTTTGGTAATTCTTCTCTTAATTCTTCTCTTAATTTAAAATCTAAGTTGGCAAGTGGTTCATCTAAAAGAATTAAGTCTGAGTCTTTAACTAAAGCTCTTGCCAAAGCTGTTCTTTGTTGTTGTCCTCCGGAAAGCTCATTTGGTTTTTTATTCAACATTCCAGAGAGTTTAAGTAATTCTGCAACTTTCCCTACTCTTTGTTTTGTTTCATCTAAACTTACTCCAGTAATTTTTAATGGAGATGCAATGTTGTCATAAACTGTGAAGTTGGGATAATTAATAAATTGTTGGTAGACCATTGAGACATTTCTTTTTTGAACTTTCATACCTGTCACATTCTCGTTGTTAAACCAAATCTCGCCTGATGTTGGTTTATCTAGGCCAGCCATAATCTGCATTAAAGTCGTCTTTCCGGCCAAAGTAGACCCTAAGAGAATATTAATTGTATTTTTTTCTAATTTTAAATTTGTTGAATAAATATGAGTGTCTAATCCTATTTTTTTTTCTACGTTTTTTAATTCTAGGCTCATATTTTTTTGAATTCCGTTTTAAAAAAGGGGGCCGTTAAGCCCCCTTCAAATTTAGATAAAACCTAAATTACTTCCAAGCTCTTTCGAATGGAACTGTTTTGCCTTTAGGTTTCTCATTACGTTTAGCTTTCGGCGATCCAGGTTGTTTCAACCAATAATCAGCGCCTTTCGGCTTAGCTAATCTTGGACCACATCCACCGTATGTATTATTTGCTTTGTCAGCAGCTTCCATACGAGACATAACTAAGTTCATCTCTTCTGCAAGACGATCCATAGCTTGTTGTGGAGTAAACGCTCCTGAGTTAACATCTCCAATTTGTTGCCACCAGATTTGTGCAAGTTTCGGATAGTCCGGAACATTGATACCTGTTGGTGACCACAATACTCTGTTTTTAGATCTGTAGAATTCTACAAGTCCACCAAGTTTTGGAGCTCTCTTAGTAAAGTGTTTGTGATTGATTGTGCTATCTCTAATGATAGTTAATCCAACATCACTTTTTTTAAGATCAACAGTTTTTGATACTACGAATTGAGCGTATAACCATGCAGCTTTTCTTCTATCAACTGGAGTAGACTTAAATAAAGTCCATGATCCAGCATCTTGATAACCAAGCTTCATACCTTCATCCCAGTAAGGTCCTTTTGGTGATGGTCCCATTCTCCATAAAGGATTACCATTATCATCAACTGTTTTGTTTCCAGTGCTCTTTGGAGCAACCATTGATGCCGTGAAAGCTGTATACCAGAAAATTTGCTGAGCAACGTTTCCTGATGATAAAGCTGGCAGAGACTGATAGAAGTCCATAGCTGCAGCACCTGGAGGTGCATAAGCTCTTAACCACTCGTCCCATTTTCTGATTGCATATACGGCAGCAGGACCATTTGCAGCCCCACCTCTTGCTACGTCAGCACCAACTGGGTTACAAGAACCTTTTTCCATTCTTATTCCCCACTCGTCAACTGGTACACCATTAGGTTTTCCAACAGAACCTGCGCCAGCCATTGATAACCACGCGTCAGTCATTCTCCACCCTAAGTCTGGAGCTCTCTTACCGTAGTCCATGTGGCCGTATACCCTAACACCGTCGATATTCTTTACGTCTTTTGTAAAGTATTCAGCGATATCTTCGTAAGCAGACCAGTTTACTGGCACACCTAGATCGTATCCGTATTTAGCTTTGAAACCTTTTTTGATTTCAGGTCTGTCGAACCAATCTTTTCTAAACCAGTAAAGGTTAGCAAATTGTTGGTCAGGTAATTGATATAAATCACCATCTGGACCTGTAGTAAATGATTTACCGATGAAATCATCGATATCTAATGTTGGTAAAGTTACATCTTTACCTTCACCTTTCATCCACTTTGTTAAGTTTACTGCTAACTGAAGTCTTGAGTGCGTACCGATCAAATCAGAGTCATTGATGTATGCATCATATAAGTTTCTTCCAGTTTGCATTTGAGTTTGTACAGCTTGTACTACTTCTCCTTCTCCAAGTAACTGGTGATTTACTTTGATACCAGTTATCTCTTCAAAAGCTTTTGTTAAAACTTTTGACTCGTATTCGTGAGTTGGAATAGTTTCTGATAATACATTTATTTCCATTCCTTTGAATGGCTTTGCAGCATCGTGAAACCAATTAAGTTCTTTCTCTCTTTCTTTTGCAGAAATTGTCGAAAGACTAAACTCACCATTTGACCATTTCTTAATTGCAGCTCCGTGTCCGTCAGCTACAGCGTTTGAAATAGTTAATAGAGAAATTGAAACAGCAACAGCTAAAATACTCTTCAATGTTTTAAACATAGATTATTTCCCTCTTTGTTGTTGTTTAAAGATTGTATATTCAACCAAAATAAAAGTGAAAAGTACAGCGCTGAAAGTTTTTAAATTACAACTTAAAAGTGTGTATTAATTTATTAAGGCCCTCTTCACAGCTTTTTCCCACCCTTTAATTAGAATTGTTCTAGATTTATTTTTCATTTTTGGTGAAAATTTTTTATCTAAATTCCAATTTTTAGATATATCTTTCAATGATTTGTATATCCCTATCCGTAAACCAGCCATAAAGGCTGCTCCTAAAGCAGTAGTTTCTTGTACTTTTGGTCTTAATACTTGTACATTTACTATATCAGATAAAAATTGCGAAAACCAATTATTCATTACCATCCCGCCATCAACTTTTACAATTTTTGGTCTCAAACCGTCATGTTTCATAGCTTCAAAAAGATCATGAGTTTGATAAGCAACTGCCTCGATCGTTGCTCTAACTATTTCTTTAGGACTTGTATCTCTAGTAATGCCGCTTAAAACTCCTCTAGCGCTAGCGTCCCAATACGGAGCTCCTAATCCAGTGAATGCTGGAACTAAATAAATATCATTGTTGTTTTGAAGTGATTTAATTATTTTTTCTGTTTCAGGTGCTTTCTTAAAAAATTTCATTCTATCTCTTAACCATTGAACACCAGCACCAGCTATAAAAATAGACCCCTCCATTGCGTATGTTGTCTTCCCATTAATTCTGTAAGCAATAGTTGTTAATAATCTATTTTTTGAATAAATTTTTTTAGAACCAGTATTTAATAATACAAAAGCCCCAGTTCCGTAAGTACTTTTTAAAGAACCAGGTTCAAAACAACATTGACCAATTGTTGCTGATTGCTGATCACCTACTACTCCGTTAATTGGAATTGGTTTGCCAGTTAGAGAAGGATGGGTTTGACCATAATCATCTGCACAATCTTTTACTACTGGCAAAATATGTTTTTTAATTTTAAGGAGATTTAATATTGCATCATCCCATTTATTTGAAGAAATGTTATATATCATTGTTCTACTTGCATTTGTTGCATCCGTTGCATGAACTTTCCCTTTTGTAAGTCTCCAAATTAAAAAGCTATCAATTGTTCCAAATAGCAACTGTTTCTTATTCATTAACTGCCGTGCTTTTGGGACATTATCTAAAATCCATTTAATTTTTGTTCCTGAAAAATATGAGTCTATCAAAAGGCCAGTTTTATTAAAAACCATTGTATCCTTATTTTGATTTCTTAACTTTTTACAAAATTCTTCAGTTCTTCTATCTTGCCAAACAATAGCTTTATAAACAGGTTTTCCTGTTTTCTTATCCCATAAAACTGTGGTCTCTCTTTGATTGGTGATTCCAATACTTAAAATTTTTCCTTTTAAACTTCTGGCTTTTTGTATTACGTCTTTAAGAGTTTTTATTGTTGTTTTCCAAATTTCATCTGCATTATGCTCCACCCAACCGCTTTTTGGAAAAAATTGAGTAAATTCTTTTTGTGAAGAAAAAACTGGATTACCTTTTATATCGAATAAAATTGATCTATTAGAAGTTGTTCCTGCATCAATTGAAATGATAAATTTTTTCATCTAAAAGCCTCCCAATTTAACTCAAGTTTTTTGTCTTCAACAATAGCATTAATCATACCCAGCATTAAAGGTAATTGTTTTTCATTAAAATCTTCATTTACTTTCTTTGCGATCTCTTTAGCTAAGTCAGCACCCTCAACAGTAACTTTTTCCATTTTTGTTTTTTTTGCTTCAGAAAATGTTAGTCCCTCTCCGATATAGGCTCCCATTTTTGCATTTCTTCCTCCACCTGAGCTTACGTACAAATCACCTAACCCCGCTAGTCCTTTTACAGTCTCTTTTTTTCCTTTAAGATGTTCTACAAAAATCTCCATTTCGAAAATTGATTGTTTTATCAAGGCTGAAGCTGTATTTAAATAATTCTTTTCTCTAACTTCATTGGAAATATTTTTGCCACATAAACCTTTAGCTGCACCTACAGCCATAGAAAAAATATTTTTTATCGCAGCTGATACCTCTACACCATTTAAATCATCTGAGTATGAAGTGTGATAATAATTAGTATTTAGCATATTAGCTATTTTTTTTGCGGTATTAATATCTCTATTTGCTATTACAACGCTACTGTGAACTCTATTAGCTAAGCCAGCTGCTAAACAAGGTCCACCTACTGCTGAAATATTTATTTCTTTAATACCTTTCTCTGATAACAATCTTTCAAGTTTATCTACCAATAGCTCAAAATTATTTTTGTAAATACTTAATCCTTTGGTGAGCATTAATAATTTCGGTAATTTTTTTATTTTAAATAGTTTGCTTATTTGACCTGCAGCCCAATCAATTCCTTTTGAGCTAATTCCTAATACAATTAAATCAACATTCGAATTTAAAAGTTCATCAAATTTTTCAAATCTGAATACATTTATTTCTTTTGGAATTTTAGTGTTTAAACCCGGATGAAAATATTCATTTTTTTTTAAGTTATCAATAAAATCATTTTCTAAATGTGTCCCCACTATATTAATATCGTGGTTATTATCTAAACATGGTAACGCAAAAGCAGAACCCATTGCTCCCGCTCCAATTATTACAATTTTTGACATTTAATCCTTAAATAAAATTTTTTTGAAAATCAAAAAAACTGATATTAGCTCAATTTTACCTATAATCATAAAAATAATTAAAGCCATCTTAGAAGATATTAACAAATCTGAAAAATTAAGATTTTGTAAATTGTACATTTCAGAATTAACAGTATTTGTCAAAGCAAGAATAGCTAATTTAAATGACTTTTCAAAACCAATGTTATCAAACACTAAAAAAGTAGATAAGATGAATAAGCTTATAAAAAAGGAAATAAATATCAAGAATGAAAATTTTATATTTTCATCAG
Source organism: uncultured Pelagibacteraceae bacterium (assembly GCA_902635225.1). Lineage (GTDB taxonomy): Bacteria > Pseudomonadota > Alphaproteobacteria > Pelagibacterales > Pelagibacteraceae > Pelagilacustribacter. Next base: position 5,979 of record CACPNG010000022.1, on the reverse strand, counting down.
TAATTTTATTATCAGAATTGAAAATTTTTTTTTTAATTACACTATTTGGGCTAATCAATTTGATTATTTCACCAGACGTTATTTTTAATAGTATATAAAATCTAGTTAATTTTATTCCTGATGAATTCGAAATTAATGAACCACCAATAATAGTGATAAGCAGAAAATATAAGCTTAAATTATTATCAGACTTTATTAGGGAAATTCCTGAATTAGCTAAACTACTGACTATACTTATAAATATATTTAAACCATTTAAATCATAAAAATAGATCAAAAATATAAATACAATAGCTAAAAATAATAAGTAAAAATCTTCTTTATGATCTCTAATTAAAGTCTTTTTACTAAAAAGATTAAATAATAAATAAAAATTTAACATTGAAATAATTAGTGCAAATATCAAAACTAACTTTTGAAAATTAGTAGAAATTACCTCGGATAAATTGTTTGATGGTAAAAAACCTCCTCCAGAAACTAAAGTCATCGTCAAATTTAGAGAATTAAAAAGTCTAATTCCTGAAATATTTAGCAATAAAAGAAAAATAAAACTTAAAATGGAATAATAAATAAATATTTTTAAAATATTATCTTTTATATTTTGATTAGATTGAATGATATTTTCACCCAAATAAGTCAGATTTGTCATTTTATAATTAAATGATTTGTTTGAAAAAATGAGAACTAAAAAAAACAAAAAATATAGACCACCTATCCATTGAGATGATGATCTCCATAAAATCAGTGTTGGATCTAAATATTTTACGTTCTCAAAAGTTGAAAAACCTGTGCCTGTTAAACCAGAAATTGACTCAAAAAAAGCACTCAAAAAAGATACTTTAAAATTACTTAAATAAAATGGGGTAGAAATTAATAATCCTACAATTAAATATACAAGTATTATTAAAATTAGTTGATCGATAAAATTTATTTTTTTATCTGATTTTTTCCCAAAAAAATAAAATCCTGCACCAAGTGCAGCAGAAAATATTAAAGTTAAAAAATAAGACTCTATACTGAGAAAATAATCAAAATATGATGAATACAAAATATTTATAAAGGCTGAAAAGCTAATTGGAAAACAAAATAAACTTAAGTAAAAACTTATACTTTTTAAATTCATTTTTTTCTAAATAGAACCTACGCTAAAAATACTCTCAACGTCTTTTAATTGTTCTCTTTTGGCTAAAAAAACAACTAAATCATCTTTTTCAAAAATAAAATTAGACCTTGGGATAATTACTTTATCTTTTCTAACTATGGCACCAATTCTTATATCTTCGGGAAGATTTGAGTCCCTTATTTTTTTGTTTAGTAATTCAGAATTATCTAAAATTTTAGCTTCCATAAATTCGTATTCGCCATCTAACAGTGAATAAACTGAACCAATAGTTCCTCTATGTACATGTTCCATAATCCTAGAAACAGTAGTCATCCTTGGATCGACTAGATCGTCAATATTGAGTGAATCTTGTAATAAATTATAATTTGACTTATTAACTATTGCTATAGTTCTTTTTTTCATTCCACTTTTTTCAGCTAAAACGCAAGCCATCATATTATTCTCGTCATCATTCGTTAATGCTAAAACAGTTTCTGAACCTTCGAGATTTGCTTCTTTAAGAATTTCCTCATCAAGTGCATCGCCATTAATTACAATAGATGATGAGAGCTCATTTGCTATTTCTTCTGCTCTTTTTTTATCTTTTTCAATTATTTTTACTCTTAAATCTTCAAAATTTTCTTCTAACATTTTCGCTAAATTTAACCCGATATTTCCTCCTCCAATAATTAAAACATTTTTTGAAATTTTCTCGTCGTGTCCGAAAGCTTTTAAAATTTGATTAAGTTGATCGCTGTTTACAACAACATAAACATTATCGTCCTCTAACATTTGATCATTTTTTTTAAGATATATAAATTTGTCTTTTCTTAAAGCACCGATAATATTTGCTTTAAAATCTGGAAATTTCTCTGTTAGTTTTTTTAATGGTATATTTTTAATAGGACAGTTTTTTTCTATAGATATCTCTAACATTTTAACTTTTCCATTTCCAAAAGGAACGTTGTCTAGTGCACCTGGTGCTTCAAGCCTCCTATATAAAGATTTGGCTACTTCAAGCTCAGGTGAAATAATCACATCAATTGGTATATTGGATTTGTTATAGAGCTTACCCCATTTTCCCTCTAAAAAATCTTTAGTTCTAATTCTTGCAATTTTTTTTGAAACATTAAATAATGAACTAGCTAGCTGACATACAATCATATTTGTTTCATCATTTCTTGTTACAGCAATGATCATATCTGCTTTTTCAGCTCCTGCGTTATCTAAAACACTCGGCAAAGAAGCTCTTCCCACAATTCCTTTTACATCCTGGGTCTCATTAATTTTTTTGATATCATCAGAGGACTGGTCTATTACTGTTACTGAATGTCCTTGAGCTGACAATTGTTTGCTTATTGAAAAGCCGACTTTGCCAGCTCCACATATAATAATGTTCATTTTAGTTTATTCCTTTAATCCCTAATTCTTTAAGTTTTCTGTGAAGTGCAGATCGTTCCATTCCAATAAAGTCTGCTGTTTTAGAGATATTCCCGTGATTTTTCTTCAACTGAGTTGTTAGGTATTCTTTTTCAAAACTTCTCCGCGCTTCTTTCAATGATGAAGAGAAAGATTTCTCTAAAAGATCCTTGCTTGAATAATTTGAAGAAGCAGGGTTTAAAATATCATTCATTAATTGGTTAATATTAGATTGAGGTTCATTAGCTGATAAAATTGTGACTCTTTCGATAAGATTTCTAAGCTCTCTAACATTTCCCGGCCAATTATAGGTATATAAATTATCATTATCTATTTCTAAATTTTGTAACTGAACACCATTAATTTCTGAAAGCTTTTTTTTAAAATAATTAATCAGCAACGGGATATCTTCTGTTCTAGAATTGAGTGAGTTGAGTTCAATGGGTATCACATTCAACCTATGGTAAAGATCTTCTCTAAATTTATTTATTTTTACTAAATCATTTAAGTTTTTAGATGTAGAAGAAATAATTCTTATGTTTACATTTATATCTTTAGAGCCATTTAATCTTTTAAATTTTTGATCTATCAAAACTCTAAGAATATTTGCCTGAGTCTGGTAAGGTATTTCTGAAACTTCATCAATTAATAGGGTTCCTTTATTGGCTCTTTCTAGCGCGCCAAAAGATATACTACCATCCTCGAACTCCTCTCCAAATAACTCTTTCTCATATGTATTTTCTTTAAGTAAGGCAGCATTTATTATTACGAATGGTTCATGTGATCTAATAGAATTTTTATGAATTTTTCTTGCGACTAATTCCTTACCTGTGCCCGTAGGTCCAGAAATTAAAACTCTACTTTCAGAAGATGATAATTTTTCAATAATTTTTTTAACCTTCATAATTGATGGGCTTTTTCCAATTAATTCAAATGAATGGAAAAGTTTGTTTTCTATTAAATTTTTTTCTTTTTTTAGTTCTGATGACTCAAGTGCTCTATTTACATAATTAAGAATTTTCTCTTTAGAAAAAGGTTTTTCAATAAATTCGTATGCACCAAGACGAGTAGCTTCAACTGCTATTTGAACAGTCGCATGACCAGAGATCATAATTACAGGTGTTAACTTATCTTTAATTGTAATCATTTTTAATAAATCAATTCCGTCCTTATCAGCTTTATCGAGTTTTATATCTACAATTGCGAGATCGGGAAGTTTTTTATTTATTTCAAAAACTGCTTGATCGTAATTAGCAGCTGTTCGTACTACATAGTTCTGTTCAGCCAAAATATTGCTTACAATCGATCGAATATCTGGATTATCATCAATTACTAAAATTTCTTTATGCATTTAATTTCGGTAAAGTAAGATTGACTATAGTTCCTCTTTCTTTTTTTTTATTTTTTATTGAAAAGACTCCGGAGTGTTCATTAATAATTTTAGTCACAATTGGAAGACCAAGTCCAGTACCTGTTTTTTTTGTTGTAAAATAAGGTGTCATAGCTTTTTTAGCGTCTGTAATACCTGGTCCATTATCTGTCAATCTACAAATTATATAATCATTATTACTGTTAATTTCTATGTCAATAATCCCCTTAAATTTAGGGTTTTTTTTTGTAAATTCTTCAAAAGCCTCTTCAGAATTCTTAATCAAGTTTATAAATACTCTGTTAAGTTGATCTTCATCTCCGTTAATAAATGCTTTTTTTTCTCTTACTTTCAAATTTATAGAAGCTTTTGATGTCATTTTTACAAAATCTAATGATTTATTAATTAATTTTAAAAAGTTTATTTTTTTTAAGATTGGTCTTGGCATTCTTGCAAAACTTGAAAATTCGTTAACTAATTTTTCAATATCTCTTATTTGTCTGTTAATTGTTTCTAAATATTTTTCAAACTCCTGACTGTGTTCAGTAAGTTTTTTTTTATATTTTTCTCTCAAGCTATCGATTGATAACTGAATTGGCGTTAAAGGATTTTTGATTTCATGCGCTAGCTTTCTAGCTACTGTTTCCCAAGCCTCATATCTTTCTGTTATAAGAAGTTTGTTTTGTTGCTCTTTCAATCTTTCTATCATTAAATTAAAATTTTTATTTAGTTGTTTAAATTCCTCATCAGTATCTAAGTCAGGAACTTTAACATCTAAAGCACCCTTGCTAATAGAGTCAGATGCGCTAATTAAGTTTACTATTGGTTTTGTTAATCTTGAAGCAAATGTTATTGCTATAGAAGTTGATAAAAATAATAGTAAAGTTACTACAATAATATAAATAATTGCAAAAGTGACTTTTATTCCAGTTTGACTATTTTCTACAGAATAATAAAAACTCACAGCCTCTTCTGTTTCATTTAAATACCTGAGAATTTCAGGATCAATATTTCTGGAAATATAAAGATATGTGTCTACTAATGAATTTAATTTAGTCATTACAGTAGTTTTATTTTCTAAATTATTCGAGACAAATACTGGCTTACCTTCTAAAACTAAATCATAATCTTCATCAGAAGGTATTACAAATTGTTCGGTTATATCTCTTACATCTGAAATTAAAATATTTCCTAAGCTATCAATTAAATAAACATCATCTATTCTTCTTAAAAATTTTTCAGATCTTAATATTTTTTTGAAGCTTGAGGGATTAGAATAATATAAATTTGACGCTCTATTTAAGCCAACGCTCATTAAAATTACATCAGATAAAACATTTTCCTTACTTTCTTCTAAATAATTTTTTGCAACATCATAAGAATTATTTACTGCTTTAGTTATTTGTTTATCGAAATAATTTTGTACTCCAAAATTAAAAATAAATAATGAAAAAATAGCAACGATTAAAGATGGAATTACTGTAAATAGTGAAAAAACAGATATATACTTTAAATTAGTTTGTGAACCTTTTTTATTTTTTTTACCAGCGTAGTAAAATCGATAAAAATTTTTAAAAATAAGGGTAAAAAAAACTAATAGTAAAATAATATCGATGATTAATAATGTTTGTAGATTTTTATCTGTTAATGATATGAAGCCTTCATTTATAAAGGTCAAGAACGTAACAATACCCATGAAAATACATAAAAATGAGGATAAGATAATCCAATTGAAATTTTTTATAATTTTAAACATCTAAATATTCATTAATTATTTATATAAATATAATATAAAGTTATACCATGAGTTTTTGTTTAATTATTCTTGCAGGGGGTAATAGCCTTAGATTTAGTTCTAATATAGGCAAACCATATCAAAAAATAGCAGGAAAATCATTAATTGAAATAAACCTAAATAAAGCTAAAAGATTTAAGCAAATTAAAAAGTTTATTCTTGTTTACAATAAAAAAGACTCAAAACGAGTGAGATCTCTTAATCTTAAAAATGTAAAACTTGTTGTTGGAGGAAATAGTAGACAACAATCTACTATAAATGCTCTGAAATATTTAGTTCGCCAAAAAGGTGTTT
>CACPNG010000021.1 GCA_902635225.1 uncultured Pelagibacteraceae bacterium | reverse complement strand
TTAGAAACTAAAGGGTGTCTCACAACGTCATTATGATCGAATTCAATTATCTTTATTTCTTTCAAATCTTTTAGAATATTTTTGGATTTAATTAAACCCGAAGAGGATTTGTTTATTAAATCTATTTGTGAAGGATCGCCGTTTACAACTAGCTTTGAATTTTCACCAATTCTGGTTAAAAACATTTTTATTTGTGTCTCTGTTGCATTTTGGGCCTCGTCCAATATTGCAAAACAATTTTTTAAAGTTCTTCCTCTCATAAATGCTAAAGGTGCTATTTCAATTTCACCTGATTCAATTTTTTTATCAATTTTTTCTGATCCAAAAAGTTCATACAGAGCGTCATATAAAGGCCTTAAGTAAGGATCAACTTTTTCTTTCATATCACCAGGAAGGAAACCTAATTTTTCTCCAGCTTCTACGGCAGGTCGAGATAAGATAACTCTTTCAATTTTCTTTTCCATTAACATTGAGACTCCTACTGAAACAGCTAAGAAACTTTTCCCCGTTCCGGCAGGACCCAAAGACATGATAATTTCATTTTCTTTAAGTGCTTTAATGTAATCCGATTGCTTTTCAGATCTTGCTATGACAGATTTTCTTGGAGTTTTAATCAATTGTTTAAATGATTTTACATTTGACTCATCAAATTCGACATTTTTTTTCACAGATAATATTATATCCTCTTTTTCAATAATTTTTGTTAAAAAATATTTATTTGCCAGAAATTTAATCGCGTCACAAAAAATATTTATATTCTCATTTTTACCTTTGCAAGTTATCGAGTTGCCCCTGAAAAATACATCTGTGTTAGTCAGTTTAGCGAGTTCTTTTAAGTTAAAATCGAATTGTCCAACAACAGAAATTAGCATTTCATTATCATTTATTTGTAGATTAAGTGTCTCATTATCAATTTTTTTAACTACTATATTTTGATCAAGTTTACTTATCTGAGACATAGTTATGCTGCAAAATCCCTTTCCTTAAGTTTTTCATCAATTTCTCCATACAGAGTATTTTGATTACCACCTGTAATTTTTACCTCTCTTAATTTTCCTTTTAAATTTTGTTTCGTTTTAACAATTACTGGATTCCAATACTCGTCTCTACCAAAAAATTCATTTTTAATTTTTGTTTTATTTTCAAAAAGTACCAATGTTGTTTTATTAAAAAGACTTTTTTTATATTTTAATTTAATCTTTTCTGCAGTCTTTTGAAAAATAGTTAATCTTTTTTTTGATACATTGTAATCTATCTCAGTCAATTTAGCTGCTGGAGTTCCAGGTCTAGGGCTAAAAATAAAAGAGAAACAATTTATAAACTCAATTTTGTTTAATAAATTTAAAGTATCATTAAAATCATTTTCAGTTTCTCCCGGATATCCAATAATAAAATCACTAGAAAACTTTACTCTCGGATTTACTGCTTTAAGTTTATCAATTATTTCTAAATAATCTTGCACAGTATGTTTCCTATTCATTTCCTGAAGAATATTGTTCGATCCACTCTGAACTGGTAAATGAATAAGTGGCATTAGTTTTTTGTTAGTGCTTTTATGAGCTTCTATAAGATCTTTTGTGAAATCTTTAGGGTGTGACGTTGAATATCTTATCCTTTTTATATCTTTTATTTCGGATAATCTCGAGATAAGAGTTGAGAGTTTTTGTTGATCATGACTATATGCATTAACGTTTTGACCTAACAAAGTTATTTCTTTTGCACCGTTTTTTGCTAAATCTTTTGCTTCTTCTATTAACTCTTTAGTGGGTCTAGAAAATTCTGCCCCTCTTGTATATGGAACGACACAAAACTTACAAAACTTATCACAACCTTCTTGAATTGTTAAAAATGATGACACACTGCTATCAGAATTTTTAAAATTATTTAAAGTATCAAATTTTTCTTTTACATCAAAGCTTGTAGAGTTTTCTCGTAAAGATTTTTTCTCTATATTTTTAATTATTTGATTAAGATTATGAAAAGATTGAGGACCTATAATAGCATCAATATATTTTTCTCTTTCTAAAAGAATGTCACCCTCTGCTTGTGCTACACATCCTGTTACTATTACTATTGGTTTTTTCTTATCTTTAAAATTTTTTTTTATTCTTCCAATATCATGGTAAACTTTGTCTGTTGCCTTCTCTCTAATGTGACAGGTGTTTAAGACATAACAATCTGCTTTGCTTAGTTCATTAGTTTTTTTATAATTTATGGACTTAGCAATATCATAAATACGATTTGTATCATATTCATTCATTTGACAACCAAAAGTTTTTATGAAGATTTTTTTTTCCAAATTATTTTTTTATTTTTGACCCGTACAACTCGAGTTTATGATCTACAAGATTATATCCTAATTTTTTTGCAATTTTTTTCTGAAGTTCTTCAATATCTTTATCTACAAATTCAACTATTTCGCCACTGTTTATATCTATTAGATGATTGTGATCATCATTTATTTCATATCTAGCTTTACCTGCTTTAAAATCATGCTTTACTAGAATTCCTGCTTCCTCAAAAAGTTTTACCGTCCTGTAAACTGTTGCAATACTAATCTTATCGTCAATTGCTGATACCCTTTTATGAAGCTCATCTACATCGGGATGATCTTTGGAGCCATAAATTTCTTTAGACTCAGAAAGAATTTTAGCAATAACTTTTCTTTGATCTGTTAACCTGACACCTTTTTGTTTACACTTTTCCTCTATTATGCTCATAATTTAATTTAACTAGAATAAATAGGATTTATCAATTTTTTTTCAACTAAATTTTTGTTTAACAAATTCTCTATATTTTCTTGGTTAAATTCCATTAAATCTTTATCTTTATATCCAAATAACTGAATTTTTTTTGAGATTTTTAATCCTTTTGCAATAGCCATAGATATTCTTAATCCAGAAAAACTACCTGGACCCTGATTAACAATTATACTAAAATTTTTATCTAATTTAACATCATGGAACTCAAGAAATTTCATTATTTTTAAAACCAGTTGTTCATTGTTTTTTTTTTGTTTTTCAAGGTCCTGAATAAAAAATTCTTTATTTATTCTTAAACCTAATTTATCATTATTTCCGATGTACTTAATAATTAAAAAATTATTGATCATATTTGCTCTTATTATTATATCCTCTGAGACTAATCATTCAAAGGTATTCGCTCTTAATAATTATGATTTTGATGATTTCGGGCTTATTTCAATTATGTATCATAGATTTAATGAAAAAAAATATCCTTCAACTAATATTGAAATTGATGTTTTTATTGAACAATTAAAAATAATAGAAAAAGAAAAAATTAAATTTATTCATCCCAAAAATTTTGAAAAGAGTCTCTCACAAAACAAAGATGAAAGAAAGATTTTGTTAACAATAGACGACGGATTATTATCGTTTTATCAAAACGCTTGGCCAGTATTAAAAGAAAAGAAAATACCATTTATTCTTTTTGTAAATACACGTGAAGTTGGCTCATTTAATTATATGAATTGGGAACAAATACTAGAACTGCACAATAATGAAAATGTAGAAATTGGAAATCATAGTCACTCACATGAGTATCTTGTCGAAGAAAATCCTGAAATAATAAAAAAAGATATAGCAAAATCAATAAAGATTTTTGAAGAACAGCTCGGTAAAAATTCTAAATTTTTTTCTTATCCATTTGGAGAATATAGTTCGGAGTTTAAAAAAATTATTAAGGGTCTTGGTTTTAAATATGCATTTGGTCAACATTCTGGAGTAATTGATGAAACAAAGGATTTGTGGGAATTACCAAGATTTCCAATAAATGAAAAATATGGAGAGATCAAAAGATTCTCTACTTTAATGAAAACACTACCTTTAAAATTTAAGAAAATTTCACCAGAAGACAGATACCTTCTGCAGTCAAAAAACCCGCCAAAAGTGAATATAGAATTTCATGAAAATATAAAAAATTTAAAACAATTAAATTGTTTTTCTAATGAAGGAAATAAATGGCGAAATTCAAAAATTCTTTTTAAGGAAGAGAACTTACTTGAAATTGAAATTTCTGAAAAATTTATTGGCGAACGCGGTAGAATTAATTGTTCATTAAGGGAAAAAGATGGATTTTGGAGATGGTTAGGAATTCAGTACGTAATAAGTGAGAGATAACTAAGAATTTAGTTCTATCTGTTTGACTGAGTTCACTAATTTCACTAATTCAAAATCAGATAACCTGTTTTGAGTTATAATTTGGTTTAGTATTTTAGTATACTCAGAACCAGTCTGTGCATAGTTTTTCAATGTTTCTGTTAAAGCTAATCCAGTGATATTTTTATTTTTACTTCTTAGTTGTTGTCTTTTTTCTCTAAATTTAGAATAACTTTTGTGAGTGTTTAAGTTATTTTTGTAAGCTTTTACAGAGGCCCGTAAAATAGGAAATTTTAAAATTTTATGATTTTTGTCTCCGTCTCTTTTCAAAGGTGCTATTCCTTGACCATCCCAAGTCCACTGGCCAAAAATTGCGTTACCCTCGAGCGCAAATCTGGATGTTCCCCATCCACTCTCTTTTGCAGCTTGCGCTAAAGCTATAGAAACTGGGATCATGTCCATTCTAAACAATAGTTCTTTTAGGTCTCCTTTTTTAACTTTATATTCCAAAAGTTTTTGTCTCAGCCATTGTTTTTCAGCATCAGAGGTAAATTTCTTCTCTAAAAGATTTTTTAACTTTTCTCTATCGTCAAGTATTTTTTCATTCTCTGCTACTACTAAAGGTAAAACAATCTTTAAAAAAGTTTCTTTCTTTAGTTGGACACTTTGTAAATTATCTAGATCTCTTGGAAATTGGGTGAAATAAATAGGTTTTACTAGTTTTTCATTTCTGACTGTTCTTAAATCATAATTAACGTCTTTAAATAGTTGAATAACGGTCTCAGTTTTCAGATTAAGGTCTGGTAATATTACTTCAGCAACATTATTTCTTTTAACTTTTAGCTCAGGCTTTATAGGTTCTTTTTTATCTTTTACTTCTAGTTTTTTAGTTTCTTTTTTAACTTTTACTTCTGGTTTTTTAGTTTCTTTTTTGACTTTTACTTCTGGTTTTTTAATTTTTTTTTTAGGCTCTGATTCTGTTTTCTTAGTTTCTAATGGTTTTTCTGAAAAATCAAATTTATTATAAGCATTAATACCTGCTATTATTGCAGTTGTAACTCCTGCGACTACAAAAAATCCAATTATTACATTTCTTGCACTTTTTTGGTCAATTTGTTGGTTATAAATTGAATTAAATACATCAGTGAAAAGTTTTCCAAAAAATTGGGTAATTGTTGTACCTAATTTTGGAATTACATTTAAAAAATTAAATCCTATAGTGCCTAAACCCCTCCAAACATTTATGACTCCATGATTAAATTTTCGAGTCGTGTCATATTTATAGTTTTCAACTCTTCTAAAAAACCTATTTTTTTCTTTTACCTTTTCCTCTTTATATTGAATGATATTTGTTTTTAATCTTGAGATTGGCTTCGTAAAATTTTCCTTTAAAAAACTTGTCTTAAAATCTTTTGGAATAATGATTTTATTTTTTTTTAGAATTAATTCTATCTGACCCGTTGTTAAATTTTTTCTTCTTTTAGTATATTCATGGATTTCTTTTACGTTATAAATATATGCTAATTCTAATAACTTATCCCTATAGCTTAATTTCTTTTTCATATTTTAAATGGCTTCTACTGAGTTAACCTCTTTAACATAATGTTTAAGAAGATTTTGTACTCCTTGTTTTAAAGTCATTAATGAGCTTGGGCACCCAGAACAACTACCTTGTAATTCAACCTTCACAACTCCATTATCAAAGGATTTAAATTTTATATCACCTCCGTCTCTAGCGACTGCTGGTCTAATTTTTGTATCTAAGACATCTATAATTTTTTTTACCGTTTCATCATCATTTTGTTGAAGCTCTCTCTTCTTGTTCTCTTGTAATATAGGCTTATTATTATTTTCAAAATAGTGGTTTAGATGCGATATAACCATTGGTTTTAACTCATTCCAAGAGACATCTTCTGATTTATTAACTGACAAAAAATTTTTGGATAAAAGCACAAGTTCCACACCTTTAAACTCTAAAAGTTCTTTAATAAAAGTGTTAGACAAATTTTTAGATTTACCTTTTTGAAATTCTTCAGTACCAATCGCAGAGATAACTTTTTCTGAAAGAAATTTTAACGAATTAGGATTTGGTGTAGATTCTGTTTGTATCATAGGAAATTTATATTATATCAGTCCTACTTTTTCACGTATATTTTTGAGGTTTTCCTCAGCAATAATATTGGCTTTTTCCTTGCCTTTTTTCAAAATTTGTTCGAGATAAGCTTTATCCTCTAAAAGTTTGTTTATCTCTTTTCCTATAGGAGTAATTTCGCTTACTAAAAGATCTGCTAGTTCTTTTTTTAAAAATGAATATTCTTTTCCTGACATTAAATTTAAAACTTTATCCAAACTAGTTTTTGATAGTTCTGAATAAATATTTATTAAATTTAATGCCTCTGGTCTTTTTTCCAAGGATTTAAGATCACCTGGAATTTGTTCCGAGTCCGATTTAGCTTTTTTAATTTTTTTTTTAATTTCCTCTGCAGAATCCTTTAAATTTATTCGAGAATAATCTGACTCTTCGGATTTACTCATCTTTTTTGTTCCATCTCTCAGACTCATTATTCTAGAAATATTTTTAGGTATAAGAGGTTCCGGTAAAGGAAAAAAATCTTTACATTTAAAATCATTGTTAAATTTTTGAGCAATATCTCTTGAAAGTTCTAAATGCTGTTTTTGATCTGCACCGACAGGAACGTGTGTTGCTTTGTAGAGTAAAATATCTGCAGCCATAAGATTGGGATAAATATACAATCCAACACTTGCCTTTTCTTTATCTGATCCTGCCTTATCTTTAAATTGAGTCATTCTATTTAACCAACCAATCTTAGAAACACAATTTAAGATCCATGCCAATTCAGCATGGCCTGAAACCGAGGATTGATTAAATATTATACTTTTATCTGGACTAAGTCCTGTCGCTAAAAAACTAGCAACTGTCTCTAAAACATTGTTTCTTAATTCATTGGGACTTTGATAAACTGTAATAGCATGTAGGTCTACAACACAATAAATACAATTCATTTCTTTTTGAAGTGAAACAAAATTTTTTAAAGCTCCAAGGTAATTTCCTAGATGCAGGTTTCCAGTAGGCTGCACACCGGAAAATACTAATTTTTTTTTATTCATTTAATTTGTTTTATAACTTTTAATCTTTAATAAGCCTAACAAATAACAAGATAACAAATAAATAATTCCCACGAAACCTATAATAATTAATATATAAATTGACTTATAAATATACTCATAATCTAGATAACTGGAGAACTCTTTCAGTGAAAATATAAGTGTGAAAGACATGATTATTGATGAAATAAGAATTTTCAAAATATTATTTATGAATTCTTTTTCAAAATTTATGAATTTTTTTCTAACTAAAATATATAAAAATATAACAACACCTATCCAAGACGATACAGATGTTGCTATAGGAATTATCAAAAACCCAACTTGCTTAAACAAACTCAAGCTAATTAATATATTTAAGAAGACAATCAATGCTGAAATATAAAATGGTATTTTTGTATTATCTCTTGCAAAAAAAAAGTTTGACAATATTTTAATTAATGCAAAAGCAACAACACCATAACCAAAGAACCTTAATGCATGGGATGTTATTCTTACATCTTCTGAGGTAAAGGAACCATAGCCGAATAATCCGTTAACTATTTCTTCTGAAGCTAAAATTAATCCCAAACTTGCAGGAATCGATAACAGCAAAGACAACTGAATAGACTTGTTTTGAATATCGAAAACTTTTAAAAAATTTTTTGATTTAATGATCTTTGAAAGAGCTGGTAATGAAACAGTTCCTACAGCAATACCTGCTAATGCTAAGTTAATTTGATAAACTCTCTCCGCGTAATATAAATATGAAACTGCGCCTGATTGGAAAGAAGCAATTATTGTGCCAACTAAAATGTTTATTTGAATAACTCCAGAAGAAAAAATACTTGGTAATAATTTTTTAAAGAAAAATTTTACCTCTTTTGAAATTTTAAATAAAAATTTGAATTTTGGTTTATAGAATCTATAAGTAAAAAAAATTAAAAAAGTTAATTGAAGTATTCCAGCTAGTGTTACACCATAAGAAAGCTGCTTTGCTATATTAAAATTTTCTATGTATGAAATATATAAAACTATTATTAAAACCAAATTTAGAATTATTGGTGCTGCGGCTGCGGCTGCGAACTTATTATTTGAATTTAAAATTCCTGAAAAAAAAGATGCAAGACTTACAAATAATAAGAAAGGGAAAGTTATTCTTGTAAGTTCTATAGCTAAATTAAATTTTATATCATCTGTTACAAAACCTGGAGCTATTAAGTATAGTAAATAAGGAGTAAATATTTCGGCAAGCGTGACAATAAAAATTAAAAGAAGTAATAAAATACTTAAAACTTCATCAGCAAATTTTTTGCCTCTTTTTTTATTCTTTAGCTTTGCTGTTGTGTAGCTAGGAATAAAAGCAGCATTGAATGTACCTTCAGCAAAAAGCCTTCTAAAAGTATTTGGCAATCTGAATGCTACAAAAAACGCATCTGCGAATATTGATGTTCCTAAGAAAAAAGCGATTAAAATATCTCTAAAGTAGCCTAGTACCCTGCTAATAAGTGTAAAAAAACTGAAAATTGTAGCTGAAGATAGTAAGTTCATGTAAAATCTAAATTAGGCCATAAATTTATAGTGAATTTGCATTCTTTATATTACATACTCATTAAAATAAATGCCAAAGAAAACAGAAATTGATCATTACTCAGATAAAGAAGCTCTTGATTTCCATTTAAACGGAAAGTCGGGCAAAATTGAGATTAATTCCAGTAAACCTCTCACGACTAAAAGAGATCTTTCTCTCGCTTATTCGCCAGGGGTTGCTGCGCCTGTAAAAGAAATCGCTAAAAATCCTGACTTAGCTTATGAATATACCAGTAAAGGTAATTTGGTAGCTGTAATAAGCAATGGGTCTGCAATCTTAGGGTTGGGGAACTTGGGAGCTTTAGCTTCTAAACCAGTAATGGAGGGAAAATCTGTTTTGTTCAAAAGATTTGCTGACATAGACTCCATTGATATTGAGATAAACAACAATAATCCTGACGTGATAATAGAAACAATAAAAAATATTGGTGGTACATTTGGAGGCATAAACCTAGAGGATATTGCAGCGCCAGATTGTTTTATAATTGAGCAAAAATTAAAAGAACTTTTAGACATTCCCATCTTTCATGATGACCAACATGGAACTGCAATCATTACTACAGCTGCTCTTATAAACGCGTTAGATATCTCCCAAAAAAAAATTGATGAAGTAAAAGTTGTTATTAATGGAGCGGGAGCTTCAGCTCAAGCATGTGCTAATTTGTTTATAAGTTCTGGTGTAAAAAAAGAAAATATTGTCATGTGTGATAGTAAAGGAGTAATTTATAAAGGTCGTAAAAATATTGATCAGTTTAAATCTGTATTTGCGACCGATACTAAACTAAGAACTCTAAATGAGGCTATTGATGGTGCTGATGTATTTTTAGGTTTATCTGCGAAAGATGTGGTCTCCAAGGAGATGATTAAAAGTATGTCAAAAAATCCAATTATATTTGCTTGCGCTAATCCGGATCCGGAAATTAAACCAGAATTAATTAAAGAGGTAAGATCTGATGCAATTATTGCTACGGGTAGATCAGATTATCCAAACCAGGTCAACAATTTGATTGGTTTCCCTTATATTTTTAGAGGTGCGCTAGATGTAAGAGCTAAAGAAATAAATGAAGAAATGAAAGTAGCTGCAGCTAATGCCATTGCTCTTTTAGCTAGAGAAAATATTCCTGATGAAGTTGTCTCAGCTTATGGCGGTGACAGACCTAGGTACGGAAAAGATTACATTATACCATCTACATTTGATCCGAGATTAATAAGTGTGATTCCATCTGCGGTAGCACAAGCTGCAATGAAAAGTGGTGTGGCAAGAAAAAAAATTCCAGATTTGGAATTGTACAGAGATCAATTAACAAATCGGTTAGACCCAACAATGTCACTTATGCAAGGAATTAATGCAAAAGTAAGAAAAAATCCAAAAAGAGTAATATTTGCTGAAGGAGAAGATGAAAATATGTTAAAGGCAGCGATTGAATTTGGACGTAATAAATTAGGAACTCCAATTTTGATTGGTGCAGAAAAAAGGATAAAAGAACAACTTAAAAATATTGGTCTTGATGAGAATTATAAAATTGAAATTGTGAATTCCACAGATAAAGAAAAAAGAGAGAAATATGTTAAACATTTATACAAAAAACTTCAAAGAGAAGGTCAACTAGAGAGAGATGTAGACCGATTAGTACGGAATGAACGTATAGCTTGGGGTGCATCCATGATTGCTTGTAAAGATGCAGATGCGATGGTAACGGGAAATATTCGACATTACGCTGCTTCCATTGAGAAATTAAAAAAAGTTACTGATCCAAGACCTGGAGAAGAAATATTTGGTATGACTATGATAACTTTAAAAGGGAAAACAATTTTAGTGGCTGATACTAATGTTCAGGATTTTCCATCTCCCGATAGGTTGGTTAAAGTATCTAAATCATGTGTCAGGGTTGCAAGGTTATTTGGATTTGATCCAAAAGTTGCCTTTTTATCTCATTCTACCTTTGGCAAACCAATATCAAAAAATACTAAACACGTAAGAGACGCGATAGAATTAATGAAAAAAGAAAAAGTTGATTTTGATTTTGACGGAGAAATGCAGCCAGATGTAGCATTAAATCCAATTTATCAAGATGTTTATCCTTTTTCAAAAATAGTTGGTAATGCTAATATTTTAATCATGCCAGCTTTACATAGCGCCGCTATATCGACAAAATTAATGAAAGTTTTTGGTGGAGGAAAATTAATTGGACCTTTGTTGATTGGATTGGGATCACCTATCGAGGTTGCGCCTTTAAGAGCTAGTACTTCTGAAATTTTAAACCTTGCTTCAATAGCCGCGTATTCTTCAGATGTAATAGATTATTCAAACTAAAGCTTATTACGACTGAGTTCATTAGCAAGGTAAATTGAGGGAATAACTTTACTTACGTCGTAAATTTTGTTTGCTTCATCGATTACCTCTTTTTTTTCATCCTGGTCCATAGCTATACCAAAAATGTAAACATTTTTATTAATTGTTTCCAAGGTATAATTTCTTGCCTTTGTTTTTTTATTGAGAATTAAAGCTGTACGAAGTTGACTAGTAATCAAAATGTCTTTTGCAGTACTTTTAAAATTAGATTGGCCTTTAATTGTAATTGCATTTTTAACTGATCTTACTCCTTTAGTTTCCCAAGCCATTTTGGTAATTTTAATTTTTTCCTCTGGTTCCTCTACTTTTCCAGATAGAAAAATATTTCCATCTCTTACCTCAGATTTAATAGATAAAAAGTATTTTTTTCTGCTAGAGCAAGTCTAGCGGATAAGTTTTTTTGCATTATAGTATCATCAATTTGCATACCAATAGTTCTTGGATCAAAAGTTATATCTACACCAGCTCCAAATCTACCCACAGATGAACATGATGTAAGTATCA
>CACPNG010000020.1 GCA_902635225.1 uncultured Pelagibacteraceae bacterium | reverse complement strand
AAGTAAAGTTAAAAATAAAGATGACAAAAATAATTTTATTATAGAATTCAATAAACTTTGGGTTCATGGCTTAGTTCACCTTCTCGGATACGACCATAAAAAAAATTTAGATTTTATCAAAATGACTAAAATAGAAAAAAGATTTATTTCATATTTAAATTAATTAATGGAAAGTTATCTTAATAATCGGTTTTACATACTATTTCTTTTCCCATTTACTCTAGGAGCACTCACAGTATTTTCATTTCAGCCTTTTAACTTTAGCTTTATAAATTTCATAGTTCTCCCAATTTTTTTTTATTTAGTTGTTTATATTAAAAAAAAATCAAAAAGTACTTATAGAAAAAAACCTTTTAGATCAAATCTATTTTTTTATGGAACAGCTTTTGGGTTTGGGTATTATATAAGCGGTATACACTGGATTACACACTCATTAACATTTGACGAGAGTTTTAAGATTTTAATTCCATTTGGATTAATACTTATCCCTTTATTTTTAAGCTTATTTTTTTCGTTAGTAACATTAGTTATTGGGCAGTTTTTAAAATTAAATTTTTTATCAATATTAATTTTTTCTGGATGCTTAGCTATTTCCGATTATCTAAGAGCAAAAATTCTAACTGGTTTTCCTTGGAATTTATGGGCTTATAGCTTTTCTTGGTCACCAGAAATAATTCAAATCTTGGACAAATTTGGTTTATTTGGCTTAAATCTTATTATTTTAACAATCTTTATGTTGCCATCTGTGCTATTTTTTAAAATTAGCATAATAAAAAAATTCTTATATCTAAGCATTGTACCTTTAATTATTTTTTCTTTTTTTATCTATGGAAATCATTCTATTAATAAAAATAATTCTTACTTAGAAAATATTAGCGAAAAATTTAATATAAAGGTTATTTCCCCTAATTTTAAACTCGAATACGGCTTAAATGTTAAAGATATTGAGGCAAGACTCAATAAATTAATCAAAATTAGTGGAGCAAGCAATGATCCCAAAACTTTATACATTTGGCCAGAAGGTGTTTTTAGTGGATATAGTTTCGATGAATTAAAATCACTAAGAAAAATCATTTCAAACAACTTTAAAAATGATCAATTAATTCTTTTTGGTGTTAATAGGTTTAATGAGCAAAAAAAAGGATATTATAATAGTTTAATAATTATTAATAATAAGATGGAAATAATACAAGAGTACAAAAAACAAAAATTAGTTCCCTTTGGAGAATTTTTACCATTTCAAAAAATATTGAGTAAACTTGGGCTTAAAAAGATTACTGAGGGGCAAGGTTCTTTTTTAAAAGGCAAGAGTCAAAAGAATCTTATTCTCGATGATTTAAATATTTTACCACTTATTTGTTATGAGATTATATTTACAAAATTTGTTCAAAAGTCAGACTTAAATACTAATTTAATAGTTAATATTTCTGAAGATGGATGGTTTGGTGAGTCTATTGGTCCATATCAACATTTCTCAAAAACAATATTTAGAGCAATTGAGCAAAATTCTTTTTTGTTAAGGTCTGCCAATAAAGGTATAAGTGCTATTATTGACAATAAAGGCAATGTAATCAAGAAATTGAATCCTAACGAGGCTGGTAATATTGAGCTAGAAGTGCCACTTATTAAAAATGAAAATAAAAATAAAAATGATTTGATATTTTTTGCTCTTTTAATTACATATATTTTAATTTCACTAATATTAAAAAAAAATGAAAATTAATAATTATTTATTTACAAGCGAGTCAGTTTCTGAGGGTCACCCAGATAAAGTAAGTGATAGAATATCAGACATGGTTGTAGACACTTATCTCTCCATGGACCCAGTTTCAAGAGTAGCTTGTGAAACTTTAACTACAACAAATAGAGTTGTTCTTGCTGGTGAAATTAGAGGTCCAAAAATAAATAGTGAAGAACTTGTGAATAAAGTTAGAGAATGCATAAAGGATATAGGTTACGACCAGGAAGGTTTCAGTTGGAAAAATGCAAAAATTGAGAACCATCTCCATGATCAGTCAAGTGATATAGCAATGGGAGTAGACTCGAAAGGCAACAAAGATGAAGGAGCAGGTGATCAAGGACTAATGTTTGGTTATGCCTGTAATGAAACTGAAGAGCTGATGCCTGCACCAATACACTACTCACATAAAATTTTAAGATTAATGGCTGATGATAGAAAGAAAGGTAATTTAAAAGGAATTGAACCTGATAACAAAAGCCAGGTCACTATGTTATATGAAAACAATAAGCCAGTAAAAGTTACTTCAGTTGTTATTTCAACTCAACATTCAAAAGATATTAATCAAGATAAAGTTAAAGAATTAGTAATTCCTTACATAAAAAAATCAATACCATCTAATTTTCTTGAAAGCTTAGATCCTAATGAAATTTATATAAATCCTACTGGTCAATTTATTATCGGTGGTCCAGATGGTGACACAGGGCTAACTGGTAGAAAAATTATTGTAGATACTTATGGAGGATCAGCTCCGCATGGTGGAGGTGCATTTTCAGGAAAAGATCCAACAAAAGTTGACAGATCTGCGGCTTATGCAGCCAGATATTTAGCTAAAAATATTGTCTCATCTGGAGCTTCGGAGAAATGTCTAATTCAAATAGCTTATGCGATCGGCGTGTCAAAACCACTTTCTATTTTTGTAAAACTAGCTGACGAAGATGAAATAAAAGTGAAAAAGATAATGGAAATTATAGATAAGAACTTTGATTTATCACCGAGAGGTATAAGGGAAATGTTAAAATTAAATAATCCTATCTATCAAGTGACGTCAGCATACGGTCACTTTGGTAGAAAACCCACAAATAAAGGTGAGTTTACATGGGAAAAGACAGATAAAGCTGATTTATTCAAATTGTAATCTTGAAAAAATTTTGATTTTCTTCTAAAATTAATGAAACTTATTAATAATTCAAAATGGGCTTTAGCCCATTTTTTTTTAGGAGCTTTAAAAATGTTAAACAGAGGTCTAGATAAATTAGAACTTTTAAGAATTGTAGAAGCCGTGGCTAATGAAAAATCAATTGATAAAGAATTGGTCATAGACTCAATGGAGAGCGCTATCAAGAGGGCTGCCCTTACTAAATTCGGAAATGATAACAATATTGAAGTTAATATTGATAGGGAAAGTGGAGATATTAAAATTCAAAAAGTCTTAGAGGTTGTCGAGTCAGTTGAAGACTCTGCGAGAGAGATAACTTTAGAAGATGCTCAAAAGATAGAAACAAAAAAAGAATTAAAAGTTGGCGAAAAAATCTATGAAGAATTGCCCCAAATTGATTTTGGAAGAATAGCGGCACAAAGTGCTAAACAAGTTATAAGCTCTAGAGTAAGAGAAGCAGAAAAAAACAGACAATACGAGGATTTCATAGATAAACAAGGATTAATTTTAAGTGGTATTATCAAAAGATTAGAATATGGCAATGTTATAGTTGATCTCGGTAAAGCAGAAGGTGTAATAAAAAAAGATGAATTAATTCCTAGAGAAATACTTAAAACCGGCGATCGAGTAAAAGCTTATTGTTACGAAGTAAAAAAAGAATTAAAAGGACATCAGATATTTTTATCAAGAGCCCATCCACAGTTTTTAGCTAAATTATTTTTTCAGGAGGTTCCAGAAATTTATGAAGGTACTATAGAAATCAAATCAGTTGCAAGAGATCCAGGAAGCAGAGCAAAAATATGTGTTCACTCTCAAGACTCCTCTATTGATCCAGTAGGTGCTTGTGTTGGTATGAGAGGTAGCAGAGTTCAAACTATAGTTAACGAATTACACGGAGAAAAAATAGATATCATAAAGTGGACAGAAGATCTGCCGACACTAATCTCGGAGTCTCTTTCTCCAGCAGAGATACAGCGTGTTCTTATTGATCAGGAAAATAAGAGAATTGATATAATCTTAACTGAAGAGAACTTAAGTAAAGCTATAGGAAGAAGAGGACAGAATGTAAGGCTAGCTTCAAAATTAACAAATTATGAGATAGATATACTTACAGATAAAGAAGATTCTGAAAGACGTCAGGCAGAATTTAAAGAACGAACTGAAACTTTAATTAAAAATTTAGAGGTAGATGAAACTTTAGGACAGCTACTTGTTTCTGAAGGTTTTATTTCCATTGAGGAAATAGCGCAATCAAAACCAGATGATATTTCTAAAATAGAAGCAATAGATGAAGAAACCGCTCAAGAGTTAATAAACAGATCTAAAGAAACAATTATAAAAGAAAAAGAAGCTGTTTCACTCAAATTAAAAGAATTGGGAGTTGAAGAAAAACTTATAAATCTAAAAGGAATGACACAGGGAATGTTAGTAATATTAGGACAAAAAAATATTAAAAAAATAAGCGATTTCGCAGATCTATCATCTGACGAGTTAATTGGTGGTTATGATGAAATTAAAGGAAAGAAAATAAGAATCGAAGGCTATCTAGAAGAATTTTCTTTGTCTAGAAAAGAAGCTGACGATTTAATTATGTCAGCTAGGGAGATAGCTTACAAATAATGTTATGGACAAAAATAAAAAAAAGACTCTTACTATTTCATCTAATTTAAAAAAAAAAATTGATACTAGTTCAATATCCACATCAGGTAAAAAATCTTTTTTTGTGGAGAAAAAAAAACCTTTTAAATCCATCAAGACTAATAAATCGAACAATCAAAATATTAGTTTAAATCAAGAGAGTAGAAAGAAAAACTTTGCTAGAAAATTTATTGAGCAACAGGCAACAAAAGATTTTATTAAAAAAGACAACAAACCAGCTGGAAAAAGTAAATTAAGATTGAAAGGACCAGTAGATAAAAGAGACTTTAAATTAACTGTTTCAAGAGCTTTGAATGTTGAAGAAATTGAAATAAAGCAGAGAAGTTTAGCATCTGTAAAAAGAGCTAGGCTGAAAGAGAAAAAAAACAAACCAGAAGGCGAAGATAAAAAAGAATTTAAAAAAGTTATTAAAGAAGTTAAGATTCCGGAACAAATAACTATTCAAGAATTATCAAATCGAATGGCCGAGAAATCAAGTGAAATTATTAAATTTCTATTTAACATGAAAGTTGTGGCAACGATAAATCATAACATTGATAAAGACACCGCAGAATATATTGTAAAAGAATTTGGTCATAAACCTATTTTAGAGGACAAAATATTCATTAAAACTGGAAGACAAAAAGAAAATTATTCAGGAGAAGTAAAAAATAGACCTCCTGTTGTGACAATTATGGGACATGTAGATCACGGAAAGACCTCGCTGTTAGACTCATTGCGTGAAAGCAATGTTGTTTCAGGTGAGTACGGCGGAATTACTCAGCATATTGGTGCGTATCAAGTAAAAACAAATGACAATAAATTAATTACGTTTATCGACACGCCTGGTCATGCTGCATTTACTGAAATGAGAGCTAGAGGTTCAAAAATTACTGATATTGTAGTTTTAGTTGTTGCAGCAGATGATGGAATTAAACCACAAACTGTTGAGGCTATAAAACATGCAAAGGCTGCAAAAGTTCCAATTATTGTAGCAATTAATAAGTGTGATCTACCCGATAAAAATATCAGTAAAATTAAAAATGAGATGATGCAATATGAGTTAATAGCTGAAGAATTAAGTGGTGAAACTCTGTTTGTCGAAGTTTCAGCATTAAAAAAACAAAACTTAGATAAACTTAAAGAAAGCATTTTGCTTCAATCAGAAATACTTGATTTGAAAGCATCATATTCAGATAAAGCTAGCGGTGTTGTAATAGAGTCAAAAATTGATAAGGGAAAAGGACCGGTATCAACTATTCTGATAAGCAACGGCAAATTGAATAAAGGAGATTATTTTGTCTGTGGAAATACATGGGGTAAAATCAGAGCTATGATTAATTACGAGGGAGAAATGATAGATGAAGCTCTACCTTCAATGCCAGTTGAAATTTTGGGAATGAATAGTTCTGCTTATGCAGGAGCTGAATTTTTGGTGACTCCAAATGAAGAAGAAGCAAAAGAGATTACAAAAATTAAAAAAGACGATAATGCAAAAAATAAATTGATAGCAAAAGATAAAACTACTCTCTTCGACAATGTTAAAAGTAAAGATGAACTAAATATAATAATTAAGTCTGACGTTCAGGGCTCAAGTGAGGCATTAAAAATGGCAATAAATAAAATAAAACATGATGAAGTTGAAGCAAATATTATCTTGTCTGATATCGGAATGATTAATGAGACAGATATATCACTAGCAAAAGCTTCCAACGCGATCCTAATCGGGTTCAACGTAAAGCCAAATAGAGAAGCAAAAAAATTAGCAGATAAAGAGAAAATAGAAATTAAATTTTTCAATATTATTTATGAAGCACTGGATTATATTGAAAAATCTTTATCTGGACTTCTTACTCCGGATATTAAAGAGACGGTTCTAGGAAGTGCAGAGATTCAAAAAATTTTTAAAGTTTCAAATGCAGGAAAAATAGCTGGATCTAAAGTTATTAGTGGAGAAATAAAAAGCAAATCAAAAGCAAGAGTAATTCGAGACGGCACAGTCGTCTACAATGGTGAAATTTTAACTTTATTTAGAGAAAAAAATCAGGTTAAAGAAGTAGGCACTGGTCTAGAATGTGGAATTAGCATAAAGGATTTTATAGACTTTAAAGAAAAAGATGTAATAGAATCTTACTTGTCTGAAAAAATACAAAGGTCAATATGATGGTAAATCAAACTTCTCAAAGACAGTTTAGTCAAAGACAACTAAGGGTGGGAGAACTTGTAAAGCAAAATTTAGGCCAACTCTTCCTAAGAAATGAGGCTAAAATACCTTTGTTTAATACTAAATTAATCACGGTAACAGAGGTTAGGATGACACCTGACCTTAAAACAGCAAGAGTTTACGTGATTCCTTTAGGCGGCATAGATACTAAAGAAACTGTAAAAATCTTGACTGAATACTCGCATCTTGTTAGAAAAGCTCTGTCGAAAAGGCTAGATATTAAGTTTCTTCCTAAGCTCACTTTTGTTGAAGATAACTCATTTGAATACGCTGAAAAGATTGAGAGAATTATTAAAGAAAATAAATACAATGATAAAGAAAAAAAAAGATACAATTAAGTCATTAGCTTTACACAAAGATGATGTTGGATCGACAGAAATTCAAATAGGACTACTTACAGATAAAATTACAAAACTTTCAGAACATTTTAAAAAATTTAAAAAAGATAAACATTCTACTATCGGCTTAACTAAATCAGTTAATAAAAGAAAAAAACTTTTATCTTATTTAAAAAAAAAAAACACTGAGTCTTACCAGAACGTTATAAAGCAACTTAATTTAAGGAAATAATGTTTAAAATAAATAAAGAGGAATTAGAAGTTAATGGTAAAAAATTAACTTTAGAGACCGGAAAAGTAGCACGACAAGCTGACGGAGCAATTATCGCGACTCTTGGGGAGACGGTTGTTATCGCAACTGCAGTGGGTGCTAAAAAAGTTGCAGAGGATCAAGATTATTTTCCGTTATCAGTAAATTATCAAGAAAAATACTATGCTGCTGGCAAGATACCAGGAGGATACTTTAAAAGAGAAGCAAGACCAACCGAGGCTGAAACTTTAATATCAAGATTAATAGATAGGCCTATAAGACCTTTGTTCCCGTCTGGTTTTATGAATGAAGTACAAGTTCTTCCAACGGTTTTGTCTTATGATAATGAAAATCAACCAGACGTTTTATCAATTATTGCGTCTTCTGCGGCTTTAGCCATATCAGGGCTTCCATTTTTAGGACCAATAGCTGCAAGCAGGGTTGGTTATAAAGATGGTAATTATTTGTTAAATCCCTCGGTAGAGGAATTAAAAGACTCTGAGTTGGATTTAGTTGTTGCTGGAACTAAAGATGCAGTTTTGATGGTAGAGTCAGAAACGTCAGGATTATCTGAAAAGGTAATGCTTGATGCAGTTAAATTTGGACATGAAAAATTCGTACCAATAATCGAAGCAATTGAAAAGTTAGCGAAAAAGGCTGGAAAGTCGAAGTGGGAAATAGAAGAGGTAGATCACTCCGAAACCAAAAAGAAGATAGCTGTAAAATTTGAAAGTGATTTAAGAAAAGCATTTAAAGAAATTGATAAGAAAAAAAGATCTACAGCAATTTCTGAAATAGAAACTCAATGTAAAGAAATGTTTGCGGAAGATGAAACTGTTACTGAAAATCAAGCAATGAGTCAGTTAAAATCTTTAGAAAAGGATATAGTCAGAACAGCTATTTTAAAAGAAAAGAAAAGAATTGACGGACGAGGTCTAGCAGATGTTAGACAAATAAAATGTGAAGTAGGTGTTTTACCGAGAACCCATGGTTCTGCTCTTTTCACCAGAGGAGAAACTCAAGCTCTTGTTGTCACTACACTTGGAATGACGGATGATGAACAAAGACTAGAAAGTCTTGATGGCATGCAGAGATCAAACTTTATGTTACATTATAATTTTCCTCCATTTTCAGTTGGAGAATGCGGTAGAATAGGCACAGGTAGAAGAGAAATTGGACATGGAAAACTTGCTTGGAGAGCAATAAACTCATCTTTACCAAAAAAAGAAAATTTTCCGTATACATTAAGAGTGGTTTCAGAAATAACGGAGTCGAATGGTTCCTCATCGATGGCTACAGTTTGCGGAACTTCTTTATCATTAATGGATGCAGGAGTTCCAATAAAAGAACCTGTTGCTGGAATTGCAATGGGCTTAATTAAAGAAGGTGAAGATTTTTCAGTGCTCTCTGACATTTTGGGAGATGAAGATCATTTAGGAGACATGGATTTTAAAGTAGCTGGTACAAAAAATGGGGTTACTTCACTTCAAATGGATATTAAAATTACAGGTATAACCTTTGAAATTATGGAAAAAGCTTTAGATCAAGCTAAAGAAGGAAGAGAGCATATTTTAGACGAAATGAATAAAGCTATAAAAACTTCTAGAAAAGAGTTTTCAAAACATACCCCTAAAATGGAAACAATTAAAGTTGATAAAAAAGATATAGCCACAGTAATTGGCAAAGGAGGAGCAACAATTAGAGAAATTGTTGAGACCTCAGGAGCTAAAGTTGATGTTAAAGATACAGGTGAAGTAACTGTTGCAGCACCAGATGAAGCTTCAAGAAACAAAGCAATTGATTTCATTAAAAATTTAATAGCTAAACCGGAGATGGGTAAAATTTATAAAGGCAAAGTAGTAAAAATCATGGAATTCGGAGCTTTTGTAAACTTTTTAGGAAAGCAAGACGGCCTTGTACATATTTCTGAGCTTGCTGACAAACGAGTTGCAAAAGTTGGAGATGTTGTAAAAGAAGGTGATGAAGTTTCAGTTAAAGTTGTTGGTTTCGATAGAGGAAAAGTTAAATTATCAATGAAACAAGCTTCAGCTTAAGCCATATTTTTAGGATCTGGCATTCCTACTTTATTATACCCTGCATCAACATAATGAATTTCTCCAGTTACTCCCGCTGCTAAATTACTAAGCAAATATAAAGCAGAGTTACCTACATCGTGAATATCTACATTTCTTTTTAAAAAAGAATGATCTTCATTCCATTTATATAAAAATTTTGCATCTCCAATGGCAGAAGCAGCTAAAGTTTTAATAGGACCTGCACTGATTGCATTTACTCTAATTTTTTTTTTACCAAGATCTCTAGCTAAGTATTTTACACTTGCCTCTAAAGCAGATTTACAAACTCCCATAACATTATAATTAGGTATTGCTTTAGAAGACTCGTAGGTAAGTGTTAGTAGACTCCCTCCTTCTCTCATTATCTTTGCAGCTTCTTTAGATACCTCAGTGAATGAGAAACAAGAAATAAGCATGCTTTTTAGAAAATTTTCTCTTGTGGTATTTAAATATTCACCAGATAACTCTGATTTATCTGAAAATGCAACTGCGTGTACTACAAAATCTATTTCGCCCCATTTTGACTTTACATCTTCGAAAAGTTTTATAACTTCTTCTTTTTTCTCTACGTCGCAGCTAAATATTACATTAGAATTTAGCTTTTCTGCCAAAGGCACAACTCTTTTTTTCAATGCATCACCTAGATATGTAAAGGCTAATTCTGCACCTGCATCTGCAAGTTTTTGAGATATACCCCAAGCTATTGATCGTTCATTAGCAACGCCCATTATAAGACCTTTTTTTCCTTTCATTAAACTCATTGTTTTACCTTTTCAAATACCAAAGTAGCATTAGTTCCACCAAAACCAAAACTATTAGACATTACTGCATTTAGATTTATGTCTTTTTCAACTTTTGTTACAATTGGATATTTCTTTGCCTCGTCATCCATTTCATTTATATTTGCAGACGCTGCAATAAAATTATTTTTCATCATTATTAAACTGTAAATAGCTTCATGGGCTGAAGTAGCCCCAAGAGAATGCCCAGCAAGAGATTTAGTAGAGCTTATTTTAGGTTTGTAGTTGCTAAATACCTGACCAACAGCTTTTAATTCAGTTATATCCCCAACAGGTGTTGATGTCCCGTGAGTATTTATGTAATCAATTTTATTTTTTGCGGTGCTCAATGCCATCTTCATACATCGGACTGCTCCCTCTCCTGATGGAGCTACCATATCATAACCATCTGATGTTGCACCGTAGCCTGTTAATTCCGCATAAATTTTTGCACCTCTTGCTTTTGCATGTTCATATTCTTCTAAAACTAAAACACCCCCACCACCTGAGATAACGAAACCATCTCGTGTTTTATCGTAAGGCCTAGACGCTTTTTCAGGGGTATCATTATATTTTGATGACAATGCTGTCATAGCATCAAACATTGCAGTCATAGCAAAGTGAACTTCATCACTACCACCCGCAAAAATAATTTTTTGTTTTCCTAGTTGAATTAATTCCATAGCGTTACCAATGCAGTGTCCGCTAGTTGCACATGCTGAACTAATTGTATAATTAACTCCTTTTATTTTAAAAGGTACTGCAAGAGTTGCTGAAGCTGTACTCGACATTGTCCGTGGAACTACAAAAGGGCCCATTCTTTTAGGGCTTTTTTCTCTAGTCTTGTCTGCTGCTAATATAACGTTTTCTATTGAAGGGCCGCCGGATCCCATAATCATTCCGGTTGTTACATTGCTTATATCTTTTTCTTCAAGACCAGAATCTTTTACAGCCTCATTCATAGAAATATAATTATAAGCTGACCCTGGTCCCATGAACCTTATAAATTTTCTGTCTACATGATCTTCAAGCTTAATATTTGGTTTTCCATGGACATGACTTTTTAAATTATATTCTTTGTATTCCTCAGAAAAAGTAATCCCCGATTTTGCGTTAAGCAACGAATTATAAACTTCACTTTGATTATTTCCTAAACAAGAAACTACTCCTATTCCAGTAACTACAACTCTTTTCATGATTTGAATAATCCCACCTTAAGGTTTTCTGCAGTGTAAATTATCTTACCATCTGCACTTAAAATACCATTAGCTAATCCAACATCATTCATTCCCATTCGTCCAAAGGTTTCCCGGACATCCATCGCAGTTCTTACTGGATCAGGTTTCCCTTCAACACCTTGGGGATTGACGTATACTAATTGAAAATGAGAGGCTGCTAGCGGTGCTTCCAATGAAGATCTATCTTGTGGATCTCCGTATCTGTTCACAGCTAATGGAACTGTTTCTTTCCCCCAGTAAACATCTTTTTCGGGCTCCCATATATCTTCTC
>CACPNG010000019.1 GCA_902635225.1 uncultured Pelagibacteraceae bacterium | reverse complement strand
AAAGTTTGTTTCTCAAAACAAAAACAGCCTATCTTATTTAGATAAATACCAAATGGAGATGGAGACACATTAAATGTTGCCGATCCTGAAGAAATTTCATTACTAGGATTTTCAACGTTGAATTTAACTGTGTGGACTTCTCCTGGTTTTAAATCTAAAGTATTCATTTCAGGATAAAATTTCCAATCTAAAGTGTTGTTTATATTTGTATCAAATCTCATTTTATAGTCTTGATTTACTATAATTTTTGGAATTTCTTTGTTAGTAGCATTTTGAGTAGTTCCGCCGAATCCTGTTACTCTGCAAAATAAATCATATAAAGGAACTGCTGCAAAAGACAATCCAAGCATTAGTAAAAATATTGATACCAAAGCTATAGGTGTTAAGTTTTTTTTACTAATATTCATTATATTTCTCTATTGTAAATCCCAATATTATAAAAAGTAAGCACAAATAAAAAAATCATAAATAAAATTAATATTAAAGCAGTAATCAAATTTTTTTTCTTTTTATCCATCATGTTATTTTAGAAGATTATCAATTAATAAAATTAAAAAAATAAAAAATAAATAAAAAATTGAATAAATAAATATTTTTCTTGCAATTTTGTTCGAAACCTTGACTATTTTAGAACTATAAAGTTTAAAACATAAGTAGATATAATACGAAGTCATTATTGATGATACAATTAAATAAAATGTACTAGCAAAATTATAAAAATAGGGAGCTAAAACTGCTGGTGACATAATTAAAGAATAGACAAGAATATTTATCTTTGTTGTCTTCGTTCCAGAAATTATAGGAAGCATCGGAATTTTCGCTTTTTTATAATCTCCTGATTTATATAAACTTAGTGCCCAAAAATGTGATGGTGTCCATAAGAAGATAATTGAAAATAATATGAGCGGCTCTAGAGAAATATTTCCAGTCGCTATCGTCCATCCGATAACAGGAGGTAATGCTCCTGCGGCGCCACCTATAACAATATTTTGTGGAGTTTTCCTTTTTAACCAAATTGTATAAATAAAAAAATAAAAAGCAATTGTGGATGCTAATAAAATTGCAGAAATTAAGTTCGCTGAGAAGTAAATGATGCTTACCGACAAAGTTGATAAAATTATGCCAAAATATAAAGCTTGATCTTTTTTAACTTTTCCAGTTGGAATAGGTCTTAAACAAGTTCTACTCATTAAAGCATCTAAATCTGACTCGTACCACATATTAAGTGTTCCAGCAGCTCCGGAGCCTATAGCTACCGCTAGGAGAGAAATACAAGCGGAGGTAAAATCTACATTATTTGGGGCTATTAATAAACCAACCATACAGGTAAATAATACCAAAGACATTACTCTTGGTTTCATTAAATTAAAAAATGAATTTAATTCTAAGGCTAAACCAAGTTTAGAGTTTCTAGTTTTTATGCTTATCTGGCTCAATTACTTTACTTTAGGTAGCTCTTCAAAAGTATGGAATGGTGGCGGTGATGACACTGTCCATTCTAGAGTTGTTGCTCCTTCTCCCCATGGATTTGGTTCTGCTTTTTTCTTTTTCATAAAAGCGTACAATAAATTTAATAAAAATACCGCTAGGCCGATAATAGATATATACGAACCAATTGAAGAAATATAATTCCAACCAGCAAATGCATCTGGATAATCTGCATATCTTCTTGGCATTCCTGCTAATCCTAAGAAATGTTGAGGAAAAAATATTAAGTTGACTCCTATGAATGTTAACCAAAAATGTAGTTTTCCCAAAAATTCTGAATATTCATAACCTGTCATTTTACTAAACCAATAGTAAAATCCTGCAAAAATTGCATACACAGCGCCCATCGATAATACGTAATGGAAATGCGCTACAACATAATAAGTGTCATGAAGCGCGGTATCAACACCTGCGTTAGCAAGAACTACTCCAGTTACACCTCCTAAAGTGAACAGAAAAATAAAACCAATAGCCCATAGCATAGGAGTTTGAAAGCTTATAGAACCACCCCACATTGTTGCTATCCAAGAAAAAATCTTAATTCCAGTTGGCACTGCAATAATCATTGTGGCAGCTAAGAAATAAGCTTTTGTATCTGTATCTAATCCAACTGTATACATATGGTGAGCCCAAACAACGAAACCAACAACCCCAATAGCTACCATTGCATAGGCCATTCCGAGATAACCAAACACAGGTTTCCTTGAAAAAGTTGAAACAATATGGCTTATCATTCCAAAACCTGGCAAAATTAAAATGTATACTTCTGGATGACCAAAAAACCAAAACAAATGTTGGAATAGAACTGGATCTCCGCCTGTTTGTGCTTCAAAGAAAGCGGTTCCAAAATTTCTATCTGTCAAAAGCATTGTTATGGCTCCTGCTAAAACTGGTAGAGACAATAAAAGTAAAAATGCTGTTACTAAAATTGACCATGAAAATAATGGCATTTTGTGTAAAGTCATACCAGGAGTTCTCATATTTAAAATTGTTGTGATAAAATTAATTGCTCCTAAAATTGAAGAAGCTCCTGCCACATGTAAGCTTAAAATCGCTAAATCCATCGCAGGTCCTGGCTGACCAGTTTTTGAAGATAGAGGTGGATAAATTGTCCAACCTCCCCCTACTCCCTTCGCACCTGGAGGGCCATCAACAAAAATGGATACTAGTAATAAAATTAAAGCAACTGGTAATAACCAAAAAGAAATATTATTCATTCTTGGAAATGCCATATCTGGCGCACCTATCATAATTGGAACAAACCAGTTACCAAAACCACCGATCATCGCTGGCATTACCATAAAGAAAATCATGATCAGACCGTGACCAGTTACTAAAACATTATATAAATGATAATCGCCTCCAAGAATTCCATCTCCTGGGTGCATTAATTCCATTCTCATTAAAACTGAAAATGCGGATCCAATTATGCCGGCAATAATCGCGAAGATTAGATACATTGTTCCGATATCTTTATGATTAGTTGAGTAAGCCCATCTCTTCCAACCTGTTGGATTATGGTGATGTTCGTGATCTGCAGTTGTTGCTGACATTACTGAATCTCCTTAATTTTTTTTGCTACCTTAATAATATTATTATTCTCTTCTTTGGCAAATTTTACTTTAGCTTCCTCTAACCATTTATTGTACTCATCCTCAGACACAACGTTTACTGTGATAGGCATAAAAGCATGTTTAATTCCACATAATTCAGAACACTGACCGTAGAAAGTTCCAGTTCGATCAGCTTTAAACCATGTCTCATTTATTCTTCCAGGAATTGCGTCTCTTTTAACCCCAAAAGATGGTAGTGCCCATGCATGTAAAACATCATTTGCAGTTATCATAACCTTTACAACTTTGTTGACTGGAACGTAAACTGCATTGTCAACCGCTAATAATCTAGGTTGATTTTCTTTTAAGTCTTTTTCATCAATCATATAAGAGTCGAAGATTATATTTTCATCTGGGTACTCATAACCCCAATACCACTGATATCCTATAGCTTTGATAGTAACGTCTGCTTTAGGAATTTCATCTTGTGAATATAAAACTTTAAATGAGGGAACTGCCATAACGATCAAAATTAAACAAGGAACTAATGTCCAAATAACCTCGATTAATGTGTTATGACTTGTAGTAGATGGAACTTGATTCTTAGAAGCTCTGTATCTAACACAAACATACAAAAGTAAAAATAAAACAAAAGCAGTGATAGCTGTAATTATTGGTACAAGCATGTAATCGTGAAACCAGACAATATCATCCATACTCTTTGATGCTGATTTTTGGAAACCTAATTGCCAATCTTTTGGCTCATTAGCTAAAAGCGCTGTTGGCCAAGTTAAGAAAATTGTATAAGCGATTTTTTTAATCATGGGTTTTTATACAGCTTTTAGATGATTTCACAATTTCAATTAATGCGACAATTAATGAAAGTTATTGATAAAATTTACTAGTGAAATAGCGCTTATTGCAGCGGTATCAGACCTTAGAATGTTTCCAGATAGAGTAAAAGGTTTTACCGCTCTATTTTGTAAGATTAACTCACGTTCCACTGGAGAAAAATCACCCTCGGGACCAATCAAAATACAAAAAGATTTAAAATTTTTAAGATCTTCGGTTTTTAATTTTTCTTTTGAATTGACGTCAGCAAATAAAATTTTTGAGTTTTCATCAAAAGTTAATAAAAAATCTTTTAATTTGATAACATCACTAATATTTGGAGGCACAAGTTGATTAGATTGTTCGGTCGCTTCAATAACTATTTTTTTTGCTCTATCAAGATTTAATTCTTTAACTTCTGTTCTTTCTGAAATTATTGGAATAATTTTACTTATACCAAGCTCTGTAGCTTTTTGTAAAATATTATCCATTGGAATTTTTTTAACTAAGCAAATAGCTAGCTCGGTTTTAGATAAATTATTAGCTTCTTTAATTTTTTCTAAAAACCTAACTTCAACTCTATCTTTATCTAAAAAAATTATTTCGCTTTTCCATTCTCCGTTTTTATTAAAAAAATTTAAGTTTGAGCCTCTTTTAAGTCGCATGACATTAACAATATAATGAGTGTGCTCTTTACTTAACAAACTTGTATTATTTTCTAGTATACTGTCTGGATGATATAATCTAATATTCATTTATATCTATAATATAAATAAATTTTGAAGATTTAAAGGAGCTTTAATGAAAAAAGGAAATAGAGCTGGAGACTCCCCAATAGGCATCAATGTATTAGAGGGAAAATCTTATTTTTGGTGTACTTGTGGAATTAGTTCTAAGCAACCTTTTTGTGATGGTTCGCATAAAGGAACTGAGTTTGTGCCTTTCAAATATTTAGCTGATCAATCTAAAAAAGTTTTTTTCTGCACATGCAAACAAACAAATGATCAACCATTATGTGATGGTTCACATAACATTTAATAAATGATGAAAACAAAGGCAGTAGTGTTTGATGCTTACGGTACATTGTTCGATGTAAATTCAGCTGCTAAAAGATGTAAAGATAAAATTGGAACTAAGTGGGAAACATTTGCAAATTTTTGGAGAACTACTCAGCTTGAATATACTTGGCTTAGAAGTTTAATGAAAAGACATAAAAATTTTTGGGATATTACTGAGGACAGTTTAGATAAATCAATGAAAGTATTCAATATTAATAAAAATATGAAAAATGAGTTGCTTAGTCTTTACAAAATTTTGTCTCCTTATCCCGAAGTAAAAGGAGTCTTGGAAGATTTAAAAAAGAAAAACTTCAAACTTGCTATACTTTCTAACGGGACACTTGATCTTCTAAATGAACTAGTTGAAAGTAATAAGTTAAATAATTTATTTGATGATCTTTTTTCTATTGAAGAAGTAAAAATTTATAAACCTGACCCAAGAGTTTATGAAATACCGATTAAAAAATATAAAATTAAATCTGATGAAATTACTTTTTTAAGCGCGAATACATGGGATGTTTCAGGAGGTGGAAACTTTGGATATAATTCTATTTGGGTTAATAGACATAACTCAGTATTTGATATCCTCGATTTTCAGCCAGAAAATGAGATAAGCAATTTAACGCAGCTACTTGATATAGTTTAAACTTTTATTATAAATATTGCTATGTCTCAAGTTGAAGTAAAAAAAATTATTAAAGCCTTAAATGCCTCAGATGGTGCAGGAGTAAAATTAAAAAGAAGCATAGGAACTCCAGAAGCAGATTATATCGATCCATTCTTAATGCTTGATGAATTTGGTTCTGAAAATAAAGATGATTATGTGGCTGGTTTTCCACCTCATCCTCACAGAGGAATAGAAACAGTAACTTATATGTTAAACGGAGAGTTTGAACATCAAGATAGCACTGGAGCTAAAGGTATTATGACATCTGGAGATGTACAATGGATGAAAACTGGACGAGGAATTATTCACTCCGAAATGCCTGCTATGAAAGAAGGTAAGTTATTAGGCTTCCAACTTTGGATAAACATGCCAGCTAAAATGAAAAAGAACAAGCCTGAATACCTTTATATAAAAGGAAATGAGCTCGGACAACACGAAGATAGTGAGAAAATTGTAAAAGTAATCGCGGGCAAATACGAAAAAGCTGAAGGACCAGAGAAAAATCATAACGTTGATCCCATTTATTTTCATATAATTTTAAATGAAAAAAAAGAATTTAACTGTAATGTACCATCAGGACATAACTCGTTTGTATACCTATTAAAAGGAGAATTAAATATAGGAGAAAAAGCCCATAATAAAACAGCTGACTCAAACTTAATATTATTAGAGCGAGGGACTAAATTAAAAATTAAAGCAAGCAAAAAATCTGAATTTTTATTTATAGCTGGTAAGCCAATTGGCGAACCTATTGCAAGAGGCGGGCCGTTTGTGATGAATACAAAAGCTGAGATACTTGAGGCTATTCAAGACTATAACAACGGAACATTTGCTAAATACTAAAAGTTAAAGTACGTTCCCGTAAAAAATGGCTAAATCTATCGTAATTAAAAAAAATGGAGGTCCCGAAGTATTAGAACTTCAGGATGTAAACGTTGCCTCACCAGGTGCTGATGAAATCAAAGTTACAAATCATGCAATTGGTTTAAATTATATTGATACTTATCATAGATCTGGTTTGTATCCCATCAATTTGCCTAGTGGTATTGGTTTGGAAGCTGCTGGAAAAATTGATGAAGTTGGTTCAAATGTTTCTGAGTTTAACAAAGGTGACAATATTGCATACGCCTCTGTTCCATTAGGAGCTTATGCTCAGCAAAGAATAATCCCATCTAAAATAGCTGTTAAAATTCCAGATGGAATTTCACACGAGTTAGCTGCAACTTTAATGACAAAAGGTTTAACTACTAATTATTTACTGACCAAAACTTATAGGCTTAAAGCTGGTGAAACAGTTCTTTTTCATGCAGCAGCTGGAGGAGTCGGCCAAATTTTTGCTCAATGGGCTAATAGTATTGGAGCAAAAGTAATTGGAACAGTCGGCTCTGATGATAAAATCAAAATAGCTGAAGAAAATGGTTACTCTTATGTCATTAATTATACAAAAGATAATTTTGCCAAAGAGGTTATGAAAATTACTAAAAATAAGGGAGTACCTGTAGTTTTTGATGGTGTAGGAAAAAAAACATTCCATGGATCATTAGAATGTCTTTCAACAAGAGGTATGATGATAAGTTTTGGAAATGCATCGGGACCTTTAGATCCTATTAATGTTCCAAAAGAAATCCAGCCCAAAGGACTTTACTTTACAAGGCCTTCTATTGGACAGTACTTTAGTAATAGAAAGGAACTTCAAGTTGGAGCTGATCAAATTTTTGAGAAGGTGAAATTTGGAAAAATAAAAATTAGAATTTCAAAAAAGTATAAGCTTGCAGACGCTAAGAACGCTCACGCAGATCTTGAAGCAAGGAAATTAATTGGTCCAGCAATTTTACTTCCTTAATGTCAAAAATGTCAAAAAAAATAATTTCTCCTTGTATAAGTATTTGTAAAACTGATCCTGTAACTGGCTACTGTTATGGATGCGCGAGAACTAACGAAGAAAAAAAACAATGGAAAGATGAAAATATTAGTGATGAATGGAAATTAGCAAATATTGAGAAAATAAAATCAAGAATGCAAGGGTGGCAATTAAGTACTTTTGAAGAATCTTACAATCATAAAGTTAACCAAGGAATTTCACTTTTTAAAAAAAAACTTTTAGAGGATTAATTTATAAATCCTTTTTCATAGAGTCCATGTCGCTAAGGTGATATTTCAACGCCTCATTAGACATTCTAACTTCCTGTAAAAATAAAAAAATTGAAACTATCATACATACACAGCACAACGCAAAACTTAGCCTAGCATAAAATGTTAAGTCTAAATATAATAGTAATACGGTAAGCATATTGAAAAGAAATCCAAATGACGAAAACCCCATTACGTATTTAAGAAAATTGGTTCTTTTATTCAATACATGAAGTTGTTTTTCTAACTCTGGTGGAACTTTTTTTTCAAAAGTAAATTTGTCGTGCAGTTGTCTAATTAATGCACTTAAAGTGTGAAAACGATTACTATACATCGTCATCATTAAAGGTATAGCAGGAAACATTAATGCTGCTACTGTGTAATCTATATCCATATCGAATCAAATTGATTATGAAGATAGTGTTTGATATTTACAAGTAATATTTGATGAAGCATTTAAAAATATTCATAGAATTAACAAGATTAAATAAACCAATAGGTTTTATGCTTTTGTTTTGGCCATGTGCTTGGGGTTTAACTTATGCGCATAAATTTATTCAAAATGGCTCTCTGTATTTTTATTACTTAATTTTATTTTTTCTCGGTTCATTATTAATGAGAAGTGCTGGATGTATATTCAATGATATTGTAGATAAAGACTTTGATAAAAAAGTAAATAGAACAAAAAAAAGACCGTTAGCTGCAAATAATATTTCGGTCGGTCAAGCTTTTTTATATGTAGTTTTTTTATGTCTATTAGCTTTTTTTATTCTGATGCAGTTTAATTCAATTACAATTTTTTTAGGGTTAGGTTCAATGTTTCTTGCTTTTTCTTATCCTTATATGAAGAGAATAACTTATTGGCCTCAACTATTTTTAGGAATTACTTTTAATTGGGGAATACTTATGTCTTGGACCTCTATGGGCAATGATATCTCTTCTGAAATTCTAATTTTATATACCTCGGCCATATTTTGGACATTGGGCTATGACACGATTTATGGAGCACAAGATATGTCTGATGATGAAATTATAGGCCTTAAATCTACCTCAATTAAATTTAAAAAAAATATCAAGTTTTTTGTTGGTAGTTGTTATTCTCTTAGTGCTTTATTGCTAAGCCTATTATTTATAAAATATATAGGTATAAATTTTTTTACTTTTTTTTTATTTGTGTTTTTTTTAACTCTTTTTTACCAAGTAATAATATTTAAAAAAAAGAGACAGGAAAGTTGCCTTATGGCTTTTAGAGCTAATAACATATCTGGTTTAATACTATTTTTATCAATTTATTTAATTTAAACGATGAAAACTGCAGAACTAAAAATCATCCTAAAAAGACTTTATAAAGAATATGTAAAATATCATATTAAAACAATTTTATTTTGTTTGGTGTTGTCAATACTTGTTGCAGGATCTACTTCAGCTACTGCATGGCTTTTGGACCCTGCAGTAAAAAAAATATTTGTTGAAAAAGATCAAACTTTAGCTTGGTTAATTCCAATTGGAATCATTACTGCTTTTACCGCCAAAGGTCTTTCTTTATATCTTGCACGATTAAATATCATAAAGGTTGGACAGAAAATTTCTGGTGAATTGCAGAAAAAAGTAGCTAAATCAATTTTATTTTCAGATATTCAAACTTTAGAGTCTAGACACTCAGGAAAGTATATCTCTAATATAATGTACGATTGTGGTCAAATACATCAGTTAGTAAGCACTGGAGTATTAAATATAATGAAAGACTCCTTTTCGATTATATTTTTAGTAGGATTGATGTTTTATCAAAATTGGAAGTTAGCTCTTTTTGCTATGATAATGATACCTTTGGCAGCAGGTTTAGCAAAAAATCTTGGAAGAAAAATGGGAAAAGCAACTTTACAAGCTAGTGAAATATCTGGAAAGCTAATCTCCTTTATGTCTGATATTTTTAAAGCTTCAAAAATGATTAGAGTTTACCAAAAAGAAGAAGATGAAACAAAAAATTCCGATGAAGTCATTAGCCAGTTAGTAAATAAAAATATTAGATTGGCGAGCATTTTAATTAGAGCAACTCCTATAATGGAAGTTTTGACAGGGATAATGATTGCTGGTTTTATATTTTACTCAGGAAAATTGATTAATGCAGGTGAATTAGAGGTAAACAATTTTTTTTCCTTTTTAGCTGCAATGATGCTTGCTTATCAACCAGTAAGATCGCTTGCAACAATCAATATGACTATTCATCAAGGTTCTGTATCTGCTAAAAGAATTTTTACAGTTATTGATAAACCAATAGAGATAAAAAATGATATTAACTTACCCGAGCTAAAAATCTCAGACT
Organism: uncultured Pelagibacteraceae bacterium; assembly: GCA_902635225.1. Classification (GTDB taxonomy): domain Bacteria; phylum Pseudomonadota; class Alphaproteobacteria; order Pelagibacterales; family Pelagibacteraceae; genus Pelagilacustribacter. The sequence continues at coordinate 2,862 of CACPNG010000019.1, read as the reverse complement.
GTAATATAGAGTTTAAAAATGTTGATTTTAAATATGAGACTACTACTGAAAAAGCTATAAAAAATATTAATTTAAAAATTGATGGTGGTAAAATAACTGCTCTTGTTGGACAGAGTGGAGCAGGAAAAAGTACAATTATAAATTTAATACCAAGATTTTACGATCCACAAAATGGTTTAGTTCAAATTGATGGACAAGATATTAAAAAGATCCAACTAAATTCTGTAAGAAAATACATATCATTAGTAAGCCAAGATATAGTTTTATTTGATGATACTATTAAGAAAAATGTATCCTATGCAAATCCGGATGCTACACAGGAGGAGATTGAAATGGCTTGTAAATTTGCTGCTGCAGATGAATTTATAAACAAATTACCTGACAAATATGAAACCTATGTTGGTGAAAATGGTGTTAAGCTATCAGGTGGTCAAAAACAGAGAATTTCGATTGCAAGAGCAATTATAAAAAACTCCTCAATAATACTGCTAGATGAGGCTACATCTTCATTGGATACTGAGTCAGAAAGAATAGTTCAAGATGCAATAAATAATTTAATTAAAAATAAAACTACAATTGTGATCGCGCATAGACTTTCGACTATACATAATTCTGATAAAATTTTTGTTTTTAAAAATGGTAGGGTAGTCGACTCAGGTAAACATGAGTTTTTAATAAGCAACTGTAAGGAATACAAATCTTTATACAATAACCAACTTAAGTAAATTTGATGAAACTCCTATATAGGACCATTGCTTTCATAATTTATCCTTTGCTAATAATATTGATTTTTTTTAGGAAGATTTTTAATAAAGAAGATAAGGATAGATATAAAGAAAAAATTTTTTCTTCAAGTTTTAGAGTAAAAAGAACTAACGGATTAAAATTAGTTTTATTTCATGCTGCAAGTATCGGCGAATTTAAAAGTATTATTCCAATTATAAAAGAATTAGAAAAAAAAAATGAGAACTTAGAATTTCTTGTAACAACGCAAACTACAAGTTCTGCAAATCTTGCAAATATAGAATTAAAAAAATTTAAAAAAGCTACTCATAGATATTTACCATTAGATGTTAATTTTTTAATGAAAAAATTTCTCTCACATTGGAAACCGGATGTTATTTTTTTAGTAGACTCAGAAATTTGGCCAAATTTAATCTTTTTAGCAAATAGAAGAGGAATTCCTCTAGGGATTATAAATGCTAGAATTACAAGAAAAACTTATGATAGATGGAAACTTTTTCCTAAAATGGCTCAATCAATTTTTGGATTATTTGACTTATGTATTGTCTCAAATACAGAAACAAAAAAATATCTTGAAAATTTTAATGCAAAAAATGTATTTTATTTTGGAAATTTAAAATTTTGCGAAAATTTAGAGAAAACCCAATTCTTTAATAAAAATAGTAAATTCTTAGAGTCTAATAAATTCTGGTTAGCTGCTAGCACTCATGAGGGAGAAGATGATTTTTGTTTGAATACACATATAGAACTTAGAAAAAAAATTAAAAATGTTAAGACAATTATTGTACCAAGACACATTTCAAGAGTTAAACGAATAAAGAAAATGGGAGAAAACTTAAATTTAGCTTGTCAAATACTTAATCCAGATGGGGAAATATTAGATAATAAAGAAATAATAATAATAAACTCTTTTGGAAAATTACAAAGTTTTTATAAATATTCAAAAAGCGTATTTATTGGAAAGTCCATAATTAAAAAATTTGAGGATGTAGGTGGTCAAAATCCAATTGAAGCTGCCAAACTAGGTTGTAAAATCTATCACGGTCCTTATGTTTATAACTTTAAAGACGTATACCTGATTCTTGCGCAAAAAAATGTATCTAAACAAGTGAATAATTATAGAGAGTTAGTTGAAAATTTAATATTTGATTTTAACAATTCAAAAGAAAATAATCTAGAATTTATTTCTTTAACAAATCAACTTGAGCAAAAAATACTTAACGACTCAATGGAAAAAATAAATTTTTTTATAAATGAAAATTAGTAAGCCAAAATTTTGGGATCAGAAAATCGGTTTATATTCACTGATTCTTTATCCTTTTGCTATTTTAATTAAATTAATAATTTTTTTTAAAAAGAGATTAATTAAAAGTAAAACTTTTAATATTCCAGTCATTTGTATTGGCAATATATACCTGGGCGGGACTGGTAAAACTCCTACTGCTATTTTAATTGCTAATGAACTATTTAAAATTGGAAAAAAACCGTCCATAGTAAGAAAATATTATTCAGATCATGAAGATGAGTACGAACTAATTAAAAAATATTATAATAACTTATTAGTTAATATCACAAGATCTAAAGCTATTTTAGAGGCAGAAAATAAATCCTATGACTCTGTTATTCTTGATGATGGTTTTCAAGATTATAAAATAAAAAAAAAATTAAATATTATTTGTTTTAGTCAAAATCAATTGGCAGGGAATGGAATGGTTATACCTTCTGGTCCTTTAAGAGAGAGTTTAGATGTACTAAAAGATGTGCAGGTTGTAATCATTAATGGAGGAAAAAGTAAGGAATTCGAGGATAAGATGTTGCAATATAACAAAAACTTAAATATTTTTTACTCAAAATATTATCCCATAAATTCCGGTGAATTTAAGGGAAAAAAATTGTTGGCAGTCGCAGGAATAGCAAATCCAGAAAATTTTTTCGACTTACTTTTAAATGAAGGGCATAACATTGAAAAAAAAATGATTTTCCCTGATCACTATCAATTTAAAAAATCTGAAATTTTAAATATAATTGAATTCGCCAAAGAAAAAAATCTTCAAATTATCATGACCGAAAAAGATTACTTTAAAATTAAAAAATTTGATTGTAGTGAAATAGGATATC
>CACPNG010000018.1 GCA_902635225.1 uncultured Pelagibacteraceae bacterium | reverse complement strand
TGCCTTCAAATATTTTTTTACCGTAATTCAAAACAACAACATGGTCTGAGATCCCCATTACTACACTCATATCGTGTTCAATTAATAATATACCTGTTTGCTTTTCCGTTTTAATAAATTTTAATAATTTATTTAATTCAGCAGATTCTCTTGGATTTAATCCAGCAGCAGGTTCATCTAAACATAATAACCTTGGTTCAATACACATTGCACGAACAATTTCTAATTTTCTTTGATCGCCATAAGGCAGATCTCCAGCATTATCATCCGCTCGATGAGTTAAACCAATGATATCTAACCAATATTTTGCTTTATCAACTGCTAGCTGTTCTTTGTCTCTATAGGTTTTAAGGTTTAGCAAACCATATAGTGAATAACCTGAGGCAACCATTAATTCATTGTGTTGAGCAACTAACAAGTTTTCAAGAACTGACATTGCTGGAAATAATCTTATATTTTGAAAAGTTCTAGCTACCTTAGCTACATAAGCAATTTTGAAGTCTGTATATTTTCTTAATGAAATTTTGCTCTCTTCTTTGTGTAAGAACATTTGACCGTTTGTAGGCTTATAAAATCCAGTTAGACAATTAAATACAGTAGTTTTTCCTGCACCGTTAGGTCCAATGATAGAAGTAATTTGATTATTTTTTGCATCAAAACTTAAATCATCAATTGCGGTCAAACCACCAAATTTCATTGTCAAATTTTCAACTGAAAGTAAATTGCTCATTTCTTATCTCCGTGCATAAGGATAGTCGGCTTTCTATTCGCTAAAATTCCTTTTGGTTTAAACACCATAATTAAAACCATCGCTCCACCAAAAGCGATCATTCTATATTGTTCTAAATCCCTAAACATTTCCGTAATTCCAATTAAGAAAATTGATGCTAGAACTACTCCAGTTTGTGAGCCCATACCACCTAATACAACAATTGCAACAATGATTGCTGACTCAATAAATGTAAAACTTTCTGGACTTATAAATGCTTGACGTGTCGCAAAAAATGAACCAGCAAAACCACCGAACATAGCTCCAATTGCAAAAGCAGTTAGTTTTGTGTTTGTAGGGTTTACGCCTAATGATTTACATGCGATCTCATCTTCTCTTAAAGCTTCCCATGCTCTACCAACAGGAAGTTTTCTTATTTTCAATGTAAAGTAATTTGTAATTAAGGCTAAAACTAAAATTAAATAGTATAAAAATATTATTCGGTGCATTGTTGAATATTCAAGATTGAAAAACAAGTGAAAACTTGTTTCTCCCTCATCTGGAGATCTTTTAAAAGGTAATCCAAAAAAAGATGGCCGTGGTATTCCAGTGATACCATCAGGACCGTTTGTTACTTCATACCAATTGATCAAAATAATTCTTATAATTTCTCCAAATCCTAAAGTAACAATTGCAAGATAATCTCCTCTTAATCTCAAAACAGGAAAGCCAAGTAAAATTCCAAAAAAAGCTGCAAACAATCCTGCTAACGGTAAACAAATCCAAAAAGACCAACCGAATGTTGTGGCGATCAACGCATAAGAATATGCACCAACTGCATAGAAAGCTACATAGCCTAAGTCAAGAAGACCAGCCAAACCAACTACGATATTTAATCCCCAACCAAGCATGATGTAAGTTAAAATCATTATTGCTACATCCATAAAATATCTGTCAGTGAAAGGTAAAAAAGGAAATACAACAGCAAACAAAATTGCGGTAATTGCAAAGTGTTTTGCTTTATCCTCTGTTATGGCTGAAAATTTAGAGGCTAACTTTGAAAAAATAGTAAATTCAGTTGTTCTAGCTGAATTTAAATTGATTAAAAATCTTCCCAAAATACAAAGTCCAACTAATAAAAAAACGACACCCCATTGAGGAGTAATAAATAAACCTTCTCCTTTGGATGCAGTTCTAAGACCAACTATCGGACCAAACAAAGCTAAAGCGATAAAGCCTGTAAATAAACTATCTTTAAATGACTGAATGATATCTTTCTTTTCCATTAAACTTTCTCGATATCAGGTTTTCCAAGAAATCCAGTTGGAAAGAAAATTAAAACTATAATTAGAACACTAAAAGCTGCAACATCTTTGTATTCTATTGAAACATATCCAGACCACATTGTTTCAATTAAACCAATTAACAATCCACCTAACATTGCTCCAGGCAAAGAACCAATTCCACCTAGCACTGCAGCGGTAAAAGCTTTTATCCCTGCTAAAAACCCAATATAAAAATCAATTACACCATAATAAAGAACAAACATCATTCCAGCTACTGAAGCTAATGAAGATCCAATGATAAACGTTATAGATATTGTTCTATCAACATTAATTCCTAGTAATGCTGTCATTGTTCTATCTTGTTCACAAGCTCTCTGAGCTCTTCCTAAATCTGTTTTTGTAATTAGATAAGTAAAAATACCCATTAAAATTATTGTTAAGATAACGATAAAAATTTGAAGATAACTAACTGTAACAATAAACTCAGAATTTTTAAAAAATTCCAAACCACCACTTATCAACGGCTGCATAGGCTTTACTCTAGCTCCTTGAGCTACTTGAACATAGTTTTGTAAAACAATTGACATACCTAATGCAGAAATAAGTGGAGCTAATCTGAAAGATCCTCTTAATGGTTTATAAGCTAATTTTTCAACAGTCCATCCATAACAAGCTGTGAAAAGCATAGCTATAAGTAAAACTAAAAGTAAAATAATTGGTAGTGCCACTCCAGTTAAACCAAAGATTATAAATGAAATTAAAGCAACAAAAGCTCCGATCATAAAAATATCTCCATGAGCAAAATTAATCATTCCAATAATTCCATAAACCATGGTGTAACCAATTGCTATAAGTCCATAAATTGAACCTAAAGTAATCCCATTAACTAATTGTTGTATAAAATATTCCATGATTTACTTACTCACTCTTTTATTTACATTTTCAAGAGCTTTGGAGAACTTAGTAAAGAATTTTCCTTTTTTCAATTCATTAAGAACCTGCATATTTAAGCCTTTTGGGGTTTGTGAGTCCGCTACGAGTTTTTTAAATCCTTGAGATGATTTATTAAGAGCATCCTGACTTAAAGCGAAAAACAATTCAGCCACATAAGTGTCAGCAAATTTTTTATTGATCCCCTTTTTAACAAGCCATTTAGAACTTGTGTTCAAAATTTCATAATAAGCAGCCATCAAAGATGCAGTTGACCAAAACTTATAACTTAGTTTTTCATTTTTAATTTCTAAAACGTTGCCTAAGTGTTTAAAAATATTCTTTGCAAATTTACTTGGAGGACAAATAATTATTGGTCCCTTTTTAATCTCTATTGGAGGTAAAGGAATAGCTCTTACTATATTCTTATTATTTATAATTTTTTTTAACTTAATTAAATTAATTGTAGATATAAGACTTATTATTTTCTTATGTTTTGAAAAAGAGAGTTTATGTAAAATTTTATTTCCTACATTTGGCGTTATACCTAAAAAAATTACAGAAGATTTATCTATTATTTCTTGATTATTTTTTATTACTTGAATTAACCTAAATTTTTTTTTTAGTTTATTTGATATTTTAGCGTTTCTTGAAGATATATAAATCTTCTTAACTTTTAATTTAGATTTAAAAATACCATAAATAATAGAAGAAGATATTTTTCCTGTTCCAATAAAGCCTAAAATCATAAGAAATTAAGATATATAAGCTTATTACAATAATAAAGAAGATTTTTACCCAATGAGGTTACTGAAAAATTACAATAATTTAAATCACTTAGAAATTTTTATAAATCTTATACAATGAATGTTGAACTTTGCTTAAATTTTTTTGATTTGCAGATACCCATGGATTTTTACAACCCCATTTTTTAATTGTTGGTATTAAAGTATGCTCCCAATTTAAATAGCCTTTCGAGTCAGATTTGTTTCCAAGGTGCCTTTTTGGAAAGAAATAAGTGGGATCAGATTTTGTTAATTTATAAGTTTTTTTAATTTTACGAGCATTATTTTTCTGCCATATAGCTTGGTAACCCATTCGCCTCAACCATATAACAGTAAAAACAGCTGAACTTGGAATGTTAGAAAATATTAAAACTTTAGTATTTGTTGATGATATAAATTTATCAGTACTTTGTATTAGTGTCGTTGCATTAACTTGTTTCCAACCAGCTATTTTTTTAAAATTTTTAATTTCAGAATGAATTTGAAAATTATGTAAGTTAGTGTTTTTGCTTTTTATCTGAGTTAATGGGATCTGAAATTTTTTAGCAATGCTATTTGCTAATTTTAAATCATCTTTATAGTTTATTTTTGTAGATTTAATTTTTGATTGGTTTTTAAATTTACGGTCAAACCCACTTAATACCCAGTTTTGTGTTCCACCATTTAAAACATATTTTTTATTATTAAAATCAAAATCCTTTAATGTTTGGTATGCAATAATACTCCTTGTTCTACCGGCACAATGAACAATATAATTTTTTCTTAAATTCTCTTTATTATTTATATAGCACGGTAATTCACCTCCAGAACATTGAACTGATTGCGGTAGAGAAAATTTTTCAAATTCTTTTTTAGGTCTAGCATCAATTTGTAAATAATTATGTTTTTTTTTGTGAATTTTATAGAGATCTTTAGCATATAAATTTTTTATATTAGAGGTAATTTCTATCCATTCACCAAATGCTTTTGAAAAAGTGTATTCTCCCGCCCAAAAGGGAAATTTATGTTTTTTCCAATTTTTATAATCCCCTTTTACAATAAACGATTTATGATACCTCATTTTTTTGAGTATTTTTTGTATTTGAATTGTTTGAATATTATTTTTTAAACCAATTAGTATTAGTGTAGTATTTAAATCAGGAACTAATTCTCTTATTAAATATTTAAATTTTGATAAGGGACAATTGACCGAACCAAAAGCAAAACCATGAACATATTCTTTTCTTTCTCTAATATCTAAAAAAGAGATATTTTTTTTATTATTTTTTAAAAGATTTATTGTTTGTTCAGCGCTGATTTCGTTTTCTTTTAATATACTTTTTTTATCCATTGATTTATAAAATTTGCAATATCTGAGCTATTTTTTTCGTGCATCATCATGTGTCCATTTCCTTTAATATTGTTATCTTCTAATCTTATAAAATCATGCTTAACTCCTGCTTGTTTTAAAAAATTACTAGTCCCATGATCATAAGGGGAGTGATAAGATGCTTCTGCTGTTAAAATTAAGATTTTAACTTTTGAAAGATTGACAAGTTTTCTTGCAGGTTCTTTTTGAAGAAAACATTGCACTAAATTTTCTGGAGTCTTATTTTCATCAATTTTAGGCATAAGTTTTTCATTATCCTTCAATGGTGGATCATAAGTAAGGGGTGAATACGTAATGCCGTTGGGTCTATCTGGTTCTAAGCTTGTTTGATACCATTTTTTATCAAAATCATTTTTTTTAAAAGTTTGTTTATTTAAATGACTATGTTTAATACCGCCATACGAAACATTAAAAAATGGTGGCCCGTTAGGCTCTACAGCTACACAAGCTTTTACTTTATCTGGTCTAACATCTGCAGCTAACCAACAAAAAGGTCCTCCTTGGCTATGGCCAAGGACAACAGTTTCTCCAACTAGATCAATGAGTTCTGAGAGTGCTAACTTCGACATTTCTTCGATATATACTCGATCTGACATCGTATTGACCTGAGAGGCCATATATTCCTCAAATATTTTATCTCCTCTCAACCCACTTCCAGGCCACTGATTGTGTAATTTTGCTTGAGGCCAATTACCTTTTTTTGCCATGGCTGTGAACCTTCTCTCCGCATCTTCTATATTAGTTTCTCTATCCATATATTCACCATAGAGAGTGCTTGAATAGCCTGATCTTGCCCTACCAGGTTGGTCAACGACGTAAACTGAATAACCGTGAGATAAAAAGTCATGAAGCCAGCCTCTTCTTCCGTCAGCAGTAGTAATAAAACCTGAGCCACTTTGACCTCCACCATGGATTAAGATTATATTTCTATTATTAGATTTTGCGGGTATGAAGCTTTCAACATACATTTTTCCTTTAAGAATATTGTTATCTTTTACTTTTTGAACTTTTCCGCCTACAAAAAAAATTTTGTGTTCTTTGAGATTAATTTCTGAGTTCTTATTCATACAGTTTTCATTTTATATCTTGAAAAGGTTAATGCAATTTCATTTTTTTTTCCTCAAAAACTTCAAAATAAATGGAACAGAAAAAATTATAAAGAATACTCTTAGAAAATGGTGGTAAGTCACAAATAATGGGTCAATGTCATAAGCAACACTTATAACTACTACCTCATGAAGCCCTCCTGGAGCAAAACTTAAAAAGGCAGCCATGAAGTCAAAGCCTAAATATATTTTTAAAATGTAAGCAAAAATAGCAGCAATACCTAGTAATATTGCTGACATTATAGCGCCATGAAAAGAAAAAAATAATATTTCTTTAGGTGCTAAACCACTTAATCTACACCCAATCGCAGATCCTAAAAAAACTAAAGCTACATTAATAAAAATATCGGGGAAACGTGCAGTTGTTAGTTCTAGAGTATAGAAAAAACCAGCGACTATCATTGCTGCTAGTATTGGAGCAGATGGTATTCTAAATTTTTCTAAAACTTTTGTTCCAATTAAGGAAACAATAATTAAAAAAATTATTTCTAGAAAATACCTTAAATTATATGTAGCAATATTTCCAAAAGAGTCTATTTCTTGATAGCCTATTTGGGTTACAAATATAAAAGGCAAGAAAAGAACAACAAATAATACTCTAGTAGCTTGAGGAATAACTACTTGGCCTCTTTCTTTTTTATTATTTGTAATATCGCTAATTGCAGTTGATATAACAACAAATGCGCCAGGTAAAGCAGCCAATGTTGAAACATATTTTTTAAATTTACAAATTTTTACAAAATAAAATGCAACTACTACTGTTCCAACAATTGTACATATAATCATTGCGATAGAAGAATATATCCAAAGATGGATTTTATATAATAATGAGATATTAAATGATCCAGCAAGTATTACACCAATTATTAATAAAACAGGAAGAAAAATTTTTTTATCAAAAGTAATTTTATAACTGGTAAAAGATACTACAAGATTTAACAACAAAGCTCCTAAAAGCCATGGTAAAGGTAAATTTATTAATGTAGCAAGATAGCCCCCTAAGATACCTATTAAGATACTCTTATAACTTCTCTTCATTGCTAAATAATAATTTTTCATAATTAATTTTGTTTAATTTTTAGATATTTTTTTAATTCTAGTAAATTAAGGGTATCGCTTGCTTTGTTTTTGAATTTAGGGTTTTTATTTTTTTTAATTAAGTCAAGTGTTTGATTTGTTGAGTCGACATAGCTATTTAGCACCTGTTGAGAATATAAAATAAACTTAAAGCTACTCTTTTTAATTTTATTCGTATTAAATTTAATTTTTTCTGTGATATTTATAAAAAGTGGTATGTTTTTAACTTCTTTAGAAATTATATCTGCTTGCTTAGTATTATTAATCCCTGTAATAAAAATGGCATCAGCTCCTAATTTTTTATATAAATTTGCTCTATTTACAGCTTCTTTGATAGAATTGTTAGTTAAAGCATCAGTTCTTGCTATTATTAAAATACCTTTTGTTTTTTTAGAGGCTTTAATTGCTGTCTTAATTCTTTTTGATGCATTTTTCATATCTAGCAATTTTACTTTATCTGTTAAGGCACATATTTTTGGAAATACCTGATCTTCTAGAATTAAAGCCGATGCACCGGCGTGCGAAAGATCCTTAACTGTTTTAAAAACATTCTTCAAATCTCCAAAACCAGTATCAGCATCTACAATAATTGGAATTTTTGATTGATTGCAAATTAGTTTAGTCGATTCAACAAGTTCTTTTCTAGAAATTACACTAGCGTCCGGATATCCAAAGCTAGCAGATGAGAGTGCGAAACCTCCTATAAATCCAATTTTAAAACCCTTTTTTTCAATTAACTTAATAGAAAGAGGGTCATGGCAAGTCGGGATTTTATAAGATTTTTTATCATTAAAATACTTTTTTAATGTTAGAGTTTTTTTATTCATTAGATACAAGTCTTTTCATTTGATTTTGATACCCGGATAAAATTTTATGAAATTTTGCTACTGATTTATTTGTAAAAAATTGTCTCCAACCAGATATACTTAATGTACCGGTAAAATTTTCCTTATTGTTAAATATTGGAACAGCGACACTTGCTATGTTATCCAATCTTTCTCCTGCAGTATAAATATAACCTTTTTTATTTATCAAATTTTTAAGCTCTTGATCATTTTGAGTATAAGCTTTTATTACTTTTCCAGTAGCCGATTTTAACTCAAATGTAGTCCCTTCAACTACATAATGGTTAAGTTCCGACTTTGAGTTTACTCTATACAAACAAACTTTTTTACTACCTGCTTTTACCCAATACCCAGCTGATTGACCTGTGGCTTCTAATATTCTATTTAGTATTGACCTTATCTCTTCTCCCGATTTAAAGTTTGAGTTGTAAATTGAACCTAATTTCCAACTGCCTGGTCCTAAACGATAGCTACCATTAACTTCATTTTTGATTAAAAAATTGTATTTAATTAGTGAGTTACAGATCCTCAAAATTGTAGATTTATTAAGCTTTGTAGTTGAGGAAAGTTCTTTTAAAGAAACACTTTTATTAGCATCATCAAATGAATTTAAAATCTGAAAAGTTTTGTCTAGAACTTTAATGTTGCTCATGTGTTTTGCATTGTGAAACAGACATTTTATATTATAAAATTTGTTGACAATCTATAATTTTTTTGCTGAACTAAGAAATCACTACAAATTGTTATGGGAAAAGCTTACACACCAAATATTAAATCAGATAAAGGAAAAAACCTTACAAAGTACGTTGCTGAATTTGTTAAAAAAAATAAGTATCAATCAATTCCTAAAAACGTTGTTGAGTTAGCTAAAAAACACATTTTAGATGGTTTCGGGTTAGCTTTATCAGGATCAGTAGCAAGAACTGGAGATTATTTATTTAAACATATTAAAAATAACTCTGCAAAAGGAAGAGCTACTGTAATTGGTTCAAAAATGAAAGTGACATCTCGATTTGCTGCACTAGCCAATGGCACCGGGATACACTCTGATGATTATGACGATACTCAATTAGCTGTTCAAAAAGATAGAGTTTATGGCTTGTTAACACATCCAACTGCCCCTTGTTTACCAAGTGCTTTTGCTGAGGGAGAGTTAAAAAAAATTAATGGTAAAGCTTTTTTAAACGCATATTTAATTGGTGTGGATGTTGAATGTAAGGTTTCTGAAGCAATGTCGCCAAGGCACTATCAACATGGTTTTCATTCGACAGCAACTTGCGGGACTTTAGCCTCTGCTGCTGCTGCTGCAAAAATTAGAGGTTATAATGTATCTCAAATCCAACAATCTTTAGCTATAGCAGCTACAATGAGTGCTGGCTTAAGAGAAAATTTTGGTACAATGACAAAACCATTACATGCAGGGAGAGCTGCTGAAAGTGGCGTCGTTGCATGCGACTTAGTTGGTTTTGGATGGTCAGCAACTGATAAAATTTTGGAGTCACCAAGAGGGTTTTTCCAAGCTCATGGTGGAGGCTACAATTTAAATTCAGTAAAAGGCCAGCTCGGAAGACCATGGACTTTTTCGAAACCTGGTGTTTCAATTAAACCTCACCCTTGTGGTTCATTAACACATCCGGGAATGACGAAAATGCTTGAGTTAATTTTAAAACATGACATTAAGCCAAATGAAGTTGTTAAGGTTGATGTAGGCACTAACCATAATATGCAAAACGCTTTAATCCACCATAGACCTACCAATGAATTCCAAGCGAAGTTTAGTATGGAATATTCGATGGCTATCCTTTTGGTGCAAAGACGTGCTTATATCCCTGAGTATCAAGACAAAAGAATAAACAAACCAGATGTTCAGCAAATGCTTAGAAAAGTAAATTTTTATAAGAACAAAGTTGCTGAGGCAGCTGGATACGACAAAATGACTACAATAATTGATATTTATTTAAAAAATGGAAAGAAAATATCTGGTCGTGGAGATTTTGGTAAAGGAAGCCCTATGATTCCAATGTCTTACGATGAAGTTGCAGACAAATTTTTAGGTTGTTGTGAGTTCGCCAAGTGGCCATCAAAAAAATCAAAAGCCCTTATCGAATTGGTGAGAAATCTTGAAAAAGTAAAAGATATTACTAAATTAAGTAAGCTTTTATCTAAATAATTTTATACAGAATATTGCTATCCGTTTCATAATAGATTTTTAGTTTTATAATGTAAAATAAAATCTATCTTTATCTTTTAAATAAATATAATAAAACAGAGTAATGGATACCTTTGATTTAGTAATCGTTGGAGCGGGAAATGCTGCTCTTTCTGCAGCAATATCAGCAAAGGAAAATGGTGCAAAAAATATTTTAGTTTTAGAGAAGGCTTCAAAAAAAGATCGCGGTGGTAATAGCAGGTACACTAATGGAGCTTACAGATTTGCCTATAAAGGTTTTTCAGATTTAAAAAAAATAATTCCTAACTTAAAACATACAAAAAAAATTGATTATGGTAAGTACACTTCTTCAAATTTCCTTAGAGATATGAACAAAGTTACTCAAGGAAAAACGGATAAATATTTGTCTAAAACATTAACCTCAAAAAGCTTTGAGACAATACATTGGTTAAGTAAAAAAGGTTTAAAATTTAAACCAATAAAAGGAAGACAATCCTTTAAAGTAAACGGAATAATGAAGTATTGGGGTGGCCTCACACTAGAAGTAAACGGACAAGGTGAAAAACTAGTCGACTCATTATTGAATATAGTAAAAAAAAATGGAATTAAGATTCAATACGATACAGCAGTAACTGAATTAATTTATAAAAAAAAAATTGTATGTGGTGTAAAAATATTACATAAAAAAAAGATTAAGAAAATCTTTTCAAAATCTGTGATACTTGCTTGTGGTGGGTTCGAATCTAGCTCAAAAATGAGAAAGAAGCATTTAGGTGTAGGCTGGGAAGCAGCTAAAGTAAGAGGAACAAGACACAATACAGGTGATGGATTAAGTATGGCCTTGAAAATTGGAGCTATGCCATTTGGGAACTGGTCAGGATGTCATGCGGTTTTCCATGATATGAATGGTCCTGAGTTTAGTGACTTAAAAATTAGTAATAAGTATAGAAAAATTAGTTATCCTTGGGGAATTGTTTTAAATCTGAAAGGTGAAAGATTTGTTGATGAGGGAGAGGATTTTAGAAATTTTACTTATGCTAAGTTTGGACGTGAAGTAATAAACCAACCTAAACAAGTTGGTTGGCAAATTTTTGATAAAAAAGTACGCCATATGTTATACCCAGAGTATGATGTAAAATCTGCAACAATGGTTAAAGCTAACTCTATTAAAGATTTAATATACAAGATCAAAGGAATGAACAGATCAAAAGCTTTAAAAACAATCTTTTTATATAATAATGCTGTTACAAAAAATATCAAGTTTGACCCAACAATTAAAGACGGAAAAAAAACAACTGGATTAAAAATAAATAAAACTAATTGGGCAAACTTAATCGATAAGCCACCATTTTATGCTTACGGTGTTACATGTGGAATAACTTTTACCTTCGGAGGATTAAAGGTAGATAAAAACTGCCAGGTTTTAAATAAATTTAGAAAACCTATTAAAGGGTTATTTGCAGCAGGCGAGATAATTGGTGGAATTTTTTATTTTAATTACCCCGGAGGTAGTGGGCTTATGTCTGGAGCAGTTTTTGGAAAGATTGCAGGAAAATCAGCAGCTAAATTTTAAAAGGGGTCTTTACATTATATTTTTGTGCTAGTTTATTGAGCTCAATAATTATTCCCCTGGACAAACTAATACCTTTTTTTTTATTTGAAAGATAATTTAAATATTCTGGTTCTCCTGGGTGCAAAATTGTCTTAAAACCTTTTGCCTTTTTCAGTTTTTTTACTTTTTTAAAACCAAATTCAATTTTTTTTATAAAACTATTATGTGACTGAAATAAATCTGTCCTCATACAAATCATTAAGTGTCCTACATTTGACGGACCAGAAAAATCATTGATTGCATTTTTAACTTTACCACTATGGTTTGCCCCAGTAAAAATACCTGCTACTATATCCATCATCCAGGATATACCGGCACCTTTCATTCCTCCAAAAGGCAACATAATGCCTTCAAAAGCCTTTGATCCATCATTGGTAGGTTTCCCAAATTTATCTAAAGCATATCCGAAAGGTATTTTGATTTTTTTTTGAGCTGCAAATTTTAATTTACCTCTTGCTACGGAGGACGAAGCCATGTCTAAGATAAAGGGCTTATTTTTATTTTTTGTTGGACATCCAAATGCAAAAGGGCTTGTGCCAAAAAATGGAGCCATAGCACCGTGAGGCGGTAATGCTTTTGAAGCATTGGTGTACACCCATGCAATACATTTGTTTTTCGATGCAAATTCTAAATAATTGGCGGCCATGCCGAAATGATTGCTTTTACTTATCGCAACTAGACCTATGCCTTTTTCTTTAGCTAAAGCAACGCATTTTTTTATACCCGCATTAGCAGCTAAATACCCAAGACCATTATCCCCGGATAAATGAAAAATATTATTTGAAATTTTTTTAAATTTAAAATTTGGATTCTTTTTAGCTGCTTTTTTTTCAATTCGATTTACATAGACCGGAAGTCTAACAATACCATGTGACCAAACTCCTCTTTCATCTGCTCTTATAATTAAGTCTGAAATTATTTTAGAATTTGAATTATTTAAGCCTACTTTCTTCAAAATATTATATGTAAAATTAATTAATTCAGATTTTTTATATCTTTTACTTGAATTCATAATTATTTGAGCTGTTATAGCCTATTATTTTTAAGTATTTTAAGTATATTATATAATTCTTTTTATTAATAAGTTAAAAGAAATTCTATGATACCTAAAGATTTTAAAAAAATTAGTATTAATAATAAAGAATATGATTTTGTAGATATAAGTAAAATAAAAGACATAGATAAAGTTCCCTATACCTATAGAATATTGATAGAAAACATTATTAGACAAAATTTGTTAGGTCAAAATAACAATGCAGAAGAGCAAGTAAAATCAATTTTAGAGAAAAAATTAGGAAAGCCTATAAATTTTGCCCCAAATAGGATTTTAAGTCATGATATCTTAGGTAAAGTTATGTTAGTAGACTTTCTTGCTTATAGAGAAGCTTTGCAAAAAAAAGGAATAAACTCAAAAGATATTCAACCAAATGTGCCTGTTGATCTAGTAATTGATCACTCTTTACAAGTAGATCATTTTGGTAGTGAGAAAGCTGAAATTGAAAATTTGAGAAAAGAATATGAAAGAAATTCAGAACGTTTCTCTTTTTTAAGATGGTGCTCAAAATATTTGGATAAAGTAAATGTTATTCCGCCTGGAGTAGGAATTTGCCATCAAGTAAATATTGAATATTTATCTAAAGTTGTTTGGAGAGAGCAAAAGAAAAATTTAAATTTAATTCATCCTGATACTTG
>CACPNG010000017.1 GCA_902635225.1 uncultured Pelagibacteraceae bacterium | reverse complement strand
TTGTTAAAAGAGTTTTTTTTAAAAAATAAATGTAAAGTAAAAAAGATCATTTCTCAGAAAGAATTTCTAATAAAGTTGGGAATAAATATTAGAGCCAAAATTATTGCAAAAAAAATGAAGTTTAGAGATAGAGTCAATCTTTATTTGAGATTAAAACGATTATTAAGTCCAAAATTAATGGGTGAGTTGTTTAAAGTAATTTTAGTTTATAAATGCAAAAATACTAATTATTTTGGATTTAATTGATGTTTTACTCGAAGAGTTTAAAAAAAATTAAAGATATAAAACATTGTTTTTTTTCGAGAAGAGGTGGTTTTTCTTCTGGGCTTTACAAAAGTTTAAATTGTGGAAAAGGTTCAAAAGATAAAAGAAAAAATATTTCAAAAAATTTAGAATACGTATCAAAAAAGATGTATGTAAAAAAAAGCAGATTAATTTTAATGCATCAAACACATAGTAACAAAGTTATAGAGATAAATAATGCTAATTTAAGAAAAAAAATTATTTCAGATGCTATGATCACTAGACATAAAAAGATAGCTTTAGGTGTTCTTACAGCCGATTGTGTACCAATTTTAATTTATGATAAAAGAAATGAAATAATCGGATGTATTCACGCAGGCTGGAAAGGTGCTCTATCAGGTATTATAAAAAAAACGATTAATAAAATAAAAAAGAAAAATTATAATTATGAAATTATTGCCTCAATTGGACCATGTATATCAAGTAAAAGTTACGAAGTGGACTTGAGTTTTTATAGGAAGTTTCTTGCGAAGGCAAAAAAAAATAAAAGATATTTTATATTTAAAAACAAAAATAAAAAACTTTTTAATCTAAGAAAATATGTGAATGATAAACTTTTAGAACTCAACGTTAAAGTAGATCATATTAATAGAGATACTTATAAGGAAAAAAAGAATTTTTTTAGTTACAGAAGGTCTACAAAATTAAAGCAAAATGATTATGGAAGATGTATATCAACCATAAGTATGATTTAATTTGAAAAGTAAGATAAATAATTGTATATATAGTCTTATTTCATGAAAATCTTATCTGGAACTAGTAATCTTAAGCTCAGTAAGAGTATTGCCAAAAATTTAAAACTTAAGCTAATTAACACAAACATAAGAAGATTTGCAGACGGAGAAATTTATATTGAAATTAATGAAAATATAAGAGGAAATAGTGTTTTTGTTGTTCAATCCACTTCTCATCCGGCTAATGATAATATAATGGAATTATTACTAGTGATTGATGCTCTAAAAAGATCTTCAGCTAAAACAATAACAGCTGTAATCCCATATTTTGGATACGCAAGACAAGACAGAAAAGTAGCACCAAGAACTTCTATCTCTGCAAAGGTGATGGCAAATTTAATTACCAATGCAGGTGCAACAAGAGTAGTAACAGTTGATTTACACGCAGGTCAAATTCAAGGCTTCTTTGATATGCCGGTAGACAATTTATATACAGCACCATTATTTGCAAAATATATAAAAAAGAAATTAAAAAACAAAAAGTTAATTTGTGTTTCACCAGATGTTGGTGGTGTTGCAAGGACCAGGGATTTAGCCAATAGAATTAAAGCTGATCTAGCAATTATCGACAAAAGAAGACCAGCTCCAGGAAAGTCTGAAGTTATGAATATTTTAGGAGACGTAAAAAATAAAACTTGTATAATAGTTGATGATATAATTGACAGTGGGGGAACTATAGTAAATGCTGTAAATGCTCTCAAAAAAAGTGGCGCTAATGAGGTCTATGTTTTTATTTCCCACGGTGTATTAAGTGGAGATGCGTCAAAAAAAATCAAAAACTCAAAGATCAAGAAACTTATCGTTACGGATACGATTGATAATACAAAAAAAATTCATAATAACAATAAAATAGAGGTTTTATCTATATCTTCGCTAATGTCTGAAGCAATTAAAAGAATAGCTAACTCTAACTCAGTGTCTGATCTATTTAATTAATACTTGTTTTGATTAATGTCATGGGTTATATACCGTCTTCAATAAATTTATGAGTAATTTGAAAGCAACAAAAAGAGAGAATTTATCTTCTGGCTCTAACAATAAATTGAGAGCAAAAGGTTTGATACCTGCGATACTGTATGGTGGAAAAGATAAAAATCAGAATATTTCAATTAGTAAAAAAGAAATTTCAAATATTATAAACTCTGAAACATTTCTATCGAAAGTTTTAGAGCTAGATATAGAAGGTAAAAAAGAGAAAGTAATACCTAGAGATGTAGCTTATCATGTGGTCTCGGAAGAACCAATGCACATTGACTTTATGAGAATAGTTTCAGGAAAAAAAATTATACTCGAAATTCCAGTGAAGTTCATTAATCATCCTGACTCCCCAGGATTAAAAAGAGGAGGGGTATTAAATATTGTAAGAAGAAAAGTTGAATTAAAATGTCCAGCTGAAAGTATTCCAGATGAAATAGTCGTAGATTTGGCTGGAACAGATATCGGAACAAGCATTAAAATTTCATCGATTAAGCTTCCGGAAAATGTAATACCAACTATTACAGATCGTGATTTCGTAGTTGCAACAGTAGCTGCTCCGACTGTAATTAAAGAGCCAGAAAAGCCTGCTGAAGAAACACCGGCAGAGGGAGCAGAAGGCGAAGCACCTGCCGAAGGAGCAGAAGCGGCAACGAAAGAGGGAGATCCAGCTAAAAAAGACGATAAAGCTAAAGAAGGATCTGCTGACAAAAAGTCTACTGATAAAAAACCTGACGAAAAAAAACCTGCTGAAAAGAAATAATTAATATGCTTTTACTTGTTGGATTAGGAAATCCAGGCTCTAACTATACTAATACTAGACACAACATTGGCTTTAAAATTATTGATGCCATAAATTTACATTTTAAATTATCAAAGCAAAAGCCAAAGTTTAAAGGTTTACTTACAACTGGAAATATTGAAGAGAAAAAAATTTATGCAATTAAGCCATTAACTTTCATGAATAATTCTGGAACTGCTATAAAGGAGTTAATAGATTATTTTAAAATTGACGCAAAAGACGTCATTGTATTTCATGATGATATGGATATTGATTTTGGAAAAATTAAAGCAAAGTTTGGAGGGAGCAGTGCTGGTCATAATGGTATTGAATCGATAGACAAATTTATAGGAAAGGAATATTCCAGAGTTCGTATAGGAATAGGTCATCCAAAACAAAAAAAGAAAGTTAATAATCACGTTCTCGAAGATTTTAAAGAAGATGAAGAGGAGAAAATCAAAGAAATTACTGAAAATATTGTAAAACAAATACCTACGCTCATTGACAAGAAAATGGATTTATTTTCTAGCAAAGTTAATCAAAACCTAAATGGGATTTAAGTGTGGAATAGTTGGATTGCCGAATGTAGGTAAATCAACTTTATTTAACGCCTTAACTGCCTCTAAAAATGCTGAGGCAGCAAATTTTCCTTTCTGCACAATCGATCCCAATATCGGTATTGTTGACGTAATCGATGAAAGATTAGATCAATTAGCTAAACTTTCAAATTCAAAAAAAAAGATTTATACAAACATAACCTTTGTTGACATAGCTGGCCTAGTTAAAGGTGCATCGAAAGGTGAAGGTCTTGGTAATAAATTTCTTTCACATATTAGGGAAGTAGATGCGATAATACATTTAGTGAGGTGCTTCGACTCAGAAAAAATTACTCACGTAAATTCAAAAATAAGCCCTTCAAGTGATTTAGAAACTATCAAAACAGAAATAGTTTTGTCTGACCTGGATATTGTTCAAAAAAAACTTGAAAAGGGTAAAAAGAAACTTCTTGAGGATAAAGAAATAAAGATTTTAGAAGAAAAATTAAATCAGCTTGATAAAAATCAAGAGGTAAAGATAAATAGTGAAGAAGAAAATAAATTTTTATCTAGTATAGGTCTATTAAGTATTAAACCTAAAATAATTGTATGTAATGTAGATGAAGAGAATTTGTCTAAAGGAAATCAATATACCGAGGAAGTACAAAACAAATATCCTAATGAAAAAATAATAAAAATCTGTGCTGACATTGAAGACCAGCTTTCGGGTTTAGATAAGAATGAAAAAGAGGCTTTTATGCAGGATATAGGTTTAAATAAAACTGGATTAAATCAATTGATTAAAGAGGGATATGATCTTTTAAAATTAGATACTTTTTTTACTTCAGGCCCTGAGGAAAGTAGAGCTTGGACAGTAAGAAAAAATACTATTGCTCCAAAAGCAGCTAGTGTCATTCATACCGATTTTGAAAAAAACTTTATCAGGGCGGAAGCTGTATCTTGTGAAGATTTTATAAAGTATGGTAGTGCAGAAAAATGTAAAGAAAATGGAAAGTTAAGAATTGAAGGAAAAGATTATATTGTAAAAGATGGTGATGTTTTATACTTCAGAGTCAATCCTTGACCATATTTTTTTCATGCTTAAATAAACAAGAATTGTTAAAAGTACTAAATAAATAATTACTTTAACACCAGTTTTATGTCTCTCTTCAAGTTCTGGCTCAGCAGCCCAAGCCAAAAAAGTTGTTACATCTTTGGCCATTTGATCAACAGTGGACTCCGTGCCATCTGCATATTCAACTAATCCATCCATTAAATTATTTGGCATTTTAATTTTATTACCGGCCATATATTTATTGTAATAAACACCGTCATCAAGAGTTACACCTGGAGGAGGGTCTTCGTAGCCAACAAGAACTGAATAAATGTAATTAGCTCCTCCTTTTCTTGCTTTGACTAAAACTGACATATCAGGTGGGTATGCCCCACCATTTGCAGCTGTTGCTGCCTGAACATTAGGGTATGGGCTCTTAAATTTATCTGAAGGTTTTCCTGGTCGAGTAAACATTTCTCCTTGAGAGTCTGGACCATCCTCTATTTCGAAACTAGCTGCAATCGCTTTCACTTCTTGTTCTGAAAATTCAGGTCCACCAGGTTCTCCTAGATTTCTATAGCTAAGATATTGCATTGAATGGCAAGAAGCACAGACTTCTTTATAAACTTGAAAACCTCTTTGTAGTGACGCTCTATCAAAGGTTCCTGTCAAACCTTTAAAACTCCAATCCACTTTAATTGGATCAACCATTTCAGCGCTTTGTAGTGGTCTAAGTGAGATAAGTAACAGAAAAGATAAAACGAGAAGTTTTATATTAGACTTTATCATTAACCTTCCTAGCTAAAGATGGTTCTGCACCTCCGGTTAATACTGGCTCGGAGATGCTCATAGGAATCGGATCCGTTTTTTCCAAATAACCAACAACAGGCATAACTACTATAAAATGTAAGAAATAATAAATAGTTCCCACTCTAGCTAATACTAAGTAAATTCCTTCAGCTGGCATCGCACCAACGTAACCAAGCATTAGAACGTCTATTACTAATATCCAAAAGAACTGTCTATAAATCGGTCTAAAAACAGCCGATCTAACTTTTGATGTGTCTAACCAAGGTAGAACGAACAAAATAAAAATCGCACTAAACATTAAAATAACGCCTCCTAGTTTGTCAGGCACTGATCTTAAAATTGCATAGAAAGGAAGCAAATACCATTCAGGCACAATGTGTGCAGGGGTGACTAATGGGTTAGCTGGAATGTAATTATCAGAATGTCCTAAAACATTTGGTGTAAAGAAAACAAATCCAGCAAATATAATCATAAAGACTAGAAGTGCAAAAGCGTCTTTAATTGTTATATAAGGATGAAATGGAACTGTATCTTTTGAAGGTTTCTTTATATCAATACCTACAGGATTATTATTACCTGGAACATGTAAAGCCCAAATGTGCAAAACTACTAATCCTAAAATTAAAAACGGAATTAAATAATGTAAACTAAAGAATCTGTTAAGTGTTGGATTATCTACAGAATATGCTCCCCATAACCAAGTTGTTATACTATCTCCAACTAATGGGATCGCACTAAATAAATTAGTTATTACTGTAGCGCCCCAGAAACTCATTTGACCCCAAGGCAAAACATAACCCATGAAAGCTGCTGCCATCATCAATAAATAAATCATCAGACCAATTATCCAGATTACTTCTCTTGGTGATTTATATGATCCATAAAATAAAGACCTAAAAATGTGAATATAAACTGCTAGGAAAAACATAGATGCACCATTGCTATGAATATATCTTATCAGCCAACCATAATTTACATCTCTCATTATGTGTTCTACACTCGCAAAAGCTAAATCTGCATGAGCGACGTAATGCATTGCTAAAACAATTCCTGTAACTATTTGGGTGATTAAACAAAAAGTTAAAATTCCACCAAAGGTCCACCAATAATTTAAATTTTTTGGAGTAGGATAATCAGTAAGGTGTGCTCCAAGAGTAAGCAATGGCAAACGGTCGTTAAACCATTTAGCTGCTTTAGATTTCGGTACGTATTCGTGTTCACTCATAATTTCTTAACCAATCTTTATTGTATTACTGTCAACAAATTCGAACTTCGGTATCTCCATGTTTGTTGGCGCTGGTCCTTTTCTTATTCTGCCTGATACATCATAGTGTGAACCATGACAAGGACAAAACCAGCCATTAAAATCGCCTTTATCTTTTAGAGGTACACATCCAAGATGCGTACAAACGCCTAGCATGACTAACCATTCGTCTTTACCCTCTTTTACTCTATCTTCATCTTTTTGAGGATCAGGCAAATCGTCCAACTTTACTGCTCTGGCCTCAGCAATTTCTGCTGGAGTCCTTCTTTTTAAGAATACTGGTTTTCCTCTCCATAAAACAGTAATAGACTTGCCAGGTTCTATACTACTAATATCAACTTCTGTAGTTGCTAAAGCTTGTTGGGCTTTATCAGGATTCATTTGGTCAATCATTGGCCAAATAACTGCTCCAACCCCTACTGCTCCTACTGTATAACTAGCTGTATATAAAAAATCTCTTCTGTTAACTTTTTTTTCTTCTTTGCTCATTTATGTAAGTGCTTATAATATAATTATTAAATAAAACCATATTTTAAAGATTTCTAGGGTCAGAATGACACATAAATTAAGCTTAAATAATGCACATAGTACTTTACAAACCTGATATCCCTCAAAATACTGCAGCAATAATCAGACTGGGAGCGTGTCTAAATTTGAATATTCACTTAATAGAACCATGTGGTTTTAATTTAAACGATAGCAGATTTAAAAGAGTAGTTATGGATTATGCTGGCTTAAGTAAGATTGTTCGGCACAATAGTTTTGAGTCATTTAAAAAAAAATATAAGAAATCAAGAATAGTTTTAATGACAACCAAGGCAAAAAAATTATATCATAAGTTTAAATTTAAAAAGAATGATATGCTTTTATTCGGAAAAGAAAGTGCTGGGGTTCCAGAAGAGATACATAAAATACTCAAAAATAAAATAAAGATACCTATGAACAAAAAAACTAGATCTTTAAATGTTGCAATGAGTGTTGCGATAGTAGCTTCTGAAGCTTTAAGACAAAATAATTTACTTAAATGATTACACCTGAATTTAGAAAAAAAATGGCTGATAGCTGGTTTTCATATTTACAAACTCAGATTTGTAAAGAATTTGAATATCTTGAAAATAATAAAGTGAAATTCTCAAAAAGAGATTGGAATAAAAATAAAAAAAATGAAGGTGGAGGAACTTCATTTCTGTTATCAAATGGGAAAATATTTGATAAAGTTGGAGTCAATAAGTCTACCGTTTCAGGAATTTTTCCTAAACAATTTAGATCAAAAATATTAGGAGCTGAAAGAAAAGGTAAATACTGGGCTTCAGGAGTTTCTGTGGTTGCTCATATGAGAAACCCCAAAATGCCCGCGATACATTTCAACACTAGGTTTATAGTAACTTCTAAAGAGTGGTTTGGTGGAGGGATGGATGTAACACCCAGTTATGAAGATCTAAAAGAAAAAAAAATGATACACGATGAATTAAAAAAAATATGTGTCCAAAATAAAAAAGATTATAAAAAATACAAAAAATGGTGTGACGAATATTTTTATTTACCACACAGAAAAGAAGCTAGAGGCATTGGTGGTATTTTTTTTGATTATGAAACTAAAGATTGGATTAAAAATTTCAAATTTGTAAGAGAGCTTGGTCTTTCTTTTATAGATATTTCAAAGAGAATTATAAAGAGAAAAGAAAAATTTAAATGGACAAACAAAGACAAAGAAAAACAGTTCATCAAACGAGGAAGGTATGTAGAGTTCAATCTTTTGTATGATAGAGGCACGAGATTTGGATTAAACTCGGGAGGAAATATTGACTCAATATTAATGTCACTCCCTCCTGAAGCAAAGTGGAAATAGTTATGGAAAAAGAACCAATTACAGTCAGTGGTCTTCAAAATTTAAAAGCAGAATTAGAAGATTTAAAAAATATTCAGAGGCCAAAAATTGTAGAGGCGATAGCTGAAGCAAGATCTCATGGAGATTTAAAAGAGAATGCTGAATATCATGCGGCAAAAGAACAACAAGCATTAATCGAAAGCAGGGTAATTGCAATTAATGATATTATTGCGAGAGCGAATGTAATTGATGTTACTAAAATAGAAAATAATGGAAAAGTTATTTTTGGATCAACCGTAAAAGTTCAAGATTTAGAAACAGATAAAAAGATTTCTTATAGATTAGTAGGCCAGGATGAAGCAGATATAAAAAAGAATTTAATTTTTTTTAAAAGTCCAATAGGGAAAGCTCTTATAGGTAAAAATAAGGGTGAAATGATAAGTGTAACAACACCATCTGGAGAGAGAAACTTTGAAATTCTTGATGTTGAATACATTTAATTTAAATTTACTTTAATTATCTCTTCTACCCTTTCATTTGAAATTTTAAAATTATTGTTTATCCACTCTTTCTCTAAAGTTTTTAAAACATTTCCTAAACTCTGTCCTTCTTGCATCCCTTTTTGCTTAAGGATCTCTCCATCTATTGGAAATATAGGTACTTTAATTTTTAAAATTTTATTAAAAGTTTTATTAAAATCATTTATTTTCACTTTTGAATTTATTGAAAAATTTATCAAATTTAGAGCTATTAAATGATTTTTCCCATTTAAGTAAACATTTTTAATTAAATTTTTTTCAAAAAATTCTTTATCATTTTTGAGTTTTACTAAATTTTTATAAAATTGTTCTAAGGTCTCTTTGGTCTTATTAGATGCATTATACTTATGAATAAAATATTCATGATTTTCTTTGTCATCAATCAGCATTACAGCCAACAAAATATCTACATTTACTTTAGAGTATTGATATACCTTTTTAAGTCTTTCTAATCTGTTTAAATATAAGAATTCAGGAAATATCATTGAAAATATTTCCCTCAAGTTGCTACTTTGATTAATTGTTAAAAAGTTTTTTAGACTTAAAATTTTGAGTAATTCAATCAAAATTCTCTCTTTTGAGATTTTTTGTATACCGTCTAGATTTTGTTTAATCGCATCACTAGTTGTTGGTTCAACAACAATATCATACATAACTTTAAATCTTATAAATCTGACAATTCTTAAATAATCCTCCTCTATTCTTTTTTGTGGATCTCCAATAAACTTGATATTTTTATTTTTAAGATCAACTGTGCCCATTTGTGGATCATAAAGTTTTCCATTAATATCCATGTAAATTGCATTAATTGTAAAATCTCTTCTCTCAGAATCTTGTTGCCAACTATCAGTATATTCTACCTCTGCATGTCTTCCATCTGTTTTGATGTCTTTTCTTAATGTTGTTAATTCAACTTTGTGGTTTTTGGAAACAATAGTGACAGTTCCATGTTTAATTCCTGTATCAATAACTTTAAGATTTGTGTCTTTAAATTTTTCTTTGACCTGATCTGTTGTTAAAATTGTTGCAATATCTATATCATCTATTTTTTCTTTTGAGAGATGCTTCCTTACACATCCACCTACAAATCTTGCAGCTACTTTATCTCCAGGAATACCTTCTTGTAATTTTTTGAAAATAAATTTTAAATCTTTGTTTTTGTAAAATGGAAATATAAAACTTTTAATATTTTTTAAAAAATTAAAACTTAGATTAAGCATAAATCTATGGCTGGGGCACTAGGATTCGAACCTAGGATGGCGGTATCAAAAACCGCTGCCTTACCGCTTGGCTATGCCCCAAACTAAACGTCTTCTTAACATTTAGCATAAAGAAACAAAAATAAAATATGTAAAATTGAACATTTTTTGCTAAACTAAATAATGAAAAAAAGCCTGTTCATATCATTTTTCTTGATATTTTTATTTCTGACAAACGTAAATTCTATAGAGTGGAGAACTAGTGATTGGCAAACAAAAATTAATGAAACAATAAGGGATGAATTTAAATCATCAAAAAAAATGATTTTGCCTTTAGATGATGGTGATTGGAAACTAGTAAATAAAGAGTTTGACGATATATACGCAACAATTAAATCGGAGGATCTTCTTTTTATGAAATTTGAAGGACAAACTCCTGTAGCTTTTTTTAATATTATAAGAGTTGATAATTTAAGCAAATGGGTAGCATATATGTCAAATTATATTCAGGCAGCTGTATTTAAGTCCGAAGAAGACGGTTGTAGAGATAGGCAACATTACAATTACCTAAAATTTTATAAAAAAGGTTTTGCTCATAATTGCATGGTCGTAAGCATACTTGATGTTAAAAGAGAATTATCTCCCTCAGATTCTACTGGGGATGAAGTTTTTACAGCTTCATTAAGAGATTATATAGAAAAAAACAATATAAAAATGCCTGACATATATTTGAATTATTTTACATCTTATCACTCTCTAGCTGTACGACCTTCATGGTATTTATTTTCTTACGGTATTACACCTGAGGCTTTCGCCAATTATAAACCAAAGTTTACTTCTAGAGATACAACAGAGTTTCATCCAGACAAGATAGGAAACTTTCCTAAAGCAAAAAAAGTAATGGAAAAATGGTTAGAAAAGAGTGCTCAACTGCATAAAAATTTTGAACAATTTCAAACTGTTAAAAAATATCAAAAGTTAGACTTAAGTGACATCCTGCCACAAAATTACAATTTAAAAAATAAAAGTACAAAAGGTAACGTTACAAAAGAACTAATCAAGCTTAATGAACTTTATAAATCTGGTGCTTTGACCAAAGAGGAATTTGAAAAAGCCAAAAAAAAAGTACTTAAATAGATTTAGCAGTAAAATATAAAAAATTAGGAAATCTTTTTTTAAGCTTTCTCAATGCAAATTTTGAGTTTCTTTCATTATTAAAAATTCCATAACACGATGATCCAGATCCAGTCATTCTTGATAAATAACATCCTTTAACACTGCTAATATTTTTTAATAATCTTTTTATAATTGGATGTTTTTTTTCTACAATTAATTGTAAGTCATTTTTTGAATTTTTAAGATAATTTATAAAACCTTTTTTAGAATTTAAATTTTTTTTTTGTAGAATTTTTAATTTTGAGTACTTTTTTAATCTTAAGTATACACTTTTAGTAGAACTTTGAATTTTTGGGAAAACAAGTAAAAAATAAAACCTATGTTTTTTATTGAGCTTAACAACTAATCTTAAATCTTTTTGAAAAGCAAAATTATAAGAAAAAAGTCTAAAATCAGAACCTACCTCTTTAGTAATTTTATCAAAAATCTTTTTTTTAATTTTTTTTTTTACAAGGTGCTTAAATAAAGTAGCTGCATTGCCTGTTCCTCCGCCAAGACCTGCAAAGACTGGGATTTTTTTATTTACTTTTACAGAATAATAATCATGAATAATTTTGTTTTTTCTCATTACACTTAAAACTTTTTTTACTGAATTATTAGATTTATTAATATCTTTTGAAAAAGGACCAGTAAAAGAAACTTGGTCAAAATGTTTATTTTTGTTTTTTTTTAAAAACATTTTGTCATGTAGATCAATAAGACAATAAATTGACTGGATATTATGAAGTCCACTTTTAAGTTTTTTATTGACTGATAATGTTAAATTTATTTTTGCGTAAGACTTTAAGACCATACTTTTAAAGACCTTTAATTAATTTTTGTTCAATTTTTTCTTTTAAATCTTTTTCTGCCTTTTCAAGATTCAAAACATAGTTCCAATAATATCTAGCCTGAATTTCGTTGCCATTTTGCCAAAGGACATCACCATAATGATCATTAACTATTGGATCTGCAGGCATTAATTTTACAGCAAGTTGAAGATAATCTTTTGACTCTTTATATCTCTTTAGTTTGTATAAAGCCCATCCAAGAGAGTCTATGATATAAGGGTCATTAGATTTTATTTTGTTTGCTTTTTCTAACATTTTTAAAGATTTTTCAATTTTTGTACCTTGTTCTATCCAAGTGTATGCTAGATAGTTAATGACATAAGCTTGATTAGGATTCACTTCCAAAGATGCAAGAAGATCTTTTTCAGCTTTATCCCAATGTCCATTTCTTTCATATGCAACACCTCTGCTGTCAGTGACTTCGGGATAAAGTGGATGTGTTGTATCTATTTTTTCTAAAACTTTTGTATAATAGTTTATAGAGTCTGCGTACTGTTCATTATTTTTTAAAAATTCAGCATAATCATAAATTTCATAAATTCCTTTGGATGGAAGATTGTTGAAAGAATTTGTATATAATTTAATTGCATCATCTTTTCTTTTCTCTTTTATTAAAATTTTAGAAATTTGTTTGTTTGAATACCACTCAAAAGCATTTCCATTTTTTCTAAGCTTCTGATAAGTTTTTTTTGCACTTTCTAAATCCTCAATTTTATAAAAGTTTTCTGCTAAAAGCGTATCAAATGAGTAAAAATTTTTGTTTAAATATTTTGAAAAATTTAAATAAAAATTTGAGGTTTGAAAATATGATTGTGAAGACAGGGCATTTGCGGCTATATAAAGTAATTCTGCTACAATTTCTACCTTATTACTGCAGTTAAAATCGGATCCGTTTTTTCCAAATAACCAACAACAGGCATAACTACTATAAAATGTAAGAAATAATAAATAGTTCCCACTCTAGCTAATACTAAGTAAATTCCTTCAGCTGGCATCGCACCAACGTAACCAAGCATTAGAACGTCTATTACTAATATCCAAAAGAACTGTCTATAAATCGGTCTAAAAACAGCCGATCTAACTTTTGATGTGTCTAACCAAGGTAGAACGAACAAAATAAAAATCGCACTAAACATTAAAATAACGCCTCCTAGTTTGTCAGGCACTGATCTTAAAATTGCATAGAAAGGAAGCAAATACCATTCAGGCACAATGTGTGCAGGGGTGACTAATGGGTTAGCTGGAATGTAATTATCAGAATGTCCTAAAACATTTGGTGTAAAGAAAACAAATCCAGCAAATATAATCATAAAGACTAGAAGTGCAAAAGCGTCTTTAATTGTTATATAAGGATGAAATGGAACTGTATCTTTTGAAGGTTTCTTTATATCAATACCTACAGGATTATTATTACCTGGAACATGTAAAGCCCAAATGTGCAAAACTACTAATCCTAAAATTAAAAACGGAATTAAATAATGTAAACTAAAGAATCTGTTAAGTGTTGGATTATCTACAGAATATGCTCCCCATAACCAAGTTGT
The DNA here is from genome assembly GCA_902635225.1 of uncultured Pelagibacteraceae bacterium. Taxonomy (GTDB): domain Bacteria; phylum Pseudomonadota; class Alphaproteobacteria; order Pelagibacterales; family Pelagibacteraceae; genus Pelagilacustribacter. The sequence continues at coordinate 856 of CACPNG010000017.1, read as the reverse complement.
TATACTATCTCCAACTAATGGGATCGCACTAAATAAATTAGTTATTACTGTAGCGCCCCAGAAACTCATTTGACCCCAAGGCAAAACATAACCCATGAAAGCTGCTGCCATCATCAATAAATAAATCATCAGACCAATTATCCAGATTACTTCTCTTGGTGATTTATATGATCCATAAAATAAAGACCTAAAAATGTGAATATAAACTGCTAGGAAAAACATAGATGCACCATTGCTATGAATATATGCCAATAAGTCCAACCATTATAACTTTCTGCTCCCATTATTTTTGCTGCGATTTTATGTATTGATCCCTCTGTATCCTTATATTTTATACTTCCATCAGCCATTATTTTTGCATTAATCTTTTTCTTTTGATCAAACAAAGATGTTCCAGGTTTAATTATTCCTAATTCCACTAGTGAACCAAAAGGTATTCTAGGTTTTGATTTATTATTTTCAATAGTATCTAGGTAGTCATCAGCTATTGTTTCGGTCTTTTTAATTCTTTCCTTAGCTGCAATGAAATATTTTTTATCTTTTTCAATCCCGTAATAATTTCTACCTAATTTTTTAGATACGACAGCAGTGGTTCCTGTACCTAAAAAAGGATCAAACACTGTGTCATCTTTATTAGTAGTTGCCAATATAATTCTATGAAGTAGGGCTTCTGGCTTTTGCGTGGAATGTATTTTTTTTCCATTTTTCTTTAGTCTTTCTTTTCCATTACAAATTGGCAAAGTCCAGTCCGACCTCATTTGCAAATCATCATTTAAACATTTGAGAGATTGATAATTAAAAGTATATTTTGATTTTTTAGTCTTTGATGCCCAAATAAGTGTCTCGTGTGCATTAG
>CACPNG010000016.1 GCA_902635225.1 uncultured Pelagibacteraceae bacterium | reverse complement strand
TGTGTGGAAGATATAGTATTCGAAAACCGGTTACTAAAACTGCTGATTTGGTAAAAACAAATATAAAGGTTGAAGACTCAGATAATTATAATGCGCACCCAACTCAAAAGTTACCCATAATAAAATCTTATTCAAATGGTAAGGCTCTTGAGCTTTATGAGTGGGGATTGGTTCCGAGTTGGTCTAAAAAATTGGATAAATTTTCTCCCCTTATTAATGCTAGGAGAGAAACCCTTATGGAAAAAATTACTTTTAAGAATCTTATCCAGACATCAAGATGTATTATACCAGCTGATGGGTATTATGAATGGAAAAGGGAAGATAAAACAAAAACTCCCTATTATTTTTCAAAAGAGGATGATGAATTGATGTATTTTGCCGGGATATATCAGAATGATCAGTTCTGTATAATTACTAGAGAAGCTACTGAAAAAATTAGTACCATCCATCACAGAGAGCCAATGATTATTAATCAAAGCCAGATTAATAATTATTTGAACATTAAAAAAGATGCTATGGAAATATTGAACTCCGTAAAACCACCCAATTTAAAGTTTCATGAAATTTCAAAAGATGTTAATAATCCAGTTAATAACGATCCATCAATAATTAATTCGGTAAACTAAATGAAATCTGTTTCTATAACTCCAGGTAAAAACAACGTTGGTGCATACATCAACGATGTAAATTTAAATAAGTTAAATAACGACTTAACGGGTCAAATTAAAGACATACTTAATAAATACGGAGTAATTTTCATAAAAAAACAAAATTTGGACCCAAGTGCATACCAAAATTTTGCTAAATCTATTGGGCAATTAGTAGAGTATCCAAGATTAAAAGGATTAGAAAATTTTCCTTACATAAATGTTTTAGAGAGAAAACCTAGTGACAAAAGTTTGGCTTTTGGAGGATCTTGGCTACATCAGGACACTTCATATTTGGAAAAAGATAGACCGAGATATACTATGCTTATGGGTATAGAAATTCCTGTAGGGCAAGGAAATACTATTTTTTCCTCTGGTTTTAATGCGTATAAAAATCTTCCAGATAAAATCAAACAAAAAATTAAAAATGCTAAAGGTGTTTTTTCATCTGCCGGACCGATTAGTAAAACTAGACTTGAATTGGAAAAAAGAGCTGGAATTAATTCTTCAAAAGTTTTGGAAGCTGAACATCCAATTGTTCAAGAGGTTAATGGACAAAAATCTTTATATGTTTCTCCGGGTCATCTAATAAGAATTAAAAATATTGATGAAAGTGAAAATATTAAAAATTTTCTTATTGATCATGTAAATAAAGAAGAATTCATATTTTCTTATGAGTGGTCAAAAGGTGATTTAGTTCTATGGGATAATCTCAGTGTGATGCATAAAGCAAGCGAAATAAAAAATTGTAGCCGTATAATGCATCGAATTACTATAAAATAATTTTATTTTTTTAAAATCGTCAAGTGGCCCATTTTTCTTTTTTCTTTAATTATTTTTTTTCCATAGTCAAAGAAGTATTCCTCTGTTTCAAAAGATCGCTTTCTATAGTCCTGTATTTCACTACCTAATATATTTTTCATCTCAGCATTTGCTATTTTCTTAACATTTTCTTTCTTCAGTCCACAAACAGCTCTGATGTGATTTTCAAATTGACTAATATTAAATGCATTTATTGTTAAATGACCTGAATTATGAACTCGGGGTGCGATTTCATTAACCAACAAGCTATCCTCTTGATCTATGAAATATTCTACACACATTGTTCCAATGTAATCTAATGCATTTGCAATTAACTCAGCGCTATCTTGAGCTTTTTTGAAAATACTGGGTTTTATATCAGCTGGAATTTTGGAGTATTTTAAAATTTGGTCTTTGTGAGTATTTTCTATTGGTTCATAAATATAAATTTCTTTGTTTTTAAATCTTGTAACAATTACAGAAATTTCTTTTTTTAAATTTACTCTTTTTTCTAATATGTAATCTGCTGTAAAACACCAATTTTTTTTTACATCATTTAGGGTATTTAAAACATACTGGCCATGACCGTCATAACCTAACGTGTTTGTCTTTAAAATCCCTGGTAATAAATTTTTGTTTTGTTGAACATCTTTGGCAGTCTTTATAAATGCCCACTTTGTAGTTTTAATACCAAGATTATTTACAAACGTTTTTTCTAATTGTCTGTTTTGAATGATCTTATTAATTTCAGGTTTGGGTAAAACTTTTTTTTCTTTATCTATCTCTTTTAAAATACTTATTGGAATATTTTCAAATTCATAAGTTATTATATCTACTCCATTTATGAATTCTCTAATCTTATTTTTGTCATCATATTTTGAGTAAATAAATTTATCTGTATAGTTTTGTGCTGGACCATTTTCATCATCTGATATTACTATAGTCTTTATATTAAGTTTTTTTGCAGCCTGACATAGTAAAGAGCCAAGTTGACCTGAACCAATGATTCCTAGGACTCTTTTTGACATTTTAATAAGGTTTTTTTTTAATAGATTTAGTTTGTAAACGTCTCCATTTTTCTAAATTTGATTTGATTTTTTCATCAAAATTTCCAATGATTGAAGCTGCAAGTAAACCAGCATTCATTGATCCATTTATAGCCATTGTAGCTACTGGACAACCTCGTGGCATTTGCACTATTGATAATAAGCTATCTAAACCCTTTAATTTTTTTGACTCAATTGGAACTCCTATAACTGGCAAAGTAGATAAAGATGCCACCATGCCAGGCAAATGAGCTGAACCTCCTGCTCCAGCAACAATTACACCAAAACCATTTTTTGAAGCTGACTCTGCAAATTCAAACATTCTTTTAGGTGTTCTGTGCGCACTAACAATTGATAATTGAAATTTAATCTTAAGAGTCTTTAGAATTTTTTCACATTCTTTCATTACGGAATAATCGGATTTGGACCCCATAATGATTGCCACTTTGTTATTCAGTTTATTACGCTTCACAGATTAATTTAACAATTATTAATATAAAAACAATGGCCTAATTGAATTAAGCCACTGGTTTATTTAGGAGGAAAGATTATGCTCGAACTCTAAAATTGAGAAATTTTGGACTATTTTGAAGTTCGAATAGAGAGATTTTTTTGAATTTCTTATTAATGTTAGTTTTTAATTTGTTCTTTTTTAATAATCTAATTTTCATAGTTTTTTTTTAATTTATTTAAGTCACTACGAGTATTGCTGATTTTGCAAACTTGAGTTGAATATATTTTATAGCGAAAATTCAGGCAGATATTAGGCATTTCTTGGCCAAATTTAAATTTTTGCAAAAAAATCTTTAGTAAGTTTTTTAATCGACCCACTTCGATCTACAACTGCTAGTTCCACTTCTGCGCTGACAAGAATTTCTGCATCTCTTTTCACCTCTTGAAGCAAGTTTAGTCTAACGTTAGTTTTTTTTAAAACGGTTGTTTCAACACTTAAATTGTCCTCAAAAACAGCAGATTTTATATATTTTATGTTGCACGTCCTAACGACAAACATAATATCATGCTCGTTCATAAGTTGAGTTAAAGTTAGACCAAATTTTTCGTAGATCAGCTCCGTTCTTGCTCTTTCAATATACTGAAGATATCTAGAATAAAATACCCGACCAAAGTCAACGTCCTCAACAAAAACTTTTAATTTATAAATGTGGCTTTTGGACATAATTTCAATCATAAGGCTAAAGTTTATCTTATTCAATAAAGTTTCAATTTCTTTTTTTGGTCCAAATTATGCCAAGCAAAGCACAGACTCTAAGCGTAAATTTTAATTATGAAAATATTATCTACTTTAATTTTGTTGTTAATGTTAACTAATTGTGCTGGAGGCAACATAGCCAAAGTAAAATTTGGTAAAAGATGTACTGCGGCTGACGAGAATGGTTTAAAAGAAAGCTCGTATGTTTGGGTTATCTCAGAAGAAGCGATTAAATCATTTGATAAAAGAATAAATAAATCTAACTGTTCAGATATTTAATTTCCTTTTAAATTTAATTGTCTGTGCTAATAAGGGGTATGCGAATACCCCTTATTCTGTGTATATTATTTTCATTAAGTATTAATTTAAATGCTATGGAAAAACCTTATCATCATATTTATAAAGACGGAAAATTATATGCTTTTAGAAACCTTGAAGGAGGTCCAAAAAGAGACCCTAATTTTAAATGGGATTGGAAAGTTTTTAGGGAGGAAAAAAAGAAACTTAAGATTGATTATCCTCCTGAACATGTAATAGATAAACAAATAGTTTTAAAAAACCTTGATAAGCATAAATCTGACTCATATGTGATGTGGCTTGATCACGCGAGCTTTATAATTAAGCTTGGGGATACTACAATTATTACTGATCCAGTTTTCGAAAAAAATTATGGACCTATGATATTTGGTCCAAAGAAATACATAGAGTCCCCATTAACTCTTAAAGAACTTCCTAAGATAGATTTATTTTTGTTAACACACAATCATTATGATCACATGAGTATTCGTACGATAAAAAACTTTCCTTATAAAAATACTAAAGTTCTTGTGCCTCTTAAACTTGGAAAATATTTCACGAAAAATGGATATAAAAAAAGTACTGTTAAAGAAATGGATTGGTTTGATAAAATTAAAATTAATGATGAAATCACAGTTACAATGCTTCCAAGTCAACATTGGTCCAAACGGTGGATCTGGGGAGATGGAAATACAAATAGATCACTTTGGGGGAGCTTTTTAATTGAATACAAAGGTAAAAAAATCTTTTTTGCTTGTGATACTGGACCAGCCCCATTTTACAAGGAATTAGGAAAAAAGTTTGGACCTATTGATTTGGGTTTTGGAAATTTGGGTGCTTACAATTTCTATCCAATTATTCCGGTCAAAGATAAATCTACAGCTCACGCAAATCCTGAAGAGCTTTTATCTTTAATGAAAGACTTGAAAGTAAAAAAGGTTATAGGAATGCATTGGGGAACAGCAATATTAAGTTTGGAACCGATCTGGGAACCTCCTGTAAGGTTTAAAGAAAATGCTGAAAAGTTTGGCTACAAAAAAGAGGAGGCAATTATATTTAAAATTGGTGAGATTAAAAAATTAAATGATCTTATCAACTAGCTTTTCTTTTATTTCTTTCTCTGTCTAGTAAAGCCGTCAGAGAGTCCACCATAAAATCTGAAGCATCAAAAATCTGATCTCTCTTAAATTCTTTAGATATATTTTTTTCTGGGTCAGTTTTGTCCTCAATAACTATCCCTTGAGTAGGAGAATCGTCTTTCAAATAAATACAAATGAGCCATTCATTTTCAGGTGTATCATCCCATTTAATATATATTGAACTCTCCTCTATTCTTTTATCAATACACCTCATAATTGGAAGATGTTTACTCAAATACCTTTTTGAGATCATAAAACAAAGTGAATGGGAAGCTCTATAGAAAGATTCAAGTGCATACTCTACCTTCTCTCTCTCTTCGTTATAAACTCTCTCTTTCTCTAATAATATTTCTTTAGTATCACTGTCTTTTACTTCAACACCAAATTGAGTTAGTCGTTCTCTAATTGCTTCTTCAACTTTTTGTTGTCTTAAAGCTTTGTATTTCTCTTTAATTTTATCTATACGCAGTTTGACTTCTTCGTAAGACTCTCTTTGTTGGCTTAGAACATATTTTGAAAGAGCTTGAACTTCTTTTTCTTCTCTACGTACAAAACTCTCAATTTTCTTTTCAAGTTTAATTTGTTCTAAAAATTTTCTTTGCTTTTCAGCTCGCTCTCTTCTGAGTTCAGCTTGATCCTCTCTTAAAAATCTTTTTAGATCAATTGATAATTGACGGCTTAATTCTTTTTCTTCTTTAAGCTCTAATGCTTTAGCTTTAAGTGCTATTTCCTCTTGTTGCATAAACCGTTTTCTTGCTTCTATTTTTTCTCTTTCCATTTCTTCTATTTTTTTCTCTTTTTGTTTTGCCCTTTCTTCTTGAATAACTTTTTTAATATATGAAACTCGATTAGAAACAACTTGAAAAAAATTCTGCAAAGATTGATCAAGGTTTAAATTGAATCTAAACATTGATTTTACTTTTTCACTTAAACTTAAAAGGCTTGATATAACTGCTCTTGTTTTTTGTTGTTTTTTTCTTTTCGATCTTCGGAATTTAATTTTACTTTTTTTAAATTTTGTTTTTCTTCTTTTGCTTTTGATTGATTTTTTTGTTTTTGATTTTCTTTTTGTAATTTTTTTGGGTCTTTTATTGCTTTTTTTAGGTTTTGTTCTTTTTGATTTTATCGACTTGATTTTCTTAAGTTTCTTTTTTTTTCTTTTCATACTGTTACTTATTTAATAACAGTTTTCAGGAATAAAGGTAGTTTCTTGTTCTTTTGGCGTTATTAAAGTTTTTCACAATTTGTAATTGAAAAACAACTAGGTCCCTATATTTGAAAGCCGCTTCACAAGATGCCATATAGTATTCATAGCATTTTACAAATTTTTCATCGAATAGATCTTTTACTTTATTTTTATTAGCCAAGAAACGTTTTAACCAACTTTCGAGGGTTTTATCGTAGTGCCTAATTAAAGTCTCTATGTCGTTCACAATTAATCCAGTTTTTTCTATTGGATTGATAATTTGACTCAATGAAGGACAAACCCCTCCTGGAAAAATATATTTTTGAATGAAAAGATTAGCCGGTGAGGGTTTGTCTACTACGCCAATCGTATGAAGTAAGAATATTCCATCATCTTTCAACACTTCATTCATTTTTTTAAAAAAAATATTGTAGAATTTACGTCCAAAATGTTCAAAAGCGCCAACTGAAACGCACCTGTCAAATGTACCTGTAACATTTCTATAATCCATAATCTCAAACTTAACTTGATTATCTAAATTTAGCTCTTTTGCTTTTTTTTTGCAGTAATCTAATTGATTATCACTTAAAGTAATTCCTAGAACTTCACATCCCTTTTGTTTAGCCATTTCAAAAGCGAGTCCGCCCCAACCACATCCAACATCTAAAACTCTCATGCCAGGTTTAATATCTAATTTTTTAATTATATGATCTACTTTATTTTGTTGAGCCTCTTCTAATGTTTTAGTATCATCAAACCACATAGCCATAGAATATTGACGTAAATTTTTATCTAAAAATAAATCGTAGAGCTTTTCTCCTTTAGGGCCGCCGACATCGTAGTGATGTTCAACATTTTTTTTTGATTTTCCTTGAAGATTAAAATTTGTTAAAGTTCTCCAAATACCGTATATTTTTTTTGAAATTAAGCTTAGTGTAGTAACTTCAGTTCTTCCAAGATTTTTAACAAAGCCTAAAATAAAGTCCCGTAAAGAGGCATTTTCAATTATAAGTTCTTCGTTCATGTAAGCTTCCGGAAAGGCTATCTCAGGAAATAATATTAATTTAGTCCCAAGACTCTCTTTAAAAATTTTTAAGGTAATTGGTTTTTCTGATCTTGGGTTGCCACAGATATATTTTTGGCCCTTTGGATCAACCAGTATTATTCCATCTTCTTTATAAATTTTAGATAAGACTCTAGCTAATATCATGATTAAGCCGCTAAGTTTTTTTCACTAGTAAATTTAAGTTTATTTAATTTTTCAATAAGTTCTTTCCGTTTTTTCTCACTCAGTAAAGTTAGTGGAGGTAACATATTCTTATAATTCACATCTTTTATCGAATGAAAACTATGCAAAGCTGATATCAAATTATATTGATCGAAAGTCTCCCTTACAGCTATTAATTGATCGTTTTTAGTCTGTAGATTTTTATTTTCAAAATCATCAAACACTTTTCTAGCTATTGAATGGGTTACATTTGTTACTGCAGAAATGCATCCAGAACATCCAAGTTTTAATCCCTTAAGCAACTTTGCTTCTGATCCTGGAAACATCAAAAAGTTTGAAATTTTTAAAGTTTCAAACAAGTTATAACTCGAGTCTTTGCAACCAATTATGTTTTCTGGAAATGCTTTAACAAGCTTTGTTACTGCTCCAGCTGAAAACTTGTAGCCACTTAATTTTTCAAAATTATATAAAATTATTTTTACTTTAGGTGTTGCAGTTATTATTTTCTTGTAAAACTCAAAAACTCCCTCATCGGTATTTCCTTTATAATAAGCAGGAGGCATAATTAAAAAATCTCTAAATTCATACTCCATTGCATATTTTATTAAATCAATGTTGTCATTTAGAGAATTACATCCAGTTCCTAAAAAGAATTGTTTTCTCAATTTATGGCTAGCGATTTTTGAAATAAATTCTTTTTTTTCTTGCAAAGTAAGCAACTGACTTGCCCCAGTTGACCCAAAGAAAAAAACACCCGTACAACCTTTTTTGATTAAATGTTCACCATGAAAAATGGTGGCCTCAACATTTAACGTTAAGTCTTTATTTAAAACACTTAAACTAGCAGCGTATACACCTCGTTTTATCATCTTATTGACCCAATTTATTGCAATAAAATATAATATAAGCTTCAAAAATGAAAGTTCTGATTATCATAAATAAAGTAGGCCTGGGGGACTGTATAATTCACATAAATTATATCCATGAAATTTCAAAAAAATACGGAAAACCCGTTTCAATACTAGCTAAAGAAAATACAAGAGCAAAAGATCTTTTTCTGGATGACCCTCATATTAGTGAAGTGATAACATTAGATCGTTTAAATGATAATAAAGGTCGCCATGATGGTCTAGATGGTTTTTTTAAATTGGTAAAAGATATAAAAGAAAAAAAATTTGATAAAGTATTCATCTTTAATAGTTCAATAAGATATTTTTTGGTTTGTAAAACTGCGGGTATTAAAAAAATAGCTCAATATCCTTTATTTAAAAAAAAAGGACAACATGTAGTTAATACTGCAAAAATTTTTACTGAAAATGAACTTAATAAAATTGTATCAACCCAACCAAAGCTTTTAATTAGTAAAGAAAAAATTCTAAAAGCGAAAAAAGATGTATCTCAAAATCATAAAAATATTGTATTAGGAGTAAGCGCATCTGGACCAACAAAGCGATGGGGAATAAAAAATTTTATTGAATTAATCAAAAAGATAAATGAAAAATATCCCTCAAAATTTTATTTAGCTGCTGGAAAAAATGATCAACAATTGATTGGTCAAATATTAAATTCTAATCTTGGATCGAATTGTATTTCTTTAAATAATTTAAAGATAAATGAGATGTTGCCTATAATAGCTAATTGTAATTTGTATTGCGGAAATGATACTGGGTTTATGCACATTAGTGCAGCTTTAAATTTAAAGACTGTAGCTTTGTTCATGGATAGCCCGGTTCTTGCTTACGGAAAATACTCAGAAAATATTAATATAATAATTCCAGAAGGTGAGACTGAGGAAACAACAACTCACGATACTTTAGGTGCAAATAAAATTTCTTTTGATAAAGTTTATAATAAATGTATTGAACTTTTATCTAACTAAAATCAGTTTTAATTATTTTTTCTTTAGCTTCATTTACTAACTGACTCAATCTGGAACTATCCACATTACGGTTCATGTCAGGATGAATTTTTTTTTGTAATTGGTTAGCAGCTTTTAACACTTCTTCCTTACTTGCTCCTCTTTTAAGACCTAATAATTTATAAGCCTCTTCTGACGTAAGATTTGAAGAACCTTGAGTTTGACCAAACTGTCCTTGAGAAAACCTTCCAGAATTATTTTTCATAAACTGAATTAATCTATACAATTGATAAAATTGCAGTGCCGTAAATCCTTTTATTTTTAGTCCAGAAAGCAAGATCAGCCACATAGGAAGACTAAAGATGAATTTGCCACCGATTGTAAATAGAACAGCTAGAATTAGTGATATATAAACTGCGATTTTTTTTATATTAGTGGCTATCTTTTTCGAGCTAGCCCTAGCGAACCAATTTAGAAAAAGGTAGATTACGACGAAAATGATAATTCCCAGCAAAAATAAATTCATATAATTTATAACTATGAATATACCAAAACTTAAGAAAATAAAGACTACGAAAAATTATCACGGGATTCCACTAGAAGATGATTATTCATGGGTTGATCAGCCAAATATCCTTGAAGTTTTGAAGGATCCAAAAAAGTTGAATTCTGAGGTTAAGGATTACATAGAAGCTAACAACAAAATAACTGAAGACTACTTTGCAGATGTTAAGAATTTACAGAAAAATTTATTTAACGAAATTAAAGGAAAAATTAAATTAGATGATACTGGATTAAAATATAAAGATAAAAAATATTATTATTGGGCTAAAACAGAAGCGAGTAGTAATTACGGTAAGAGAATGAGGCAACTCATTGATGGTTCTAAACCTGAGGAAGTATTTTTTGATGGTGATTTGGAGAAGAAGAAATCTGGTTCTGAATATTTTGGGGTTGGAACTGTAAGTACGTCTTATTGTGATAATTTTATTGCTTATTCCTTAGATTTAAAAGGATCAGAATATTATACAATTCATTTGAGAGATCTTAGAACAGGAAAAAATGAAAAAGATGTAATTGAAAATACTAGCGGAAGCGTCACCTGGGCCTTGGATAATAAAAGTTTTTTTTATTCAAAATTGGATAAATATCATAGACCAAGACAAATATTCAAACATGTAATCGGAAATTCCTCCGATCAAGATCAGCTTATTTTTGAGGAAAAAGATGAAACTTTTACTTGTGGCATAGGTATCACTTCAGATGAAAAATATTTTATAATTGGTACTTCTGACCACATCACAACTGAGGAATATTTTTTTCCTACTGATACTAAAGAAATAAATCCTACCCTTTTTAAAAAAAGAAAAAATGATGTTCGCTATTCTATAGACTCTTGGCGAGGTTATTTTTATGTTCATACCAATGAGGGAGCTAGAGATTATAAGGTACTCAGATGTAAGACTAATCAGATAGATAAATTGGAGGTTTTTATCCCCGCTAAAAAAGAAACTGTTATCGGCGGGTTTGAATTTTTAGATGATTATATCCTTAGATCAGAAAAGTCTGATGCTGTACCAAAACTTTTTGTAAGAAATATTAACACTAATAAAGAAGAAGAAATAAAAATTTCAGATGAGCCAATAGGTGTTCCTGGTATTTCTTTAATGCAAAGAGATACAAATACTACAATGATAAGAGTTGGTTGGGAGAGTATGGCAACTCCAGGAAGAGTTTATGAGTATGATATCGTCACTAAAGAAAAAAAATTAGTTAAAGAAACAGAAATTCCATCTGGCCACGATCCAAATAAATATGTGGTGGAAAGAATTAAAGCTCGATCACATGATGGTCGTATGGTTCCAATTAGTTTAGTAAGATTGAAAGACTCAAAACAAGATGGAAAATCAAAAGTATTACTCTACAGCTACGGAGCTTATAAACATTCGGTTAATTGTTCATTTAGTGCCTCAAGATTTTGTCTTGTAGATAGAGGAATTACTTTTGCAATTGCTCATATTAGAGGTGGAGGTGACCTTGGCGATAGCTGGCACACGGAAGGTAAAAAAAAATTAAAGAAAAATACTTTTCTAGATTATGTAGCATGTGCAAATCATTTAATAGAACAAAGATATACTTATAAAGGTGGAATTTGTTTTTATGGTGGATCAGCTGGAGGTCTTACAGGTGGAGCAGTAGCTAACTTGTCTCCAGATTTATTTTTTGGAATGCTTTTGTTAGTACCTTTCGTAGATACTATGACTACTATGTTAAATGACAAATTGCCTTTAACTCCAGGTGAATGGGAAATGTGGGGAAATCCAATTAAAAGTAAAGATTACTTTGAATATATTCTGTCTTACTCACCGTATAATAATATTAAGAAAAAAGATTATCCGCCGATGCTTATAACTACATCTTTGTTTGACAATCGAGTTCTTTACTCCGAACCAGTTAAATATATTGCAAAGTTGAGAGATTTAAAAACTGACAATAATAATCAATTATTAAAATGTAAAATGGAAGCAGCAGGTCATGGAGGAATGTCTGGCCGCGACAATGCGATCACAGAGTTAGCTGAAGAATATTCATTTATTTTAAAATCTGCAAAAATTTTAAAATAAAAATCTTGAAAAAATAAATATAATTCCCATATACATTTTGTCGGTTGCCAAACGGGACTGACGTAAAACCTTGCTAACAAAGGAGGATATATGACAAGTAAGGATCTATCGATCTTTAATTCACTTAGACCCTTTAGCGTAGGCTTCGATGATATGTTCGATCAGTTTGAGTCTATATTAGGGAATGGTAGAGTAGTTCAAAATAATTACCCGCCATACAACATCCGAAAAGCAGGCAAAGATAAGTATGCTATCGAAGTAGCAGTTGCTGGCTTTAATAAAAATGATGTTGAAGTTGAATATGAAGATAATCTTTTAACTGTAAAGACAAAAGACGTTAAAAGAAGTGAAGAAAAAGATGGCGATGAAGTTATTCATCGAGGAATATCGCAAAGATCTTTTGCTAGATCGTTCACAATTGCAGATGATGTAAAAGTGAACGGTGCTGAGCTAAAAGATGGTTTGCTAACTATTTCTTGTGAAAAAATCATCCCTGAAATAAAGAAAAAAAGACTTATTGAAATAAAATAAGTTTACCTTACTTGCGGAGTTTTACTCCGCAGGTAATTAAAAACAGTTTTTACTACTAAAACCAACTACAATATTTCTTGGATTTACTTCAAACTTACGCTCACACTTAATCTTATATTTTTCAGTAATATAAACGTAATTCCTATTTCTAGTTTTTAAAAACTCAACTTTATCTGGTTGACCATAAAAACTTTTGAGATCTTCCTCAGGCTTATTCAACCATTTACTTAATTTTTGTTTTTCCTTTTCTGTCGTATCCTCAATTTTTTTTGAAACTGTTTTACAACCCCCTAAAGAAATTATTAATAATGTGTATAAAATTGCAAAAAGTAATTTTTTCATCCTAAGCCTTATTTTATAACGAAAAGTTATAAACAGATATATTTACTATTGGTTGAATCTAAGCTGCTATGCCTGATTTATTTAAGATTTTGGTAAATATATAGAGTAATAAACTTTGAACGGAGGTTTAAATTTATGATGGATAAATATTTTGAATATAGAAAACATAAAACAAATTTTAAAACAGAGGTAATCGCCGGAGTAACGACTTTTCTTACAATGGCTTACATAATGTTTTTAAATCCTTTTATCTTATCTGGTGAATTTGCTGGAACAGAAAAAGGTTTTTTTGATTTTGGTGCGGTTTTCACTGCAACAATTTTAGCAACAGCGGTTGCTTGTTTTATAATGGCGTTCCATGGACGTACGTGGCCAATAGGTCTGGCGCCTGGAATGGGTATTAACGCTTTTGTTGCTTATGGAGTAGTAGCAGGAATGGGTTATACACCTCAAGCAGCATTAGGTGCAGTTTTAGTTGCTGGAGTAATCTTTTTAGCAATTTCATTAACTCCTTTAAGGGCTTGGTTAATCAACTCGATACCCAAAAGTTTAAAACTTGGAATAGGAGCGGGAATAGGATTGTTTTTAGCAATTATCGGTCTTGAGATTATGGGAGTAGTAGGAGATCATCCTGTTACACTTGTAACTCTCGGTGATATTAAAAATCCTCTAGTCCTTCTAGGATGTTTGGCTTTTGTTTTTATGATTGTGTTAGAAAAAATGAAAATAAGAGGAAATATTATAATAGGAATTCTGCTATTTAGTATTATTGCTTGGGCTACAGGTCTGGCAAAGTTTAACGGAGTGGTTGGATCTATTCCTCCAATGACTTACCTGTTTGAGTTTGATCTCAAAGCTGCCCTCACAGCAGGTATGGCCTCAATAGTCTTTACTTTATTGTTTATCGACTTTTTTGATACAGCAGGAACGTTAACATCTGTTGCTAACGTTGCAGGCAAAGTAGATAAAAAAGGTAAAGTGCAAGATATAAACAAAGCCATGCTATCTGATAGTGTTGGAACAGTTGCAGGTGCCGTGATGGGTACAACAACAGTAACAAGTTATGTTGAGTCAGGTGCTGGTGTAAAAGCAGGTGGTAGAACAGGAATGACTTCGTTAGTAATTGGAGTTTTGTTTTTAGCTTGTTTGTTTTTTTCACCTTTAGCTACAAGTCTTCCGAAAGAAATAGATGGAGCAGCATTATTATACGTAGCGATTTTGTTTGTTAGAAACATTACAGATATTGAATGGAATGATATAGCTGAGTCTGGGCCAGCAGTTGTGGCTATGATAACTATGCCTTTAACGTACAGTATTAGTAATGGTATCGCTCTTGCATTCATCTCTTATGCATTAATTCAAATCTTTACTGGTAAATTTGGGAAAACTTCGCCGGCTATTTGGGTAATTGCGGTATTCAGCGTAGTAAGTTTTTACGTAGCTTAAAAATTTAGGGCCGGTTAAAGCTGGCCCTTAATTCTTCTGATGTTTCTCTAATAAATCTTGAACCTTAATCTCTTCATAATGCTCAAACGGTTGAACAATCCAGGGATTGCTGTTTAATCTTTGTGCGCAAAAATCAGGTTCAAAAGTAGAGTCTTTTTTCTTCCATAAGACAGCTGTTTTAATTTCTTTTATTTTCCCTTTCAAAGGTGGATATTTTTTTAACCAATCGATACTTTTATTTAATGTAATTCCAGTATCGGATAAATCATCACATAATAGAATATTTCCACTCATTTCTTGAACGGTTGAACTCATTTCCCTTGAAAAAACTAAATCTCCTTGCTGGTCTTCGACGCCCTCACCGGAATAGGACTCTACTGCTAAATAAGCACATTTTAGTTTAAACACTCGACTCAATACATCAATGATCGGAGCACCGCCTCTCATAATTCCGATGAGTAAATTTGGCTTAAAGCCACTTTTATGAATTTGTATGGCTAGTTTCTCTACGATTTGATTGTACTCTTTCCAATCAATGATAAGTTTATCTGCCATGAAGAAAGCTAATTTATTTTAAAGGAGTTGTAAATGAAAGGATATGTAGTGTGTGTTTATAAAAATATAAATAATGAAGAAAAGTTGAAGGAATATGCAGTCAAAGCTAGAGCAGCAGTTGAAAAATATAAAGGAAAATTTTTAATAAGGGGTGGTAGATCCACATCTAATGAAGGGGATAAATCTCCAAGAACAGTTATAATTGAGTTCCCATCCTATGATGAAGCAAATAACTTTTATAACTCAAAAGAATATCAAGCTGCACACTCGATTCTTAAGGGTTTTGCAGACAGACAACACCAAACAGTTGAAGGGATTTAATATTGAATTGGTTCATCATCAATACTACGCCAAAGGTACCATGTGGCAACTGAACAATAGGGAGTAAATTTTTTATAAAGTTTATTCAAAAAACTTTTTGGAGGATAATATTTCTTTTTATAGTTATTAGAAATTGCTCTAAGTAGACCGATATCCTGTAACGGCCATATATTTGATCGATTATAAGTAAATAATAATATCATTTCAGCACTCCACCTTCCGATCTGTCTAAGATTTGACAAATAAATTATAGCATCTTCATCACTCATTTTATTAATCAATTTTGGATCAAACTCTTTTTTAACAAATTTAATTGATAGTTCTTTTATGCCCAAAGCTTTTTGTCTACTCAAACCACAAGATTTCAGTTGAGATAATGACAACTTAGATACATTAGCAGGATTAATTTTTTTAGATTTCATCTGAAACTTTTTAAATACTGAATTTGCTGCCGAAACACTTATTTGTTGACCAACTATACTCTTGCAAAGAGAATAAAAGATATCTTTTCTAGTTGTTAAGAACTTGTCATTATATTTGAGTATGAGATTTTTTAAAACCTTATCTTTTCTTGATAAAATCTTAATAGCTTTAAACCAATAACTTGGATAATTTCTCACGGTCTAGAACTTACTACCTTCTTTTTAAGTTCAGACTCTCTCATAAAAATAATCACAGAACTTATAATTATTAATCCAGCACCAACTAGTGTTAAGAGTTTTGGTATTTCACTCCATATAAAATAACCTAATAAAATCGCGAAAACTAAATTTAAATATTTAGTCGGAGTTACTAGTGAAGCTTCTGCATACCTTAATGAAACAGTTAAAAGTATATTAGCTACCGAGCCAACAAGTCCTGTAAAAATTAAAAGAAAAAATTCGAATTTATTTGGCATTACCCATCCAAAAGGTAAAGTTAATAATCCCACGATCATACTTAAAAGTGAGAAATACAGTGCTATTCTGTAATTTGGTTCTGTTGAAGAAAGGCTTCTTATGCTTAAAGCGACACAAGCAAAAAAAATACAAAAAATTATTGGAAAAATATAATATATATTTAATTCTTCATAAGCAGGTTTTACAATAAGCAGCATTCCAAAAAACCCAATTAACACTGCAAGCCATCTTTTAACTCCAACTTTTTCTGATAAAAAAAATATTGATCCTAACGTAACGAAAATAGGGCCACCAAAAGTTAAGCTTACTACATCGGCTAAAGGTATTTCTCTAAGAGCTATAAATAAAGCAATAATTGCTAGCGTACCTGTAATTGCTCTAAAGGCATGTAACTTAGGTCTACTTGTTTTATAAAAAGTTTTAAATTCACCTCGAGGAACAAGCATCAAAATTGGTATCAAGCCAAAAAAGAACCTTGAAAACAAAACTTGTCCTACAGGAAACATATCTAACCATTTTACACTTGCATCCATCATCGCAAAACATGCTACTGATGCAATACCGTACAATACGCCTAATTGATTTCGTGTAAACAATTTAATATCCTCATTATCTGTATAATTAACTTATGAAGAAATGTACACTCGGACTAGGGTGCTTCTGGGGCCCTGAGGAAAACTTTAAAAACAAACCAGG
>CACPNG010000015.1 GCA_902635225.1 uncultured Pelagibacteraceae bacterium | reverse complement strand
ACAACTTATTTTTCTACTATAAAATTTCATAATGGCACGATAATTAGATTAACTTTATCTTTTGATGTTATTTCTCATCTAAGGAATCATATAGAACTTTACGGAGAAAACGGTTCTATGATAGTTCCAGATCCAAATATGTTTGGTGGATCAGTTTTAATAAGTAAAAAATTAGGTAGTTCATGGCAGAATCATCAAACAAACAAAATGTCCTTGGGAAAAATAAATATAAGAACCCAAAGCTCTAGAGCTAATGAGTCTCCTACTAACGCAAATTATAGAGGTGTTGGATTATCGGAGATGATAAATTCCATTCAAAATAAGAAAACACATAGATGTAACGGAAATTTATCTCTTCACGTTTTAAATATTATAGATGCAATTCATTTATCTGCAAGAAATAATAAAAAACAAAGAATTTCTATTAAATGTGAAAAGCCGAAACCATTTTTAAATAAAGACATTAATTCAATACTTAAATAGAGTTTTGTCTACTCAAAATAGCAGCACCCCTCACACCGCTTGCATCTCCGTACTTTGGTTTTAAAAATACTGATTTAAGATTAGGTTCATTTATTAATGATGATGTTTTTTTCTTAATTTGATCTAAAAAATCTATTTCATTAGAAATTCCACCACCAAAAACTATAGCATCTGGATCAAGTGTTGTTATTATTATCACCAAACATCTTGCTAAAATATCCTTGTACTCGTTTATAAATAAAACAGAGTTAGGATCCTTTTTTCTATATCTGTTAAAAATTTCTTTTGCTGAAATGTTTTCATTAAATTGTTCATTAAATCTTTTCTCTATTGATTTACCAGATAGATAACCCTCTAGTCTATTTGAAAAATTTAAAATTTTATCAGATTTCAGATTTGGTGTATTTGTAAGTGGCATTTGATTTAAGCTCCATTCTCCTGCCAGACCATTTGCTCCAGATATTATCTTTTTATTTATTACTAGTCCACCACCACAGCCCGATCCTAATATAATTCCAAACACTGACTCATAATGACTTGCTGATCCATCAAAAGCCTCAGATAAACAAAAACAATTAGCATCATTTTCTGAAAGAAAATTATTATTTATTTTTAATTTTAAATCTTTTATTAAGTTTTTATTATTTAGCCATTGAGAGTTATGTGCATTTTTAATTAATCCTGTAGTTTTATCTACTGCTCCAGGATGACATATGCCTACATTAAATTTTCCAGATTTATTTTCTAATTTTTTTACAATTTCAGTTATTGTAATTATTGTGTTTTCATAATCTTTAGGTGTTTGAACCCTGTCTCTTTGTAATTCTACATTATTATCATCCAGAAGAACGTACTCTATTTTAGTTGCACCTAAATCTATTCCTATTTGCATTAATTGGCTGAAGACCTGTTCATTTCTTGAAGTTCTACCTCTAATTTGTTTAACTCTTCACCACCTGCCATCATGCTTAAAAGTTTTTCTCTAGAGATATTTTTTTTTTCATAAGTACCTAAACTTTTTCCCCTATTTAATACTGTAAAACTATTTCCTACTGGATAAGCATGATGAACATTATGTGTTATTAAAATAACTGCTAATCCTTGAGAAGCGGCTTTAACAATATATTTTAAAACAACTGAAGCTTGATGCACTCCAAGAGCAGAAGTAGGCTCATCTAAAACAAGAACTTTTGCTCCAAAGTATATAGCTCTACTTATTGCCAAACACTGTCTTTCACCTCCCGACATAGTTCCGACTGCCTGAGATGGATCTCTGACATCAATACCTATCTGCCCCATTCTCTCGGCGGCTATTTTATTTGCTTTTTCTATATCAAACGTTTTGAAAAATGCTGGACCTTTCATTGGCTCTCTTCCCATAAAAAAATTTCTTGTTACACTCATTAAAGAGACTAAAGCTAGATCTTGATACACGGTAGCTATGCCCATATCTAATGCATCTTTGGGACTGTCAAATATTGTTTTTTTTCCCTCAACAATAATTTCACCTTCATCAGGCCTATGTACTCCAGCTAATGTTTTAATTAAAGTTGATTTACCTGCTCCGTTGTCACCAAGAAGACACATAATTTCACCTTTTTTTAATTTCATAGTTACATCTTTAAGAGCTATTACTTTTCCAAAAAATTTACTTATGTTGTTAAATTGAACTAAATAGTCTGACATTATTTGCTTTCCGTTACCTTTCGTCTTATATAGTTATTAAAGATCACAGCAATTAACATCATTGCTCCTAAAAAAACTTTAAACCAGTCTGTATCTACATCGGTATAAAATATTCCCATAGATACTGTTCCGAAAATTAAAGCTCCAAATGCTGCACCTATTGCTGAACCATAACCGCCAGTTAATAAACAGCCTCCAACAACTGCGGCTGCAATAGCTTCTAACTCCTTTAAAGTTCCACGCATTGTATCAGCTGAACCAGCGTCCAAAACTTGAATAGTTGCAAAAATAGTTGCTGCTACTGCAGTACCTATGAATAAACTTATTTTTACTCTACCAACTGGCACTCCAACATTGTTAGCTCCATTTTTATCACCTCCAGATGCAAAAATCCAATTTCCATATCTTGTTTTCATTAGTATCCATGTTGTAATAATTGCCAAAGCTATGAACCATATTACTGATGGCGGTATTCCTGTGGCAAGCGGAGTTCCATCAGTTCTTAATGCAATCAGATTCATCGAACCTAACCAAGTAAAAACCCATTTGAAAGTATCAGTTGCAAATATCCATGCTAATGGATCGTCTTCGATTAAAACCCTTAGACCTGGAACCTGAGTTCGACCAGTAATCAATCTTGTTATAGCTAAAGTTGCTCCTCTTAAAATAAAAAGCATTGCAAGAGTAACGATAAATGATGGCAAGCCTGTTCTTACAACTAATATCCCATTAAAATAACCTACTAGCACTGCCATTGAGAATGCAAAAATAATACTCATCCATAGTGGCCACCCCCAATAAATTGCTGGAATAGCTATACATATACCTGCAAATCCAATCATTGATCCAATAGATAGATCGAATTCCCCGCCTATCATTAACATAGCAGCAGCAATAGCTATTATTCCTAAATTAGCTGAGACATCTAAGAAGTTTAATACTCCATATGCACTAAACATTCCCGTATCCCCAGCAACTATACCAAAAAATATAAATACAAGTATAGCTCCACCAAGAGCACCAAGTTCGGGTCTATTTAACAACAACCTTAATTTAGAAACTTTTTTTAGTCTTTCATCCTGATTGAAATCAGTTTTTGTTTCAATACTTTTAGACTTTGTAGACATATTAAAAGCCTTAAAAAAAAAGGCCTAGTGAATAATCACTAGGCCAATTTTTAATATTTTTTATCTATAACCTTGAGCAGCCCATTTTATTACGTCCTTCGCATTATTAGGAGTAACAAAACCAGGTCCTGTCATAACAACACCAGCTGGCATTGTTCCGTATCTCATATATTGAGAAAAGATAGCTATAGGTAAATAACCTTGTAGATACTGTTGTTGGTCAATTAAGAACTCAACTTTTCCAGCAGCAGCGGCTTTTAGCATTCCTGGCGACATATCAAATGTACCAAGTTTAACACTTCCAACTTTACCAGCAGACTCTAATGCTTTTAGAGCAGCTTCTCCTGCAAGACCAGCTCCTAAAGTAAGAATAGTATCATATCCACCACCAAGTTTAGCAGCTACAGCTTTTTGAATCTCAGTCGGGTCATTTGATGTACCTAATATGTCTACAGATCCACCAAAACCTTTTTTGAAACCAGCACATCTTCTATCTAAAGCGACGTTACCCACTTCGTGGTTAACACAAAGTGCTTTTTTACCACCAGCAGCTTTCATTTTTTGTCCGCCACCTACGCCAGCTTCAAACTCTGTTTGACCTACGTGAGCACTAATACCTAGTTTCATGTAGTCGTCTGAACCTGAATTCATAGAAATTACTGGGATACCTGCTGATATTGCAGCTTTAACAGATTTACCTAAAGCGGCAGCATCTGGAAGAGTTATTACAATACCTTTTGGCTTTTGAGAAACAGCGTTGTCAATAAGTTTTGCCATCTCTACCATGTCAAATGTTGCTGGAGCAGTGTATTTGCAAGATACTTTCATATCTTTACAAGCTTTATCAACTCCATTTTTTGCAACAGACCAGAAAGGGTCATTTGCTTGTCCATGAGACACAACAATAATATCTACTGCTAGAGCAGCTACTGACATCATTGCCCAACTCATTAGAGCAGCAATAGTTAAATATACTTTTTTCATGATTATTTCCCTCATTTGTTTGTTAAATTTGCGTAATTAAAACAAAAAATTTGTTAAAATACAAAAGGAAAAAAAATATATACAACTAGAGGTAGTTAAAATTACTTTAATTTTACTACCTTTTTTTGTTTTAAAGATTGATATGCAGCATTTGCAATTTTTAAAGCTAAATAACCATCTTTGAAAGTTGATCTAGGTTTTATTCTATTTTTATGGAGAGAAATTAATTCATTCAATTGCAAATTATAAGCTTCTTTGTATCGTTCAATAAAAAAATTTAAAAAGGGTTTTTGTGAATGGGATTGATTTGAATTAAATATCTCTGTGGCCGTCTCCTTTTGATTGCCTGATAAAAGCATTCCTTTTTTTCCAAATAACTCAACCCTTTGATCGTATCCAAAAGAACAATGTCTAGAATTTGTTATTACACATATAACACCTTTCTTTGATTTCATAGTAACAGTAGCTAATTCATGATCTTTAATTTTTTTATAAAAATTCTCAAATGAGCTTACAGATGAACTTATTTCGGAAATTTCATCATTATTTAAATAATACCTACATAAATCAAAATCATGAATCATCATGTCTCTAAAAATACCTCCAGAAGATCTGAGATAAGACTTTGAAGGAGGCGCTGGATCTCTACTTGTGATTATTATTTTTTCCAATCTTCCTATTTTACCTTTTTCTAAATCTTTTTTAATTAAGTGGTGGCTAGGATCAAATCTTCGATTAAACCCCATCAGTATCTTCGAATTATTTTTCTTAACTTTTTTAAAAGTTTTAAGAATTTTATTTATATTTAAGTCTAATGGCTTTTCACAAAAAATAGTTTTATTGTATTTGATGCCCTCTTCAATAAATCTGATATGAGTATTTGTGGGGCTAGAAATAAAAATAATATCTACTTTTTCATCTGAAAATATTTTTTTATAATCTTTTTCAATTTCACAATTGTAAAGATTTTTAGCTTTTTTTCTTAGTTTATCAATCTTTTCGTATACATATAGCAAATTAAGTGTTTTATTTAGATATATATTTTGAGCATGCATTTGCCCAATTCTACCAAAACCCAAAAGTGCTACATTGATCATAAATTCTTTTGTAAGTTAATTATTTATAATATAAAATATTATTACTTTCTTAAAACTATGTCGATAAGATTAGGAATAGCACCCATTGCATGGAGTAACGATGATATGCCTGAATTAGGTGGAAAAACTCCATTGGAACAATGTTTAAAAGAAGCAAGTATGGCAGGTTTTACTGGAATTGAATCTGGCGGAAAATTTCCAATGAATTCGAAAGAACTTATTCCAAAACTTAAAAAAGAGAACCTTAAATTATGTTCAGGCTGGTACGGAGCCAAACTATTAAAAAGATCACCAAAAGAAGAATTTAAACTTATGCAAAAACAACTTAAATTATTTAAAGATTGTGGAGCACCTTGTATGGTTTTTGCTGAGGTAACAGACTCCGTCCAAGGAGATCCTATAACACCGTTATCAAAAAGACCTAAATTAAATAAAGATGATTGGAATAGATTTATTAATTCAATAAATGAAATTAGTAAAATGATGATAGATGAAAATATGCCATTAGCTTATCATCATCACATGGGAACTATAATTGAAACTGAGGAAGATACTTCTAGACTAATAGAAAATACAAAAGATACAGTTAAATTATTAGTAGATACTGGTCATATGTTGTTTGCTCAAGGTGACTCTATTAAATTGGTTGAAAATTTTTACGACCGTATTATCCATGTTCATTGCAAAGATATTAGAAAAGATATTTTAGAAAAATCACTGAAGAATGATGCAACATTTAGACAAGCATTTTTAGATGGAGCATTTACTGTGCCAGGTGACGGATGTATCGATTATATTCCTTTCTTAAATGCTTTGAAGAAAAAAAATTATTCAGGATGGCTTGTAGTAGAAGCAGAACAAGATCCTGCTAAAGCAAATCCATTTGAATATGCAAAAATTGGTTTCAACTACTTAAGTAGAACTGCAAAACAATGTGGTTTCGAGATTATTAATTAACGGTACACAGAGACTAATTCGTTATTACCAGCAGCTACGCAAGGTGACTTTACACAGGTGCCAACTACCCATTCTGAGCCTGCCTCTGACTCGAAGTTTTTTGAAGAAACAAAAATTATACCTTTATCTGTAGATTGACCTGCTTTTCCCTCTGCCTGAATTCTAGGATCTTGAGAAGTTTGTATTAACGGTTTATTAATTGAATATGGATTTTTAAGATCAATATTAGATAACACATAAGTTACAATTTTTTCTGAACTCCAAACAGAGTTACATTTCTCACCCCAAGAAGTTAAACCCTCTTCATTTGAGCTGCAACTATTTACTTCATCGTTTATGAAATCGACCACAGATTTATGATTTGATTTTATATCATTTGCTTTTTGTAAAACATCTGATCTTGTTGAGGCTGTCCACAACAACATTACAACCACATATGTAATGGAACTTAATACTAAAATTTCTAATGGACCAAAATTTTTTAATTTTCTATTTATATTTATCATAATTTTACAATCATTGACTTATCAATCTTATTTGCAAAAAAATCAATAATATTTTTAGTTGTCTCTAAAGACATTCTAGATTTACATTCATTTGTAAATGTTGCTGAATGAGGACTTAATAAAACTTTTTTATTTGATAGTAGAGGATTATTTTTGTCTACAGGCTCTTTTTCAAAAACATCTAATCCTGCCCCAAAAATTAAGTTTTCTCTTAATGCTTTATCTAAATCGTTTTCATTGATAATTCCACCTCTCGCAGTATTGATTACGATTGCTTCTCTTTTCATCTTCTTAAGTTTAGAATAATTAATTAAATCTTTAGTTTTCTCATTTAATGGAACATGTAAAGATACATAGTCACAAATTTTTAGTCCATCATCGAGATTTTCAATTTTTTGTCCTCCAAATTTTTCAATAGTTTCTTTATTAACAAAAGGATCAAATACTTTTATTTTCATTTCGAATCCTTTACATCTTTTAATTAAACTTTTTCCTATTCTTCCAAACCCAACTATCAAGATCTCTTTATTAAAAAGTTCTAAAGTTGTAATAGTCGATGCGCTTTTCTTGAAATTTCCAACTCTAACTTCTTTGTCATATTGATTAATGTTTTTAGATATAGAAAGCATCATGGAAATTACATGTTCTGCTACGGCAACTGCATTTGCAGTAGCTGTTATTAATAAGGTTATGTTGTTTTTTTTAATATAATCTAAATCAACATTATCATATCCAACACCATGTCTAGATATAACCTTTAAATTTTTACATTTTGATAGAATTTTTTCATTTAATTTAGAAACTCTTAGTGTACAAGCATCAAAATTAGGAAGAACTTTTATTAAATTTTCTTCTGACGCATCTTCGATTATTTCAAGTTCAAAGGCTGAATTATTTTTTAATAAATTTATTCCATCCTGGTGAATTTTTTCTATAATTGCTACTTTATGCATTTTATTTGGCGGTCCCAAGGGGAATCGAACCCCTCTTTGTTAATTAAAATAGATCATATTATTAAATGATTTTTAAAAATAACGCAAGAACGGACTCACTTGTGACACAATAAAGTTTACTTTTTTTCTAATAATTTTTCACCTTTAGTTTTCAAATTTTCTTTTTGCCTTACTTTGTCAAAAGCATCATCTTGAGCCGCATCATTATTTTTTCTATTACTTGTGAACATCTCTGCTTTTGTTTTAATTTCTTTTTCTCTTACTAAATTATAACCATCGTCAGACATTTTTCTTTTAAATGCTATATATAATAAACAAAATAAAATAATTAAAAAAATTAAAGTATTCTTTATTAAAAAAGAAAGAGTAATATATTTAGTATTACCAGTAGTGGACGACCATGAAACAAATTCATGATGAATATAAAAAATTATTAAAGATGCAATTAATGAATAAAATAAAAGTTTGTAATTTTTTTTTAATTTGAGAAGAAAATTAGTTAATAATATCATTGAGAAATCAACCAGTCTAAACCCATTAAAGCCAATAATGCTCTAAATGAATTCCAACCATGATTTTTTTTAACATTCTTTATCTCATCAGCAACTATTTCATCTATTTCCTCTTGAGTGAAATCACTCTTGCTTTTTTGTTGTAATTTTAATTTTTTATCTATGTTTTTAATTGCTGTTTCTTTACACCAATTGTCATATTTTTTTTGAACCCATTTAGGGTATTTTTCTATGTTAAAATTATCTTCAATTTTTCTCATGACGCACTGGTGACACAGTAAAATAATATTTTAAAATATTCTAGTAAAGATAATCAATGGTTTTTGGAGTTTTTGGCGGTCCCAAGGGGAATCGAACCCCTCTTTGTTGGATGAAAACCAACTGTCCTAACCGATAGACGATGGGACCGTTTTTTTTAAGGTCTTATTAACAGAAATATCATCGATAATAAACTCCACATTTGATTGCCCCTGCCAATCATTTAAAGATAATTTACCTGCAATATTAAATAATTTATTATCTTTTTTAAGTAAATATGCACCTATTTCATTTTCGACGCAGTTAAATGCTATTGATCTAACAGTTGATCCATCCATTCCTACTAATATTGATTTAATATGTTTGTCTTTTATAATTTTGTTATTTACTGACTTCATATTCTCTAAAACAAACTTTGGCTCAGGATTGCCTGAACCAAAAGGTGCTAGTGTATTAACTTTATTGTAAAACTCTAAATTTAAGGCAGTTGGTGCTATAATACAATCTAAATACAATGATTTGATCTTTGATGACTCAATGTTTTTTTTCTTATATCTTTTAAAAATAAAATTTTTAAATCTTTCAATGTTTTCAACTGCAATTGAAAATCCTCCAGCCATTTTATGACCACCACCCTTAATTAGAATTTTTTCATGAGTAGCTGAAATAATAGCCGAACCAATATCAAAACCAACTACAGATCTTGCAGATGCTTTTCCAACACCTTCACCACTAACTGTTATTATAATCACAGGTTTATTAAATTTATCTTTAATTCTAGATGCGACTATTCCAATTACTCCTTCGTGCCAATCCTTACCATCAATAATTATTACAGGGTCATGAATTTTATTTCCTATCTTAAATAAAATTTTGTCAAGAACCTCTTTTTCTAAAAGCTGTCTCTCTTTATTAAAAATATCTAATTCTGAGGCTAATTTAAAAACATCTTTTGGATTTTTGTTGATAAGCAAGTTAGCTCCATGAGTCGACTTTCCAACTCTCCCACCAGCATTAATTCTTGGTCCTAATAAGTAACCAATGTGATATACATTGGGTTTGTTCTGTACACCACAAATATCAAGCAATGTTTTAAGACCTAAATTTTTTTTAGATTTTAAAATTTTTAATCCTTGTGAAACAATCGCTCTATTTAATCCAATAAGTGGGACTACATCACACACAGTTCCTAACGCTACTAAATCTAAAAAATTGATTAAATTTGGTTCAGCTATTTGATTTTCAAGAAACCATTTAATTGATCTTAATTCTTTATTTAAAGATACTAAAAACATAAATGTAACCCCTGCTGCACATAAATATTTTAAGTTCGATTTATCATCTAGTCTGTTTGGATTTACTACTGAATGAGCTTTAGGTAATTTTACTTCTGATTGATGATGATCAAGAATTATAACATCGATTTTATTTCTAAATGCAAATTCAATTGCATCGAAAGAAAGTGTACCACAATCAACAGTAAATATAAGCTTTACTCCATTATCAATTAACTTTTTGATAGACTCTACAGAAGGACCATACCCTTCTGTTTTTCTATCAGGAATATAAATTTCATGACATATATTAATTTTACTAAAAAAATTTGCAAGTAAAGCAGTAGCAGAAGCTCCATCAACATCATAATCTCCAAAAATTCCAACTTTATGTTTATTTTTAATTGCTTGCACTGTTCTTTTCGCAGATTTTTCCATATCACTAATAATCTCAGGATTAGGTAAAAAGTTTTTGATCGATGGGCTTAAAAAAGCCTGGACGTCTTCTTTTTTAATTTTTCTTATAGATAATAATTTCGAAGTTATTTCATCAAGTGAGAAATTTTCTTTAAAAAATAAAACATCTTGGTCATTATATTCTTTAAAAATCCAGCTTTTATTACTTACTGAACTTAGAGTCATTTATTGTAAATATTAGTTATAATTTTGTTAATTTTTTTACTTTTATGTAAAGCAAAAGTCGTGACTTCATATTCATTACCTAAGTCTTTAACACCTTTAGTTAGATCTCCATCTGTTACACCTGTTGCGCAAAAAATCACATCTCCTTTTATCATATCCTCAATATTATATTTTTTTTTAAAATCTTTTATCCCTAACTTTTTTGCTCTAATTTTTTCTTCCTCATTTAAAACAAGTTTTCCTTGTATTTGTCCACCGAAACATGATAACGCAGACGCGGCTAACACACCTTCTGGCCCACCACCTGTGCTATAATAAATATCATTTTTAGGGTTAGTTCCTATAACACTTAATACGCCTGCTATATCTCCGTCCGAAATAAAATTTATGTTTACTTTCATTTTTCCTAGAGTTTTTACAATATGATCGTGTCTTGGTCTTTTAAGCACGCAAGCATTTAGTTCTGAAATTTTTTTATTTTTTGCTTTGGCAAGTAATTTGATATTTTTCTCAACCCCATTATCAATATCTAATAAATTTTTTGGAAGATTTCCTCCGATTGCTATTTTTTCCATGTAAGTATCTGGCGCCGATAGCAAATCACCCTTGTTCGCTACTGCAATTACTGAAAATGCATTAGGCTGATTGTTAGCAGTAAATTTTGTTCCTTCTAAAGGGTCAACCGCTATATCAAATTTAGGCCCATTTAAAGTTCCAAGTTTTTCCCCAATATAAAGCATAGGTGCATCATCCATTTCTCCTTCGCCTATAACTATAGTTCCATCCATATTTATTTTATTAAGCTCTCTTCTCATAGGATCTACTGCGCCTTTATCAGCTCCAATTTTATCTTTTTTTCCAATAAATTTAGACGCACCTATAGCTGCTTTTTCGGTTGTTTTAATAAATAAATTTAAAAATTTTTGATCAATTGACATTTATTCTTCGTCAATTCTTATCAATTTTGATTTTTTTTTAACATAAGATCTTCTATTAATTATCTTTATTATCTTGTTTAAGGATTTATCTTTTGAAGGATGAGTTATTATTATAATTGATGAAGAAGCTTTATTTTTATTTGGATCTTGGACTAATCTTTTTATAGAGACATTATTTTTCGAAAAAATTTGAGTAATATTTGATAACACTCCAGGTTTATCAACAACATTAAATCTGAGGTATGCCGAAAAATAGCGTTCTGAAATTTGTCTGAAGTTCAAATTTTTTCTTTCCTTATTTGAAATCGAAAAAGGAAATTTAATGTTACCTCTTAAAATAGATGAGATATCAGAAATTAATGCTGAAGTTGTAGCAGCTGGCCCAGCGCCCTCACCTTGTATTATACTTTGACCTACTGGAATTCCATCTATAATTACTGCGTTTAAAACACCGTCTATGCTTGCAACATAAGAACTTTTTTTAATTAAAGTTGGATGAACTCTCTGGAAAATATGTTTGCCTATTAATTCCGCATAACCTAATAACTTAATTTTATAGCCAAGCTTTTTAGCGTAACTTATGTCGTCTTTATCTATGTCTTTAATGCCTTCAACGTGAATATTATTGTTTAAAAATGAATTAAAACAAAGAGATGACAAAATCTTTAATTTAGCTGATACATCATCACCGTTTAGGTCAGATAAAGGATTTGATTCCGCGTAACCTAATTTCTTTGCTTTATGCAAAACATCACTAAAGGATTTGTTTTCTTTATCCATAGAGGAAAGTATGTAATTTGATGTCCCGTTAAAAATTCCGTAAATTTTGTGAATTTTATTTGCTATTAATCCCTCTTTTAAAGATCTAATAATAGGAACCCCACCACAAACAGAAGCTTCAAATTCTAAATTTACCTTATTTTTTTCTGCAATTTTAGCTAATTCATTTCCATATTTGGCAATCAATGCTTTATTTGCTGTTACAACATGTTTTTTGTTTTTTAAAGCATCGAAAACTAGCTTTTTAGCTGGACCTTCTGCTCCACCAATAAGTTCAACTATTAAATCTACATTTTTATTTTTTGTTGCATCTAAATAATTTTTTAACCAAATCTTATTGTTAATTTTAAAGCCCCTATTTCGATTTCTATTTTTTGCAGAGACATAAATAACATCAGGAATACAATTATTTTTCTTTGAGATTATTCGCTTATTTTTTTTTAAATATTGAAATAAATAACTTCCAATATTTCCTAAACCAATTATAGCTATATTCAATTTTCTCATTAACTTATTGCCTTCTAGTTATGTCTGGAAAGCTTCTTTTTTTCCCATCTTTAATAAGATATTTTGATATCTCATCAATAGTACATTCTTTTAAAATTTTACAAACATCTAATGCCTCTTTTTTTTCCTTATTTGATTTTTTCAAAATTGGTTTTTTTTTATCATTTTTTTTAGAAGTCTTTTTATTTTCTTTAATTGTCTTTTTTTGGGCAATCTTTTTATTATCTTGTTTTTTTTTAACATTAGATATTATCTTTTTTTTTTCATTATCTGAGAGTTTTTTAATCTCTTTATTCGTTCTTTCTTTCTTCCTGACGAGGACTTGTTTATTTATTTGTTTTGACTCTCTAAGATTTAACTCGATCAAACTTGCCTCTTTTGAGTCTCTTTCTTTTAAAACCTTTACTTCAAGTGTAAGATGTTCCTCAAAATATTGTTGCGCTTCAGTTTTGTTTACACAAATGTGATCTCCACAGATAAATACAGTTTTTGGTTTTGTGCATGATACAGAAAGAAAAAAAACAAATACTAAAATTATATTTTTCATTTTAATCCATCTGTTTCTAAAAAATCATATAATAAGTTCATATTTTGTATTGCCTGACCAGAGGCTCCTTTAACCAAGTTATCAATTGCAGAAAATATGATTATTTTGTTTTTAACTCTTGTCTGACATATAGAAATTTCACAAATGTTGGTATTCATCACATTTCCTGATCCTATTTCATTGTTTAATTTAAGAATTTTTACAAAAGGTGAGTTTTTGTAATATCTTATTAATTCATCTCTAATTTTTTTTAAAGACGATTTTTTATTTATATCTAAATAAATAGTCGATAGAATGCCTCTAAATGTTGGTATTAAATGTGGATTAAAAGTAAATGAAATTTTTTTCTTAGTAGACTTTGAAAACTCTTGATCAATTTCAGCAATATGTCTATGATTTTTAGTACTATAAGCATAAGTCGAATTATATAAATTTTTATGTTTAAATTTTTTTTCTATGTTTTTACCCGCGCCAGAATAACCAGATTTTGAGTCAATCGTAATATTATTAAATTTTATTAAGTTCTTTTTAATTAATGGTATTAGAGGTAGCTGAATTGATGTTGGGTAGCATCCTGGATTTGAGATAATTCTATAATTCTTAATTTTATTTTTGTTGAATTCACTAATAGAATAAATTGAATATTTAATTAGGTCTTTTGCTCTATGATTTATTTTGTAAGTTTTAAAATATTTTTTATGATTTGTTATTCTAAAATCTGCAGATAAATCAATGAATTTTAAATGATCAAATTTATAAAAATATTTTTTGATTATTTTTTGAGCTCCACCATTAGGTAAAGATAAAAAAACAAGATCAATATTACTCCAATTAACCTTTTTTACTGATGATATTCTGGGTAATTTTTTTTTAATTCTTTTGTCAAATAAAGAAATTTTTTTACCTAAGTTTTTTGTGGCACATAAATTAATTATTTCAATCTTAGAATGTTTTGATAATAAATATACCAAATCTAAGCCGGTATATCCTGTTGCTCCGATTACTGCAATTTTTGTTTTATTTTTTCTAAACATAACGACTTATATCATTGTCTGAAAAATAATAAAATTTAAATGATTATCTTTTAGAGAATTGGAAGCTTCTTCTTGCTTTTCTATGACCGTATTTTTTTCGTTCTACAACTCTTGAGTCTCTAGTAGTTAATTTGTCCTTTTTCAGGTTTTTTTTTAAGGTCTCATCATGAGCAATTAAAGCTTTTGAAATTCCTAAAATTATTGCTCCTGCTTGTCCAGAAAGACCACCACCTTTCACAGAGCATTTTATATCATAGCTTGTTGTGGACTCTGATATTTCCAATGGTCTTGTTACAATAATTTGATGAACGGGCCTTTTAAAATACTCGTTCATCTTTAAGCCGTTTACGTGAATCTTGCCTGATCCTTTTTTTACCCAAACTTTAGCAATCGATCTCTTTCTTCTCCCTGTAGCGTATTTGCTATCTTTAAAATCGAGTTTAATTTTCTGTTTTACAGTCTTGCTGCTTATGTTTTCCATTATTTAATAATATTTCTTTTATTAATATTTTCAAAATCAATAATTTTTGGATTTTGAATTTCGTGGGGATGTTTTTCACCGATATAAATTTTAAGTTTTGTTAATTGTTTTTTTGCTAGAGGTCCGCCAGGTAACATCCTTTTTACAGCTAATTTCAATATTTCACTTATTTTGTTTTTTTCTTGAAATGACTCAGGCGTAGAGATCTTAATGCCGCCGGGATGACCAGTATGCCTATAGTATTTTTTTTCCTTAAATTTTTTACCTGTAAATTTGATCTTATCGATATTAGTAACTACCACAAAATCTCCATTATCCATATGAGGATTAAAAGTAGATTTATTTTTTCCTCTTAAAACTTTCGAAATAAAAGCTGCTAACCTGCCTACAACAGCGTTTTCAGCATTTATTAAATACCAATTTTTTTTAATTTCTTTCTTTTTAATAAAGGGCGTCATAATAATGGGCGATAAATACAAAGAATAATAAATAAAGTCAATTTATTTAATGTAGGAATAATAAAGATTAATAGCGGTAAAAACTAAAAGTACGCTAGTAATTTGATGACCTGAGGCCAGATATATATTTAATCCGCTTGTTAGAGTAAATATACCTAATGTAATTTGAATTATTAAAAAAAATAAAATTAAAGAAATTGATTTGTATAACTTTACTATACTAAACTTAAAAATATACAAAGTTATGGCTAAAATATATAATGTAAGAAAATATGCTAAATTTCTATGATAGAACTGTATTAACGAGTGATTTTCAAAATCAATTAAATTTTTCAAATCTGTTAAAATCAAATCATTTGGTAAATAAGTATAACCCATTAGTGGCCAAGTTTGATAAATCTTTCCTGCATCAAGTCCTGACACAAAAGCTCCTATTATTATTTGAAAAAAAATAAACAAAATTAATATCAAAAAAGGAGAATTTGATTTTGTTAGTGTAAAAAACTTTAAATTAGTATTATTTTTTAAGTTTAATAGTAACCAGAAAATTATTGAGATTATAATAATTGCAACAGTTAAATGTAGAGATAATCTATAGTGACTTACAGTTACATCATTTACTAGGCCACTTTTAACCATGTACCAACCTATTATTCCTTGAATTAATATCAAAAATAGAATCGTATAACATGGCAGCAAGTAATTTTTATGGATTTTTTGTTTAATATGAAAGTATATTAATGGAAAAAGAAAAAAAATTCCTATAATCCTACCCAAAACTCTGTGAAAATATTCCCAATAAAAAATTACTTTAAATTCTTGAAGAGACATATTTGGATTTAAAATTTTATATTGAGGTATTTCCTTATACAAACTGAAATAAATATCCCAGGTTTCATCATTTAATGGAGGTAAAATTCCTTTAAACAATTCCCATTCTGTTATCGATAAACCGGAGTCAGTTAGTCTTGTTAAACCTCCAACTATTATAGTAGTAAAGACAAGTATTAATGTTCCAGTGAGCCAATATCCAAACAAATTATAAAATTTTTTGTCGTGTGAGTACATTAATTCTAATATATATATATATTCATAAATAAAAAATTGAATAATGTCGCTATGATTAATAAAAATATTTTAAAGATTAGGAAAGAGCTTGATAAACTTGACAATCATTTTTTAAATTTAATTAAAAAAAGAGAAAAATTAGTAAATCAAGTTTTAAAAAATAAAAAATATAAGAAAGATATTATAGATAAAAAAAGAATTTCAGTCATAATCAAAAATATTAGAAAAAAATCAATATTAAAAAAAGTAGATCCAAAAATTACTAAAACAATTTGGATATCTATGATTAAAGCTTTTATAGAGTATGAATTTAGAAATTTTAAGAAAAAATAATTATTTGCTATGAGGCGGTAGTTTTTTTTCTATAAAAATTTCATGCTTTCTTGTATTTGGGTTGTATTTTTTTAGCTTGAGCTTATCCTTTGCCTTTTCTCCCTTGGTTGGTTTTTTTGCATAATAAATAAATTTACTATCAGGATTAGCTTCAGGAACAAGTCTCACTTTAATGTGTGTTTTTTTTGCCATATGTTTTTTTTAGTTTTTTAATCTTATCTAAAATAATTTTACTTTTGTCTTTTATATTCTTCTTATAATAATCTGCACTTAAACCATGTAATTCATTATAGTCAAGTTTTTTATTTAAACTTAAAATTTTTTTTGCCCCTTTTATAGTCATGCCATTATCT
>CACPNG010000014.1 GCA_902635225.1 uncultured Pelagibacteraceae bacterium | reverse complement strand
AGCTATTATTCTTGCTTTAATAAATTTATTTTTTGAATTTACTATGTTTGTAGTGATATCACCTCTAGGATTCAGGTCTTCTTCTAAAGCCTTTCTTACAACTGATTTTATATAAAATTGATTTAATACTTGCACTTATCTAACGACCGATCTCGGTCATTCTGATTACAGACTTTCTCGCGGCCTCTATAGTTTTACTATCTAAAATTATTTCGTTAGTTTCATTTTCTAAACAATCTAATATTTTTTTTAAATTAATTTTTTTCATATAAGGACATAAATTACATGGTTTGATAAAAGATACGTTCGGATTATCAGCTTCTACGTTGTCACTCATTGAACATTCGGTAACTAACATAACTTTTTTAGGTTGCTTACTTTTTACATAATCAATCATTCCAGACGTTGATCCTGCAAAATCAGAAGCAGCAATTACATCTGGCGGACATTCAGGATGAGCTATTATTTTAATTCCGGGATTTTCGTATTTAATTTCTTCAATTTCTTTTCCTGTAAACTGTTCATGTACTATACAAGTTCCTTTCCAAGAAATTATTTTGACCTTAGTATTTTTTGCTACGTAGTCTGCTAAATATTGGTCAGGTAGAAAAATTACTTTATCTACATTTAAAGACTCAACTACTTTTACTGCGTTAGCTGAAGTACAGCAAACATCAGTCTCTGCTTTAACGTCTGCAGAAGTATTTACGTAAGAGACAACAGGAACGCCTGGAAATTTTTGTTTTAGTAATTTTACATCTTCACCTGTAATAGAACTAGATAAAGAGCAACCTGCTTGCATGTCAGGAAGAAAAACTTTTTTCTCTGGACACATTAATTTTGCTGTTTCTGCCATAAAGTGTACCCCACACATTACAATTTTTTCAGCTTTTGTTTTAGAAGCCTCAATCGCTAGTGCTAATGAGTCGGCAGATATATCTGCTACACCATGATAAATTTCTGGAGTTTGATAATTATGAGCAAGTATAATTGCATTTTTCTCTTTTTTTATTTTATTAATTCTCTCAATTAATGGAGCATGAATTTTCCATTCAGCTTCAGGAACGAATTTTGAGATTTTCTTATAAATCTCCTGTGTAGGGCTCAATTTTTGTTGTTGTACAGACATACTAATTCCAATTTACCAACTTGAGATTAAATTGTCATTCATTTATTGTCGCATTATTACAGCGGTCGTGCTGAAATTGGTAGACAGGCACGCTTGAGGGGCGTGTGGGTTTCCCGTGAGAGTTCGAGTCTCTCCGACCGCACCAAAAAAAGGATTTATGATTGATTATCTTAGAAAACACAAAAGAATTATATTTATAATTTTAGTTATAGCTTTTATTGAATTGAGCGGATATGGGATATTAGCATCTTTATCTAGGTTACTTAACGTTCTCTAAAATTTTACACTTTTTATTGTTAGCTAATAATATTTCATTTTTAAAATCTTCAAGATTAGGTTCGATAATTTTAATTAATCCGAAGGGGTAAGGCTGATTAATAATTATTTTTCCTATTTTAATATTGTTAAAAGTAATTTCATCACCAATATTTAGTTCTTCAGAAGATGATATGGGCAACAATCTTCTTCTAAGTTTATTTTTTAATTTCATCCTCGCAGTATTTTCTTGCCCCACAAAACATCCTTTTTTAAAATCTATGGCCTGAAGCGTCTCAAAATTTGCTTCTAAACCAAATAATTGATCTTTTAAATTTATCAATCCTTTTTCAGGTACTCCTAATTTGTGAGCAAGAGAATAATATTCTTTATTATCGGTAATATTGAGACTTAATTTTTTAATTGTTAAGTAAAGTTTTTCAAGATTTGAAATTATTCTTGCTCCTAACTTTTCATTTCTTGTATCTAAAAAAATAGGAGTATCTCTGTAAGTAATAGTATTTTCATTTGATTTTAATTCCTCCTTTAATTCTTTGAATTTTGAATTGTTAATTACTCCAATAACGAATTCAGAAGAAAAGTCCTCAATTTCAACTTTTGATCTTAACTTATATTTTGATAAATCTTTTATTAGATCACTTGTAGAGTTCTCGCTACAGTCTAATAAATATCCTTTATTATTCTGAATTATAAAAAATTCATTCAAATATTTGCCTTGAGGAGTCAATAAG
Source organism: uncultured Pelagibacteraceae bacterium (assembly GCA_902635225.1). Taxonomy (GTDB): domain Bacteria; phylum Pseudomonadota; class Alphaproteobacteria; order Pelagibacterales; family Pelagibacteraceae; genus Pelagilacustribacter. Next base: position 15,142 of record CACPNG010000014.1, on the reverse strand, counting down.
GCTGAGAAAATAGAGTTTTTATTAGAAACTTTATTTATGTCATTAGTAATTATATTTTGGAGAAAGTCTTTTGCATCTTCTCCACTTACTAAGATTACGCCTCTTTTCTCTAAAATTACAACTTGATCTTTTTTCATAATTGTTACTTATACAATATATTATATATAAAAAATATGTCTGAAAATTATAGTCTCATTATTAAAAATGGTTCCTGTTATATCGATGGTAAATTGATAAAATCTGACATTGGTTTATATGAAAATAAAATTAAAAAGATAGGAAATATAAAAGAAAATAATTCCAAAGTTTACGAAGCATCTGGCAAGGTAGTTTTACCGGGAATTATAGACACCCAAGTACATTTTAGAGAACCTGGATCTACTGATTCAGAAGATTTAGAAAGTGGAAGTCGAGCTGCAGTTCTTGGTGGCGTTACTTCTTTATTTGAGATGCCTAACACTAACCCACCAACAGCAAATTTAGTAGAGTTTGAAAAAAAATTAAAAGCTGCAAAAAATAGGATGCATAGTAATTACGCATTTTATTTTGGAGCAACTCCACAAAATACAAAGCAACTTGCGCAACTTAAAAATGTAGAAGGTTGTTGTGGAGTAAAACTTTTCGCAGGTTCATCTACTGGAAACTTATTAGTTGATAAAGAGGCAGATATTGAAAAAGTGATTTCAAGTAGTGACAGAATAGTTTCGATACACTCTGAAGATGAAGATATTATAAAATTAAGGAAAAAATTTATTAGACAAGGAGATGTACACTCACATCCAGACTGGAGAAACGTCGAGTGCGCAATATCTTCAACCCGAAGGGTAGTTAAAATTGCTGAAAGATATGACAAAAGAATTCATGTACTTCACGTGACCACAAAAGAAGAAGTAGATTTTTTAGCCATGCATAAAAAAAATGTTACTTTCGAGACAACACCTCAACATTTGACATTATATGCTCCAGATTGTTACGACAAATTAGGCACTTATGCTCAAATGAATCCACCTTTAAGATCAAAAGATCATTACGATCGTCTATGGGTTGCTATAAAAAATAATGTTGTAGATGTTCTTGGGTCGGATCATGCTCCGCATTTAAAGATTAATAAAGAGAAAGAATACCCGAATACTCCTTCAGGTATGCCAGGTGTTCAAACAATTTTCCCAGTCATGATTGATCATGTAAACAATGGAAAACTTTCATTAAACCAGCTAATAAATTTGATGTGTGAAAACCCATGTAAAATTTTTGGGATTAAGAATAAAGGTTTTATAAAAGAAGGTTTTGACGCGGATTTAACCATAGTTGATATGAATAAAGAAGTTACTATTAAAAATGAAATGATCGCTAGTAAATGTGGATGGACTCCTTTTCACAACTATAAAGTAAAGGGTTTTCCCGTAGGAACAATCGTAAACGGTATTTTAGTTATGTCCGAAGGAAAAATCTTAGCTAAGTCTAAAGGGCAACCTTTAAAGTTTTAAAATATTATTGTCTTTCAAGTCTTGTTTAATTTCATCTAAAATAGCAGGGTCATCTATAGTTGCTGGCATTTTATAAGGTTCATTATCTGCAATTTTTCTAACTGTTCCTCTCAGCACTTTTCCTGATCTAGTTTTAGGTAATCTCTTGACTACAATTGCTATTTTGAATGCTGCAACAGGTCCAACTTTTTCTCTAACCATTTTTACACATTCACTTACAATTTCTTTTTTATCTTTGGTTACCCCTGCTTTAAGAGCTAGCAGACCAATAGGTATTTGACCTTTAAGTTTATCTGCTATTCCTATTACTGCACACTCCGCAACATTTGCGTGTTCTGCCAAAACCTCTTCAATTGCTCCAGTTGATAATCTATGACCCGCAACATTAATTATGTCGTCCGTTCTAGACATGATCCAAACATAACCATCTTCATCAATGTGTCCCGCATCATAGGTTTGATAATATCCAGGGTAAGTGGTCATATAATTTTCCTTATATCTTTTATCCGCTCCCCAAAGAGTTGGAAAAGTTCCTGGAGGAAGAGGTAGCTTTACAACAATATCTCCCATTTTACCCGGGCCTACTTCTTTACCTTCAGAATTTAAAACTTTAAGATCATAACCTGGCACTGGTTTAAACGCAGATCCATATTTAACAGGAAAATTTTCAATTCCTGTGCAACTTGATGTGATTGCCCAACTTGTCTCAGTTTGCCACCAATGATCTATGACAGGTGAGTTGGAAAGTTTCTCAAACCATTTTATTGTATCAGGGTCGGCTCTCTCTCCAGCAAGAAATAGTTTATCAAATTTGCTTAAATCATACTTTTTAAAAAATTCTCCATTAGGATCTTCTTTTTTTATAGCTCTTATTGCTGTTGGTGCAGTAAAAAGAGATTTTACTTTGTGTTCTGAAATTACTCTCCAAAAAACTCCTGCATCAGGAGTTCCCACTGGTTTTCCTTCAAACAGAACGGTAGTACAACCATAAAATAATGGGCCATAAACTATGTAAGAGTGTCCAACTATCCATCCAATATCGCTTGCTGACCACCACACATCCTCTGGTTTAATATTATAAATATTTTTCATTGTCCACTTTAGCGCAACTATATGTCCGCCAATATCACGAACTATTCCTTTAGGTAGACCTGTGGTACCAGAAGTATAAAGTATATAAGCGTAATCATTTGCGTTCATTTTTTCACAGTCTGCAGGTTTTACATCTTTGTGAGCATCGTCCCAAGTAATATCAATCGCAGGATTTAACTCTGCTTTATCTTTTTCTCTTTGAAAAATTATACATTTTTTAATTTTATGATTTGCCAGTTCCAATGCTTTATTAACTAAAGGTTTGTAATGAACAGTTCGTCCAGGTTCATAGCCACATGAGGCAGTGACAAGAATTTTAGCTTTAGAGTCATCAATCCTGCTTGCTAGTTCGTTTGCAGCAAAGCCCCCGAATACAACTGAGTGGACTGCACCAATTCTACCACAGGCAAGCATAGCCACTACTGCCTCTGGGATCATCGGCATATAGATTATAACCCTGTCTCCTTTGCTTACACCTTGTTTTTTTAAAGCTCCGGCAAATAAAGCGACTTTTTCTTTAAGTTTACTGTAAGTTATTTTTTCTTTTGAACCAGTGATTGGGCTATCATAGATAATAGCGAGCTTTTCACCTTTACCCTGATCTACATGAAGATCTAATGCGTTATAACATGTATTTGTTATCCCATCTTCAAACCATTTATAAAATGGAGGGTTGTCAGAATTTAAAATTTTAGTTGGTTTTTTGTACCAAAATATATTATTTGAAATTTCTTTCCAAAAATCTTCTCTATTAACTATAGATTTTTGATAAATCTCTTTATATTTTTGAGTCAATTTAAACCCTCCAGGATTCTTTAATTTTAAGGATTATTTCACAAATATCCCCAAAAAAAAATAAAAAAACCAATAAATATGCGGTTTTTTGATGAAAAAAACACTTCACTGTAACTTTTTTTTTTACTATGGTTCCGATCATATTATTCGGTGGTGAGCTTATTAATCACTCGTCCGAGTAGTTTATATATAAACTAAACGAAAACTAAACAAACGAGGGAGGTTTTCATGAGAAAATTAGGTCTTTTTGCTTTAGCAGCTGTTGCCTTTTTAGGTATTACTAGCTCTGCTAACGCAGCGACTGCATTGTTACAAACGAATGATTTCGTAGGTATTTCATTCTGGCTTGTTTCAATGGGAATGATTGCTACAACTGTGTTTTTCTTTGCAGAAAGAGGAACTGTTGCGGCATCATGGAGAACATCTTTAACAGTAGCTGGACTTGTAACTGGTGTTGCATTCGTTCACTACATGTATATGAGAGAAGTTTGGGTAAGTACAGGTGACTCACCAACGGTATACAGATATATCGACTGGTTAATCACAGTGCCACTTCAAATGATCGAATTCTATCTAATCTTGGCAGCTGTTAGAAAGGTGCCAACTTCTATATTCTGGAAGCTATTAATTGGTTCATTAGTAATGTTAATCGGTGGATACTTAGGTGAAGCTGGTTATATTCAACCATTTGTAGGTTTCGTAATTGGAATGGCTGGATGGATTTACATCTTGTTTGAAATATTCTCAGGTGAAGCTGGAACAATGGCAGCTAAAGCTGGTAACAAAGCTATGGCTACTGCTTTCAGTGCAATGAGAATAATCGTAACAATCGGTTGGGCGATTTATCCTTTAGGATATATTTTCGGTTACCTAACTGGTGGTGTTGATGCAAATGCTTTAAACGTTATTTATAACTTAGCTGACTTTGTTAACAAGATCGCTTTTGGTCTAGTTATCTGGGCAGCAGCAATGCAAAACACAAGATTATCATCTAGATAATAGATAATAAATTGAAAAGGGCGGGTATGTCTCACATACTTGCCCTTTTTTTTTGATAAAAACTCATTATGGAAATTTCAAAACCTTATAAAGGAAAAGGAAAAAGAAGATTAAAGAAAATGCCTTTTACTGTGAAGGGTTACATTCTTTATTATGCTTTTTTTTGGGTAGTTATTATCTCAATTTATTTGGCATATTATTAAACGATGCCTAAAATAACTTATAAAGATTACCAAGGAACTTCAAAAACTATTGAAGTTGAAAGCGGCTTGTCAGTAATGGAAGGCGCAATACAAAAAGAGATACCTGGTATTGATGCTGATTGTGGAGGATCTATGGCCTGTGCTACATGTCATGTTTATGTCGATGATAAATGGTTTGATAAGATTCCTAAAGCAGAGGATGCTGAAATTGATATGATTGATATGGCATTTGAACCAAAAAAAAATAGTAGACTTAGTTGTCAAATAATAGTCAACGAAGAATTAGATGGTTTAGAGGTAACGACACCAGCTAAACAAACGTAATGAAAAAAACAGATGTTATAATTATCGGCGCAGGTCCCGTAGGCTTATTCGCAGTTCATCAGTTAGGTATCAAAGGTCTAAAAGCAGTAGTAATTGATAATCTGGACAAAGCCGGTGGACAGTGCATTGAACTTTACCCTGATAAACCTATTTATGATATTCCAGCTGTTCCAGAATGCACAGGTGAACAATTGACTTCAAGGCTTCTTGAACAAATTAAACCATTTAAAACTGAAATGTTTTTAAATGAGAGAGTAGATGAAGTTCATCAAGAAAAAGAAAACTGGGTTGTAAAAACAAATAACAAAAAAGAATTTATCGCGCCTAATATTATGATAGCAGGCGGAGTAGGATCGTTTGAACCTAGAAAAATTTCTTTAAAAGACGCAGAGAAACTTGAAGGAAGATCAGTATTTTATTCTGTTAAAAATAAAGAAAATTTTAAAAATAAAAAAATTGCAATATTTGGTGGAGGAGACTCAGCTCTAGATTGGGCTTTAGAGCTTTCAAAATTTTCTAAAATATCATTAATACACAGAAGAAATGAGTTTAGAGGAGCACAACATACTCTATCACAATTAAAAAAATTGGAAAAAGAAGGAAAAGTTTTAATTAAAACTCCTTGTCAGATTGAGTCTTTAGACAACACAAAAGAGTTAAAGTCTATAACTATTAAGTTTGATGATGGAAAAATAGAAAAAATTCAAACTGATGTAATACTTGGATTTTTTGGCTTAATTATGAAACTAGGTCCAATCGCTGAGTGGGGACTAAATATGGATAAAAAAACTATTGAGGTAAATCCAGAGAATTTCGAAACAAATAAAAAAGGTATATTTGCTGCTGGAGACATCTGCTCATATCCCGGAAAACTTAAATTAATATTATCAGGATTTCACGAAGTGGCTTTAGCCTCTGTAGAATGTTTTAAAAGAGCAAGACCTAATGAAAAATACAGATTTGAATTTACGACATCCTCTAAAACTATTCAAGAGAGGCTTGGAAAAAAATGATAGAACTTCTTACCGCTAATACCCCAAACGGTAAAAAAATTTCTATAATGCTTGAGGAGATTAACTTTGAGTACAAAGTAACAAAAGTAAATATTAATAAAGACGAACAGTTCAAACCTGAATTTGTTAAACTCAGCCCTTTCAGAAAAACTCCTGTCATAATTGATCATGAAAATAATCAAAGTCTTTTTGAGTCCGGTGCTATTTTAATTTATCTTGCTGAAAAAAGTGGAAAGTTTTATGATAAAGACTTTAGAACAAAAATAAATCAGTGGTTAATGGGTCAAATGGCTTACGTGGGCCCAATGCTAGGCCAACACCATCAGTTTCATCACTATAATCCAGGAAAAAGTAAATTTGGAGAGGATAGATACTTTAAAATATCAGAGAGAATTTATAAAGAGTTAGATGAAAGACTAGGTTCTTCAGATTATCTTGCAGGGGATATTTATACAATTGCTGATATTGCCACTTTTCCTTGGATTGCTAGACACGAATGGCATGATATTGGACTCAAAAAATTTAAACATTTGACAAGATGGTATAAAAAAATCTCATCAAGAGAAGCTGTTAAAAAAGGGTTCGATTTACTTAAAAAAAATGAGACAATACCAGAGGTCTAATCATCAATAAATATTTTCTCGTCTCGTTCATGTCTTTCTTGAGCTTCTATTGAAAGTGTAGCTACCGGCCGTGCCATTAACCTTTTAAGGCCTATCGGCTCACCAGTTTCTTCGCAAAAACCATATGTTCCCTCTTTAAGTCTTTGTAAAGCAGAGTTGATTTTTAAAATCAATTTTCTACTTCGATTTAAAGCTTTCATTTCAACGGATTTATCTGTTAATGAAGAAGCTTGATCTACAATATCTGCAGATGAAACGTTATCATCACTGGAATTAAGAAGATTTCCCAGGTTGTTCGCTTTAATGATTTCTTTTTTCCAATTTAATAGTTCGTCAGTGAAAAATTTTTTGTGTTTTGCACACATGTACTTTTCCTTACTACTGGGAATATATTTTTTTTTACTAATAGATTTTACCATTTTTCGAATTTTGGGGAGTATAAATTTGATTTTAGTCGTGTCAATAGCTTATAAATTGTATTAGTTTCTGTATATGATAGTCAAAAAAAACATACTTAAAATCTATTATTTATTTTTGCTCAGTCATTTAACCCTGTGGACATTGGTTCCTACTTTTTCAAATATTAATTTACCTTTAGATACCATTGAGGCTCTTGCATGGGGAAGTAATTTAGATTGGGGTTTTGATAAGCACCCGCCCTTTAGCGCTTTTGCGGTAGAATTATTTTTTTTTATTTTTGGATCAAATGATTGGGCATATTATTTTTTAAGCCAGCTTTTTGTAATAGTCGCTTTCATCTATGTTTGGAAATTTTCAAACGAGATATTTGAGAACAAAACATTAGCGTTAATATCTTTACTAGCTTTAGAAGGGATATTTTTCTACAATTTTACAACTCCAGAGTTTAATGTAAATGTGAGCCAATTACCTTTTTGGGCAATGACAGTTTATTTTTTTTGGAAAAGCTTACAAACAAAGAATAAAATATTTTGGTTTTTATTTGGAATTAGTTCTGCACTAGGTTTCTTATCAAAATATTTATTTGCCTATATTTTATTTTCCCTTTTTTTGTATTTACTATTTAATCTTAAAAAATATAAAAATCAGATAAATAATTATTTTTTTTCATTAATTGTTTCTTTATTTATTTTAACCCCTCATTTTATTTGGTTGTACAAAAATAATTTTTCTACCATTACTTATGGATTAAAGCGATCCAGTTTAGGTAACACTGAATTAATTAGCAACTTAATTAATCCAATAATTTTTTTATTTGACCAATTAATTATTTTGCTACCTTTCTTAATCATGATTTTTGTTTTATTAAAAAAAGTAAAATTTCATAAATTTAAAAATCAAAAAATAATTTTTTTATTCACTATCACTTTTTTACCTATTATATTAATTTTTTTTACATCCTTTTTTACAGGTGCAAAAATTAGAACTATGTGGATGACTCCGTTTTATTTATTTTTTGGAGTTTTCTTCATTGAGTATTTCAAAAAATATATAAATTTAAAAAATTTAAAAAGGTTTCTTGCTATTTTTATATTTTTATTTATTACATCTCCCACTCTTTATTTAAGTGTCTCATTAATAGATGAAACAAAGCGAACTGATTATCCAGGACGAGAGATATCAAGACTTGTTCAAAATAAGTGGGATGATAACTTTGTGAATGAAATCAAAATTGTTATTGGTGATGAGTGGTCTGCAGGAAATTTATCCTATCATTTAAAATCTAGACCAGTTTGGATTAATGATTTGGGTAAAAAAATAATGGAAATCAAAGATAATCAAGGGGTAATTTATACTGGGAATCCAAATATATTAAAAAAAATATGTCCAGGTGTTTTTGGAACTATTAAACCAGTAGGTTATTGTATGATCGGTAAAAAATGAAAAAAATTATAATTTTAATACCGGTCTTTAACGATTGGGAGTCTTTAGAAAAACTTATTGTTGAGATTAATAAAAATATTAAAGAACTAAAAAAATTCGATATAGAATGTCTCATTATAAATGACTCTTCAACAATAAAACAACCAAAATTATTAAAACCATCCTTTATTAAGTCCATTCAAATTTTGAATATGAGAGAGAATAAAGGACATGCTAGATGTAATGCTTTTGGAATAAGGTACGTCATTAAAAATAAGGATTTTGATTATTTAATATTAATGGATAGTGATGGAGAAGATAGACCTGTAGAATTAAAAAAATTAATAAATAAAATTTTAGAAGATCCCAATAAATCTGTTGTAGCAAAAAGAATTAAAAGATCTGAGGGACCATTTTTTCAATTTTTATATTACATGCATAAGCTGATCACGTTAGTATTTACAGGAAAGAAAATTAATTTTGGAAATTATAGTTGTTTAATTAAAGAAGATGTAAGAAAACTTTCTACCCAAGCTAGTTTATGGAGCAGTTACTCTGGATCAGTAAAAAAGAACTTAGAACATTTTAACGAGATAGAATCCGAGAGAGGTACTAGATATTTTGGACCATCGAAAATGTCATTTTTGAAACTTTTAATACACTCATTTTCTATAATTGCAGTTTTCAAATTTCAAGTATTTTTTAGATCACTAATATTAATTATAATTTTTTCATTTTTAGATCTTAGCTTCGGGACAAATTTTTATTTGTTATCGATTTTAATTGTAATATTTAATATCATAATTTTTATTGTATCTTTTAGAGAAAAACAAAAAGAGCTATTTAATAGTCAAGAAAATTTAGAAGGCACTGAAGAGATAACACACTAAAAAGTTGTAATTAGAGTCTCAAGGAGAATCAAAATAGAATCAAAAGGTGAACATTTGTATGTGATTTTGAACTATTGTGGATATTAACAAACATAGGTAGTGTCATTGTTAATCTACTAAAATTTTATGAAAAAACTAAAATGTCATTGTGGTCAATTTGAAGCTGAGATTAATATCGATAAATTAGACAAAATTTTGAGATGCAATTGCTCAATTTGCAAAAGAAAAGGCGCAATCATGTCTATGGTTAAGAATGAAGATTTCAAAGTTGTTAAGGGAGAAGATAAATTATCTCTATATAAATTTCACACAAAAGTTGCAAAACATTACTTTTGTTCCGTTTGCGGAATTTATACTCATCATAACCCGAGATCTAATCCATCAATGACAGGTTTTAACCTAGGTTGTATAGATGATATTGACACGTTTGAAATCGAAGACGTCAAGGTCAATGACGGAAAAAACCATCCACTAGATAAAAATTAAGATGCACCCTAAAAAGTTGAAACTTAATAATAAAGTTAAAAAGAAGTATCTTCAATTTATACAGTCACAAGAAATTTTATCAGAACCTTTTAGAGATAAATTAGGCCAATTAAATAAATTTTTTTTACCAATAAGTAAAAAGATTTATGATCATAGAATTAAAAATAACAAAACAATAATAGTGGGATTAACTGGGGGTCAGGGCTCAGGAAAGTCAACCATCTCCAGTATCTTAAAAATTATTTTAAAAGAGAGATTTGAACTTAGTACGGTCATATTTTCTATTGATGACTTTTATAAAACACTTCATGAAAGAAAAATAATGTCAAAAAAAGTAAATCCTCTTTTTTTAACAAGAGGAGTGCCCGGAACCCATGATACTAAATTACTTTTTTATTGTCTTAATCAATTAAAAAATTTAACAAAAAATATTTTATATATTCCAAAATTCGATAAATCTATTGATGATAGAGTTCCTAAAAAAAAATGGCAAAAAATAACTTATCAACCAGACATAGTCATTTTTGAAGGTTGGTGTGTTGCAGCAACACCACAAAAAAATAAAGATTTAATTGTTCCAATAAATATATTAGAAAAAGAAAAAGACAAAAAAAAAATTTGGAGAAGTTGGGTTAATAAAGAACTAAAAACTACCTATAAAAATATATTTAAATTAATCGATCTAAAAATATTTTTAAAAGTACCTAATTTCGACCATGTTTATAAATGGAGACTTTTACAAGAAAATAAATTAAGAGCAACATCTAAAGGAAAAAAAACAATGAACGATATCGAGATAAAAAATTTCATTATGTATTATGAAAGATTGACAAAACATATGTTGAAAAATTTTAAAGAAAACTCAGATCTTGTAATTAATATAGACAAAAAACATCGATTAAAAAGTATGAAAATTTATTAAATGAGAATAATTATCATTATATTTTTCTTCACGCTACATTTTACAAAACTTGATGCAAGTGAAAATTTTAAGTTTTATCTAAAAAAAGCAATTAATAATAATCTAGAACTGAATGCAGAAAGAAAAAACTTAGAATTAGCCAAACAAGATAAGAAAATATCAAGAAGCGAGTTCTTACCAAGTATTACAATCTCTGGAGATCAAACAAGTACCACCTCAACCAATAGAACTAATCAAAGTGGGGCAAGTTTAGCAGACTCAAATTCAGACACCGAAAATAAAAATATATCCTTAGAGCAAGTAATTTTTTCTGGTTTTAAAGGATTAAATACCTTCAAAAAATCTGAATTGGAGACCCAAAAAGCATCTTTAAAATTGAAACAAAAAGAGCAACAAATAATTTTTGAAACTGCTTTTGCTTATTTTGATTATATCTTTAAATCCAATAATGAAAAATTTAATTTTTCTAATGTGAATTTATTTGAAAGACAAGTTGAATTTGATAATGCAAGATTACAAAAAGGAGAGATTACTTTAACCGATTTAGCTCAATCAGAGTCATCCTTGGCTGGAGCTAATGCAAATTTAATTAAGGCAAAAACAGAGCTACTTTCTTCAGTAACTAATTTTGAGAGAATTATAGGAGAAAAAGCACCAAGCTTTGAAAATTTAAATCGAAAAGTTTTGATTAATTTACCAAGTACCTTAAATAGCTCCATAGAGTTATCAAGCCTCAGAAATTTAGATCTTTTAATTTCTAAATTAGATTATGAAATTTCAGTAAAAAAGTTAAATATTGAAAGAGCTAGACTTTCTCCAAAAGCTTCAATCCAAGTTTCAAAATCTGAAAACAAAGATTTTAGCTCTACAATAGATGAAAAAGACGATGAAACAATTAAGGCAACCATTACCTGGCCTATAATTAAAGGTGGAGAAAATATTTCATCTATAAAAAAATCTTCATTAGAAAAACAACGTTCTCAACTACTTTTAAAAGACACACAAAACAAAGTCTTATCAGAAACCTCAAACTCTTGGTCAAATTACAAATCTTCAAAAAGCGTATTAGACGCCACAAGAGCACAGTTGAAAGCTGCAGAAATAGCTAATGAAGGTATTACACTTGAATATGACTCAGGTAACACACGCACAACATTAGAAGTCATTCAATCTAGAAGTCTTCTTTTAGAAGCCCAAATAGCTTACTCTAAAGCCCAAAGAGACTTCGTAGTTTCACAGTTTGAGCTTGCTAAGCAGATAGGCACTCTCTCCCAAAAATCTATTAAATAGAGGCCTATTATTAAGAACTTGAAAAAAAGAACAAAATGTGTACATTTATATTAATGATTCGAATAATAAAAAGGATAAAATATGACAAAAAATAACTTAAAAGTGGTGAAAACCGATAATAAAAAACAACAAGAATTAAAGGAAAAAAACAAGTCTTTAGAGGCTGCAATTAGCCAAATAGATCAAAATTTTGGAAAAGGCTCAGTAATGAGGCTTGGACAACAACAAGCGTTAGATGTAGAGGCCATTTCGACTGGATCTTTAAGTTTAGACTTAGCTCTTGGTATTGGAGGCCTACCAAAAGGAAGAATTATTGAAATTTATGGGCCAGAGTCATCAGGTAAAACTACTTTAGCTTTACAAGTAGTGGCTGAAGCTCAAAAAGCTGGTGGAATATGTGCATTTGTTGATGCGGAGCATGCTATGGATCCAGTTTATGCAAAGAAACTAGGTGTAAAAACTGAGGAATTACTAATCTCGCAGCCAGACACAGGAGAGCAGGCTTTAGAGATAACTGACACATTAATAAAGTCTGGATCAATTTCAGTTTTAGTGGTGGATTCAGTTGCAGCATTAACTCCAAAAGCTGAGTTAGAGGGAGAAATGGGAGATCACCATGTGGGTCTACAATCTAGATTAATGAGTCAAGCATTAAGAAAAATTACTGGTTCAGTTTCTAAATCAAATACAATGGTAATATTTATTAATCAAATAAGAATGAAAATTGGCGTTATGTTCGGTAATCCAGAAACTACATCAGGTGGTAATGCTCTTAAGTTTTATTCATCAGTAAGAATGGACATAAGAAGAATAGGGGCAATTAAAGAAAAAGATCAAATTATAGGTAACTCAACTAGAGTAAAAGTGATTAAGAATAAAGTTGCACCGCCATTTAAAGTTGTTGAGTTTGACCTTATGTATGGAAAAGGAATAAGTAAATTAGGTGAATTAATTGATCTTGGTACCAAAGCTGGAGTGGTTGAAAAATCTGGAGCCTGGTATGCGTATAAGGGTGAAAAAATAGGTCAAGGTAGAGAAAATGCTAAAATTTACCTTCAAAAAAATCCAAACGTTGCAGCGGAAATAGAAAAAATTATTAGAGACGAAGCTTCAGCGATTAGTAAAGAGCTAGAAGGCAATCCTGCAGCAAACGAAAAAATTAGCGATAAAAAAGAGGAAGAATAATTCTTCTACCATCATTTCAACGGGAGGTTTTAGTTAAATCTCCCGTTTCTCATGAAATCTCAACTCCAAATTGTCTAATCCTACATTTAGTGTCTAAAAAATTTGGGTCAAAAATACATGTGTACAATTAAGTTCAGATTGGTTTTAATTAAGAATAAACAAAAGGGGGAAAAATGAGTACACAACAAGCATCAAGCTCGAAAGTGTCTTCATCTTTAGATACCTCTCATTTGAAGGTTAAATTTCCATTTAAAGCTAAGTATGGAAACTACATTAACGGAAAATTTGTAGAGCCTAAATCAGGAAAGTATTTCGATAATACTACTCCTATCACTAATGAAGTTATCTGTAAGGTGCCACGATCGAACGAGAAAGACGTTGATTTTGCTTTAGACGCAGCTCACGCAGCATTTCCTGCATGGGGAAAAACATCAATCACAGAGAGATCAAATATTCTTTTGAAGATTGCTGATGTAATAGAGAAAAATCTTAACGTTTTAGCGACTGCAGAATGTTTAGACAATGGAAAGCCAATCAGAGAATGTATGGCAGCAGACTTACCTTTGGTAATTGATCATTGGAGATACTTTGCAGGAGTAATTAGAGCAGAGGAAGGTTCAGTTGCAGAAATAAGCAACAGTGAATATTCTTACCACATACCTGAGCCATTAGGTGTAGTTGGTCAGATAATACCATGGAACTTCCCGTTATTAATGGCTACATGGAAACTAGCTCCAGCATTGGCAGCAGGAAACTGTGTAGTATTAAAACCAGCTGAACAAACTCCAGCATCAATAATGTTGCTAATGGAGTTAATTGGAGATCTATTACCAGCAGGTGTTGTTAATGTTGTAAGTGGATATGGTCTTGAAGCAGGTAAACCTTTAGCTTCTTCAAAAAGAATTAAGAAGATTGCTTTTACAGGTGAAACCACTACTGGACGTTTGATTATGCAGTATGCATCTCAAAACTTAATACCAATTACTTTGGAATTAGGTGGTAAATCGCCAAACATTTTCTTTGAAGATGTAATGGCTAAAGATGACGACTTCTTTGACAAATGTTTAGAGGGTTTTGCTATGTTTACGCTTAACCAAGGAGAAGTTTGCACTTGTCCAAGTAGAGCTTTAATTCAGAAATCTATCTATGACAAATTCATGGATAAAGCGATTGCAAGAACAAAAGCTGTAAAACAAGATAATCCTTTGAAGATGGAAACAATGATTGGAGCTCAGGCCTCATTAGAACAAATGGAAAAAATTAAGTCTTATTTAGACTTAGGTAAAAAAGAAGGTGCCAAAGTTCTATGTGGTGGAAGTGAAGCTAAGATCAATAGTGGTCTTGAAAAAGGTAACTATATCCAACCAACAATATTCGAAGGAAAAAACAATATGCGAATATTCCAAGAAGAGATCTTTGGACCAGTTGTATCAGTTACAACTTTTAAAGATGAAAAAGAAGCATTAGAAATAGCTAATGATACTCTTTATGGATTAGGAGCTGGCGTTTGGACTAGAGATGGAAACATTGCATACAGAATGGGTAGAGGTATAGAAGCTGGTAGAGTTTGGACAAACTGTTACCACGCATATCCAGCTCATGCTGCATTTGGTGGTTATAAACAATCAGGTATTGGAAGAGAAACTCACAAAATGATGCTAAATCATTATAGACAAGTGAAGAACTTACACGTGTCTTACAGTGAGAAAAAATTAGGCTTCTTTTAACCAATAATATATAATGGCCCATGATTCTTGATCATGGGCCGAAATATACAAATGAAAGTATCATTCACATTATCAGCAAAAAAATTACTTAACGAAATTAAAGAAGTTCACGGAGACGATCTTTTATTTCATCAATCAGGCGGATGCTGCGATGGTAGCGCTCCTATGTGTTTTCCAGCTAAAGAATATCAAGTAGGCAATAGTGATGTAAAATTGGGAGAAGTAGACGGAACTCCTTTTTACATGAATGAGGATCAGTATGAA
>CACPNG010000013.1 GCA_902635225.1 uncultured Pelagibacteraceae bacterium | reverse complement strand
TAAATTTGTACATCTCTTTTCTTACTAAAGGATGAATAATTTTTTCAAGTTTTTGAATGTTTAATCTATCCTCCTTAATTTTTTCTCTTAGTGATTTTTTAATATTTGATGAGTTTTTTAAATTGAGTTTTTTTATAATAATTTTTTTAAAACTATTTTTAGAATATAATTTTTTAACGACTGCATCAGCGCTAAAAAGAGGTCCTCTGCCTACTGATAAAATTTTACTAGCTGTTGTTTTTCCTGAGGCTAAAGAGCCGGTAATGCCAACCTTCATCATTATTTTAATTTAGACAATAAAAGTTCGATTAGTTTTTGATCAATTTCTGGATTAACCTTTGTCCATAAATAAAAAGCTTTTTGTCCTTGATAAATAAACATTTCAAGACCATTAAAAGCTCTAATATTCTTTTCTCTCAAATATTTTAAAGTTTTAGTCTCCAAAGGATTATAAATTGTGTCAATATAAATTGAACTATTTTTCACTTGTTCAAAATTAAAATCAAAATCTTGTCCATTTTTAAGACCTAAACTTGTTGCATTTATAATTATATCATAATTCTTTAATTCTTTTTTTAAAGTTAGCCAGTTTATAATATTTAGGTATTTAAATTTTTTTTTTAGGAAAATACACTTTTCTTCTGTGCGGTTTACTATAGAAATATTCTTCACTCCAGATTTCTCAAGAGATAATATTACTGATGGTGAAACTCCTCCTGCTCCTATAACTAAAGCGTTTTTTCTATTAATATTATCTACCTCTTTTAAATAAGCTGCTTGCAACCCAAATACGTCCGTATTCTCACCAACAATCGTTCCTTTATCATCTAAATAAACTGTATTAACTGAACTTGTAATTTCAGCATCATTGACAAGAATATCAATATGTGGAACAATTTTTTGTTTATAAGGGAGTGTTATGTTAACACCGATCAAATCTTTGTTTTTAATTCTATTTATAAGATTTGGTAAATCATTGTTTTCGGTTTCTATTATTGAATAATTTGCATCTATTTTGTACTTATCAAACCAGTAATTGTGTAGAATGGGTGATAAAGAATGTTTTATTGGGTTACCAATTATCCCGTATTTTTTTGTCATTTTTTATATTTATTAATATAGTTGATAATGTCTTTGATAGGCAAACCCATAATTGAGTTTTGGTCGCCTTTTATATACTCAAATAATCTCAAGCCTTCAGCCTCAACTTGATAAACCCCATAAGCTAGCAGGGTTTCAGTTTTGATTTTACTGAGATAATCTAAGATCTGTTTATCAGTTAAATTTTTCATTTTTAACTCGGAAGAGTCTGAATGATTCCAAATCATTGCTCCATTCTTAGAGATGCAAACGGAGCTTATGAGATAGTGTTTAGAATTATTCAACTTTTTCAAAATATTAAATGCTTCGTCTCTATTTTTTGGTTTGTTAATCAGTTTATTGTTTAAAGAGATTACACTATCAGCCCCCAAAACCATTCTATCTGGATTTTTATTACTTACTTTTATAGATTTAATTTCTGCTAAATTTTTGGAAATTATCAACGGATCTGCGCCCTCGCTGATGAGAGAGGCTTTTACCTCATCTTCATCTACGTTTGAAACAATCACGTCAGAGTCAATATTGTTGTCATCTAAAATCTTTTTTCTGACGCCGCTTTTTGATGCCAAAATTAATTTCATGTATGTTTTTTTATTTCTATTATTTTTAAAATAGACGCAGCTGTTTCTTCGACAGACCTTCTTGTTACATCTATTATTGGCCAGTTGTTTTTTTTAAAAAGATTTTTTGAGTCATTTACCTCTTTTTTGATAAAGTCTAAATTAGTGTAGTCTTTAATCTTGTGTTCATTCATGATTGCAACTCTATTTCGTCTAATATCAGCTAGTCTTTCAGGGTCAGCTACGAGACCAATAATGCATGCTTTTGTTTTGGAATTTAAGTTTGGAGGTATTTTTTGGTCTAATACTAAAGGTATATTTATAGTTTTATAACCCCTATTAGCTAAATAGATAGAAGTAGGTGTTTTACTAGTTCTGCTAACACCTAGCAGAATTACATCTGCATCACTTATATCATCTACTTTTTTTCCATCATCATGTGACATGGTAAATTGAATTGCTTCTATTCTTTTATAATAATCATCGTCTAATACATGCTGCGCGCTAGGTTTATGTATTGCTTTTTGGTTAAGTAATTTCGAAAAACTCAGAATAAGATTTCCTAGAATACCAAAACATGGAACATTATTTTTTTCACTTTGATTTGCAATGTACTTTGCCAATTTAGTTTCTACTATTGTATATAAAATTAATGAGTTATCTAATTCTATGCACTCTTTAATTATTTTGTCTATCTGTTGTTCAGTTCTAACGAAAGCAAACTCTTTTTTTTCATAGTCAAAATTTGAAAATTGGGATTTTAGGGAAAGAAATATCCTGTCTAGGGTTTCTCCTGTAGAATCAGACACAAGATATACATTGTATTTTTGGTTCATATGTGTGTTAATAAATAATTAATAAGCTAATTTGTTCACTATTTAATTTATTAGATCAAAAAAAATTAACATTAATTAACAATATTTTAACATTTTGTTAGATGTTAATAATGTTGTTTTACTAATGTTTATAAGGTTAATAAAGTCAACAAAACAGCATTTTTTGGCAAAAGTTATTAATCTTTCTTTGTATAAAAAATGTATAAATAGATATATGACCATTAAACAAGCCCTATCCCTAAAGCAATACTTAAAAAATACTTTTATATATTATGAGTAATCTTAATAAAATCTTACTAAATAAAATTAATTGTAAATCTATATGGTTTATGAGACAAGCAGGTAGATATCTTCCAGAATTTCAAAAAATTAGGTCTAAAAATCAAAATTTTATAAAATTGTGTTTAAACAGCGAACTAAGTTCAAAAATTACATTACAACCAATCAAAAGGTTCGATCTAGACTCTGCAATTATTTTTTCTGATATTTTAATGGTTCCATATGCACTTGGACAAGGTGTAAAATTCACAAAAGGTTTTGGACCTAAGCTAAGTAATTTTAACTTGAAGGAATTTTTAAGAAATAAAAAAAAAGATTTTTCAAAAAAACTTAGTCCAATCTATAAGGCAATTGATATTACAAGAAGAAAATTAGATAAAAAAAAATCGCTTATTTCTTTTATTGGGTCACCATGGACTCTTATAGTTTATATGTTGAACATTAAAGAGAATAAAAATAATATAGATTTAGGGGAATTTTATAATAAAAAAAAATTAGTAGATCAAATAATAGAAGTTTTAGTAAATTTTTTGTGCATTCATATAAAAAATCAAATTAATGCTGGGGCAGATGTGATACAAGTTTTTGATTCTTGGGCAGGTCTAATCCCAAATGAATATTTAAATGACTATTGTTTTACACCTAACACAAAAATTACAAATTTTTGTAAAAAGCAAAAAACACCCATCATATGTTTTCCTAAAGGTATAAAAGAAAAATATGAGGATTTTAATAATATCGTGAGACCTGATGGAATTAATTTAGACCCAGAAATTAATCCTTTATGGGCAAGAGAAAAATTAAAAAATGTAGTAGTTCAAGGAGGTCTAAACCCCAACATACTATTAAAAACTGATGAAGATATCATTGAAGGAGCGACTAAATACATTCAAACTTTTAAGGATATACCTTACGTTTTCAACCTCGGTCATGGTTTACTTCCTGAAACAGATCCTGATAAAGTAAGCAAATTAGTAAAATTTTATAGGAACTTCGATGGATAGAAATCACCCTGATGTAAGATTTGGAAAAACTGGTGTTTTAATTATTAATCTTGGAACACCAGATTCAACTGGTTGGTGGGATATCAGAAAATATTTAAAAGAGTTTTTATCAGATAGAAGGGTTATAGAAGTGAACCCAATAATTTGGCAAATTATTTTAAACTTATTTATTCTCACTTTTCGACCTTCCAAAACTGCTCACGCATATAAACAAATTTGGAGAACAGAGAGCAATGAATCTCCATTACTTTATTTTACAAAGCAACAATCTCAAAAATTGGACAAAAGAATAGGAAATAAAAATGTTTTAGTAGATTTTGCAATGAGATACGGGAACCCAAGCATTAAATCTAAACTAAGCATGATGAAAGAAAGGGGTTGCGAAAATATAATAGTATTACCTCTTTATCCTCAATACGCAGCAGCAACAACCGCCACTGTTTGTGATGAAGTTTATAGATCATTAATGAAGATGAGATGGCAGCCGAGCCTCCAGATAATACCACATTATGAAAGCGACCCTTTATACATTGATGCTTTGATCAATAGTATTGAAAGAAAAATTAACGAAATTGATTGGAAACCTGACTTAATAATTTCCTCTTATCATGGAATTCCCAAAAATTATTTTGATAAAGGTGATCCATATCATTGTTATTGTCACAAAACAACCAGGCTTATGAAAGAAAAGTTTAACAAAGTTGAGATCCAGACGACTTTCCAATCAAGATTCGGACCACAAGAATGGCTAACACCTTATACTGATAAAACTTTAGAAAAATTACCAGGAGAAGGAATAAAAAACTTATTAGTGATTACTCCTGGTTTTGCCTCTGATTGTGTTGAAACATTAGAAGAAATAAATATTCAAGGAAGAGAGAGTTTTATTGAAAAAGGCGGTGAAAATTTCGATTTAATTCCTTGTTTAAATGATAATTCAGAACACATTAAACTATTTGAAAAATTAGTAAGCAAATATTTATAGAATGAACTTATACCTTCTTTTTAAATCATTACATCTTATTGCTGTAATTTCTTGGATGGCTGGACTTCTTTATCTACCAAGAATATTTGTTTATCATTCAGAAGCAGATCACGCCTCTCAAAAAACAGTTTTTAAAACAATGGAAAGAAAACTCTACAATTACATAATGATGCCAGCAATGTTACTTTCATGGTTTTTTGGCATTCTGTTGATACATAGTCTTGGTTTTGTTGTCTTTTCAGAGTTATGGATGCAAATAAAAACTGCTGCAGTTGTTATCCTTACCTACTATCACTTTACATTAGGAAAATATTTAAATGATTTTGCCTTAGACAATAACCAAAAAACTTCAAAATTTTTCAGGATTTATAACGAAATACCAACAATAATACTAATTGTAGTAATTTTTGTAGTTATTTTTAAACCTTTATAATTAGGGGTTGAAATTCTTCTAAAAAGACATATATTTTTGATACTTCTCTTAAATTAACAATCACATGAATTTACAAGAACTAAAGCAAAAAAATCCTGCAGAGCTTATAAATGAAGCTGAAAAGCTAGGAATAGAAAATCCAAGTACCTTGAGAAAACAAGAAATTTTATTTGCTATTCTAAAAAAATTAGCTGAAAAAAACGAACAAATAACAGCCATTGGTGTTTTAGAAGTTTTACAAGACGGTTTTGGTTTTTTAAGGGCGATTGAGTCAAATTATCTACCTGGACCTGATGATATTTATGTAAGCCCTAGCCAGATCAGAAGGTTTGGTTTAAGAACGGGCGACTCAGTTGAAGGAGAGATTAGAGGACCAAAGGACGCTGAAAGATATTTCGCTCTCTTAAAAGTAAATAAAATAAATTTTGATGACACCGATAAAGGAAAAAATAAAATTGCTTTTGATAATTTAACTCCTTTATATCCAAACGAAAGAATTAAATTGGAAGTTGAAACAGCAAAAATTGAAAAAAAGCCAGACAACACAGCTAGACTTATTGATCTTGTAAGCCCCATAGGAAAAGGACAACGATCTTTAATAGTTTCACCACCAAGAGCTGGCAAAACAATAATCCTTCAGAATATCGCTCAATCAATTACAGCTAATCATCCGGAGTGTTATTTAATGGTGTTGTTAATTGATGAAAGACCTGAAGAAGTAACTGATATGCAAAGGTCTGTTAAGGGTGAAGTTGTAGCCTCTACTTTTGACGAGCCAGCATCTAGGCACGTTGCCGTTGCAGAGATGGTTATTGAAAAAGCAAAACGATTAGTTGAGCACAAAAAAGATGTAGTTATTTTATTAGATTCAATTACAAGGCTAGGTAGAGCATACAACGCTGTTATACCAAGTTCGGGTAAAGTTTTAACTGGTGGTGTTGATGCTAACGCTCTTCAAAGGCCCAAAAGATTCTTCGGTGCAGCAAGAAACGTGGAAGAGGGCGGATCCCTTACAATTATTTCAACAGCCTTGATTGATACTGGAAGTAGAATGGATGAAGTTATCTTTGAAGAATTTAAAGGAACAGGTAATTCTGAATTAATTCTTGATAGAAAAGTTGCAGATAAAAGAATTTATCCAGCTCTCGATATCACTAGATCAGGGACAAGAAGGGAAGAACTATTATTTGCGAAAGACGAGCTGTCTAAAATGAATGTCTTGAGAAGAATTATTAGTCCTATGGGAACTATGGATGGAATAGAGTTTTTAATTTCTAAATTAAAGAACACAAAAAATAATTCTGACTTTTTCGACTCAATGAATAAATCTGCTAATTAGCTTTACTGAACAGTTTGATTGTTAAAATTTACTTCATGTAAATAAAAACTTATAATATTCTCCAAAGTATTTACTTTATCTTTTATCGTGATAGCTTCTAAAAGTTTTTGTTTTTCTTCATTCGTCACTGGAGAAATCATCGAAAGAGTATTTATTTTTTGAGCTTTATCTAATTTCTCAAATTCCTTCCAGTTTAATAATAATCCATTTTTTCTAAAAAATGTTTTAGCTTTATTCATAAGATCTTCCGTGTCTAAATCACCCGGAGACTCTTTAAGGTCTTGTTCAAAGCTTTTATAATCAACTTTAAATTCTCTATACAATTTTTTATTTTCTATTTCTTCTATAATTCTAAATCTAGTAATTCCAGTGAGATTAATTAATATTCTCCCATCCTCGCTTTTTTTAAGGTCACTAATTCTACCTAAGCAGCCAATTTTATAAACTTGATTTTTATTTTTTTGAGATTGAACCATTCCCATAAGCTTATTATTTTTGTAAGTGTCATTGACAAGATCTAAATAACGCTGCTCAAAAATATTTAAAGGTAGATTAGTCTTTGGAAAATAGATTACCCCACTTAGAGGAAAAACTGGAATAACTTTAGGAAATGATTTCATAAGATTAATATATTAAAAATTTTACATTACTGGTAGTGACATTATTTGCAAATTTTGTCTATTGCTTAATTAGAAAAAAGCTAATACTTTCAATAATGATTAACAAGCGGGTATAGCTCAGTGGTAGAGCGTCTCGTTGCCAACGAGAAGGTCGAGGGTTCAAGTCCCTTTGCCCGCTCCATATTATGTTTTCAAATTTTAAAAAAGAAAAAATTACTATTAAAAACCAAGGTTATGGAAAAGCAGAAATTACCTTTAGGCATGGTGGTTCGGGAGAACCATTATTGTTATTACATGGAAACCCTATGTCTCATATAACATGGCATAAGATAGCCGATGAATTAAAAAATAACTTTTATATTGTTGCTGCAGATCTAAGGGGATACGGAGAAAGCGTAGGCCCTGAGGATGGTGGAAAAAATCATATGAATTATTCTTTTAGAGCAATGGCAAATGATCAAATAAATTTAATGAAAATTCTTGGTTATGACAAGTTTAGCTTAGTTGGTCATGATCGAGGGGCAAGAACAGCACATAGGATGGCTTTAGATGCTTCTGATAAAATAAAAAAATTAGCAGTATTTGATATTATGCCAAATCGACATATTTGGACTGTTCAAAAAAAAGGATGGTCAATATCTAAATGGCATTGGCTTTTAATGATGCAACCCTATGATCTTCCTGAAAAAATGCTATCTTCGATTCCAGCTGACTATTATATGAAAAAAAAACTATCAAAAAGAGGGGCGAGCTTAGATTTTTGTAAAGAAACTTTTGATGAATATGTCAAATGTTTTAATTATAAAACTATTAGGGGGTCTTGTGAAGACTACAGAGCATCTCCTTCCTGCGATTTAGATATGGATAACATTGATTATGAAAAAAAGAATAAGATTAGTTGCCCTCTTTTAGTATTATGGGGCAACAAAAGCGATACCGGAAAAGTCTGGGGTGATGTTTTAAATGTATGGGAAAATTATAGCGTTTCAAAACCAATCGGTGAAGGTCTCGATTGTGGCCATTATTTACAAGAGGAGAAACCGAAAGAATGTATTAACTGGTTAAAAAAATTTTTATAATGTCTGATCTTTCAAAAAAAAAATGTGTTGCATGTGATGGTAATATTCCTCCATTTGATAAAAGTGAAATACATAAATACCTAAAAAAAGTTGATGATTGGGAAGTTAAAAAAGGCGAAGAGGAAAACTTTTATTTAATTAAAGAATTTAAATTTAAAAATTTCAGAGAAAGTCAGAAGTTTGTTAACAAAGTAGGTGAAATTGCGGAGACAGAGAACCATCATCCTGATATCAAATTCGGTTGGGGCTATTGCAAGGTAAAAATTTTTACACATGCAATAAAAGGTCTTGCCGAAAGTGATTTTATTTTAGCTTCTAAAATTGATAAAATTAATCAATGATTGAAGTGTCTTAAACCTGTAAATAGCATTTTAATCTTTGCTTTATTAGCAACATTTATTACTTCCTGATCTCTAATAGATCCTCCGGGCTGTATTATTATTTTTATACCTGCTTTTATTAGAGCTTGTATACCATCTGCAAATGGGAAAAAGGCGTCTGAAGCAGCAACAGAATTTTTAATCTTTCCTGATTGAAATTGTTTTGCTTTTTGTATAGCTAATTTACAGCTATCGAGCCTACTAGGTTGGCCTGCTCCAATACCGATTGTTGAAAAATTACTACACAAAACGATTGCGTTAGATTTTACATATTTGCTTACATTAAAAGCAAATTCTATTTCTGCTAGCTCTTTCTTACTAGGTTTTAGTTTCGTGACACATTTAATTTTTTTTCTATCAAGGACTATTTTGTTTTTATCCTGTACTAAGAAGGATCCATCAAAAATTTTAAATGTAGAAACATTTTTAGGCTTGAATTTCGATATATCTATTATTCTCAAGTTTTTTTTCTTTTTTAATATTTTTAAAGACTCTTTGTCAAAACTCTTAGCAAGTATAACTTCAAGAAAATTCTTATTTATTTCTAGCGCAATATTTTTACTAATTTTATAATTGCACGCAATAACTCCGCCAAAAGCACTAATCGGATCACATGCATATGCATTTTTAAATGAGTCTATAGGATTTTTATGTTCCGAAACGCCACAAGGATTTGCATGTTTTATAATTACCGTGCCAGCTTTTCCTTTAATGGACTCAAGAATATCCAATGAAGCAAACATATCGTTAAAATTATTGTAACTCAATTCTTTGCCGTGAATTTGAGTGAATCCAAGTTTTTTGTCTTCATAATCGTTAATATAAATAGAGCTCTCTTGATGTGGATTTTCACCATATCTTAACTTTTTTAGTTTTCGTCCGAAGATAGTTTTTCTTTCTGGAAATTGAATGTTCAATTTATTGTTAAACCAATTTGCAATCATAGCATCATAGTATGCAGTCAAACCGAATGCTTTAGAGGACATGATCTCTCTATATTTTAAAGAAGTTGCTCCTTTGTTTTTTTCTAATTCTTTTATCAGCGAAGAATAATCATTTTTGTTCGTAATTATTGTTACATTCTTAAAATTTTTTGCCGCAGCACGAACCATTGTTGGCCCACCAATATCTATATTTTCAACAATTTTATTTGGATTGTTAGTCTCAGTAACTACTTTTTGAAACGGATAAAAATTAACAACAATCAAATCTATCGAAGGAAATTTTTGCTTAGACATTTCACTTTTGTGAGTTTTGTTTTTTCTGTCATGTAAAATCCCAGCATGAATTTTTGGATGAAGAGTTTTGACTCTCCCATCCAGCATTTCTTTAAATCCAGTATAATAAGACAACTCAATACAATCGTACCCAAGCTTTTTTATAGCCTTGTAAGTTCCTCCAGAACTAATAATTTTGATATTATGTTTCTTCAAACATTTTAATAAGGAGATAATATTTTCTTTATCAAATACAGAAACTAAGGCACTTTTAATTTTTAAATTCATTACTAAATTTTTTTCTTAATTTCCCAATTAAAAAACTTATCTTTATTAACTAGATTACCAGAAATAGTTATACAAGTATTTTCTAATATTTTTTTTCCTCCTAAATAAATACTCTTCTCCAATTCGAGATTTTCATCTTTAATTGTAAAAATAAGTGACTTGTTCTTTGATATTTGTATCAAAGCGCTATTCCCACTAATTGTTTTTACAGCAGATAGTTCAGGATTTAAATGAAATCTTATTACATATCTTATTGGAATTCCATCTCTCTTTTTAAAAATATGATCAACACCACTTAACTTATTATTATTTTGATCAAGATAAACTTCTCTTTTATGAATACAATTAAAGTTTTTTTCGTATCCATTGTGAGATGCAGAACAACCAATTAAATTTTTGTCAGTTTTAAATTCTAAATCACTTGTTTTAAAAGTGTTTTTAATTGAATTTCCAAAAACTCTGTTGATTAGTTTATTCCTCTCAAATTTCGTTATACTAGTATCATTTATAGTTAATGTAGATTGACTAGCAGTTAATCGACTAATAAGTTCTGCTTTAGGCGAAATATTAACTCCAAATCCACAATTAGTAATTATTTTAATTCCATCTAAAAAATACTCAAA
The DNA here is from genome assembly GCA_902635225.1 of uncultured Pelagibacteraceae bacterium. Lineage (GTDB taxonomy): Bacteria > Pseudomonadota > Alphaproteobacteria > Pelagibacterales > Pelagibacteraceae > Pelagilacustribacter. The sequence goes on along the minus strand of CACPNG010000013.1, from coordinate 12,989 downwards.
AGAGAGAGGGCCTGATTGATAGTTTTTTGAGAAATTTTTGCCAGGAGGTCCACCAATATCAAAGTACAGTACTTGTTGCTTAGATTTTGCATGAAATATACCTCCAATTATTTCCTTTTTACTTTTTTTGCTTACTTTAAAATTCTCAAGATATTTTTCATAATGATTGAGCATTTTTTCAGAGGCTCCATTGAAAAGTGGAGTCTGATTATTTGGAGCTTTAAAAAATTTTATACACATTAAATTTTTTTGAATAATTTCATCAAGAAATTCAGGCATATACTGTTGAGCATCTTTTATGTTTTCATGACATAATAAAAAATATTTAGTAAAGAATATAAGGTCATTAGGACTTCTAGTTAATGGGAAACCATCATCATCAAAATATGAATCAACAAATTTTTCTAAAGCTTTAATACCAAAATTATAGTTTTCTTCATATTCTTTAAAAATTATTCCTGATAATATTAGTGCAGATAATGCCTCAATTTTTTTGATAGGATTTTTCTCAAATCTTATATTTTTTTTTAAATGATTACACTGCAAAACTATATTTTGAAAAAAATTTTTTTTAAATTCAAATGTTCCATTGTTAATGATTATATCAATATTAAGTATCCAACTAATTATTCTATTGCTTAAAGTAGAGTTTTCCCAAACTTTTCGTTTAAATTTTGAATATTTAAACATCCATAGATAAATAATTTTTTGTATACTTTTACCATCTACTTTTCTATCAATTAAACTTAACCATAAAAAATTATGATGATCGTAAATATTCTTATCCTTACTTTCAATCCAAAAATCATTGACATTTATTTCATTAATTTTAAATGATTTTTTTTTATAGGGAGAAATTAGAGATAGTAAAAATGGATTTGGGCTGAAATAAACTTGAGTTGGAATTTTTGATGTTAGAGACTTGTGATAATGATTAGATAGGAAATAAATTTTTTTAAAAAATTTAATAAAAGTTATTTGAATTGCAACTAAATAAAAATAGGCACCTTTTAAGCCAAACATCTATTAATTTTTTCTAAGAATTTCTATATTTTTTTTTAAATCGCCTTTGTTCTCTTTAAAAATAGTTGATCCTGAAACAAGAATATTTGCTCCAGCTTGTTTTGCTAAAGAACAATTTTCAAAATTAATCCCTCCATCTATTTCAATGTCTATATTAAACTCTTTCGACTTTATTATTTCTTTAAGCTGTTTTGTTTTTTCTAATACTTCCGGCATGAACTTTTGCCCTCCAAATCCAGGTTCAACACTCATTATTAACACTAGATCAATTTCACCTAGATGATCTTTTATTAAATCAATACTTGATTTTGGTTTAAGAGAAATCCCAACTTTTTTGTTTTCTTTTTTTATTAGCTCTATAGTTTTAGAAGTGTCTTTAGTAGCTTCAGGGTGAAAGGTAATGATATCCGCTCCTGCATTAGCGTAGTCTTTAATAAAATTATCTACTGGAGAAATCATTAAATGAACATCGAATACTTTTTTTGTTAGAGGTCTCAGTTTTTTAATTACTTCTGGGCCAATAGTGAGATTTGGTACAAAATGTCCATCCATTACATCAATGTGTATATAATCAGCACCTGCTTTTTCCAAAGAAATAACTTCTGCCCCCAATTTACTAAAATCAGCTGATAAAATAGACGGTGAAATTTTGATTAGACTACTCATTCTACATTTATATTTTAATCTAAAATTTTGTCAAAAAAATAAGATTAATTGAACAGTTGATATAATTGTCTTGAAAAATCGCTCTCTAAAGGAAATGCTAGCATTCCCCAAACATCATAACCAAGAATATAAGGCATGGCGTAAAATCTGAATAAATAAAAAAACCATGCAACGTATAAGGCTATGAAAGGTCCAAATAAGAAACTTGGAGTAATGAATTTAAATAAATTAATTATAGGGTTCGTGGTTTTAACAAATATTCTCATGAAAAAAAATGTAGAATCCTCTTTTTGAAAAATATTCATGAATGCACGACCAATTAAAGTCCACATTATTGTTCCGAGCGTATAATCTAAAACTATTGCCCAAGTTGGTATCATATTTTTAAATTACCATGATTTAGGTAAAAAAAAAGGGGCGAATAAATCGCCCCTTTTAATTTTAAATAATTGTTAATTAGTGTTGCTTACCAAGAATAGCCTTACCAGTTGGTATTCTTGTATCATCTACCAATTTTTGTGTAGCTGGGCTTGGCTCTTTAGTCATTAAACTGACTACCACCATTACAACTAAACAAATTGGTGCTCCAATTAATCCAAATCTTAAGTGGTCAATACCTAAGAATGGAGTATTTACACCGCCCCATATTGGAACTGAGAATTTCGGGAACACCCACGTTAAGTAAACTGTTCCTGATACAATTCCTGCTATGATGCCGGCGATCGCACCTTCTCTAGTAGCTCTCTTCCACCATACACCAAGTACAAGTGGGAAGAATAAACCTGACATTGCAAAGTCGAATGCCCAAGCAACCGAACCTAAGATACTTGTTAGCCTGAAAGAGGCTATGTAAGCACCTGCAGCTCCGATTATTACTAGAAGTACACGAGCAACTAATAGTCTTTTAGCAGTTTCCGCTTTTGGATTAATGATCTTGTAGTAAATGTCGTGTGATAACGCATTTGAGATCGCTAGAACTAATCCATCGGCAGTTGACATGGCAGCAGCCATACCACCAGCAAACACAAGTCCTGAGATTACGAACGGTAATCCCGCTACTTCTGGAGTAGCTAATACCACAACGTCACCTCTCATGAACCATTCGTTTAACTGAAGTATTCCGTCACCATTGAAGTCTGCGATAAATACTTGCTTAACTTCAGACCATCTTTGTACCCACTCTATCGACTGAACTTCAGAAATAGATTTTCCGATAATTCCAGTTGGTAGATTTGGATCCATCAATGCTAATTTAGACAATGTCGCTAACATAGGCGCTGAAGAGTAAAGTAAGAAAATAAAGAATAGCGACCAAGCTACTGATTTTCTTGCTGCTCTTACTGTAGGAGTAGTAAAGTATCTCATTAAGATATGAGGTAACGATGCAGTTCCTACCATCATACAAATCGCTAACGATAAGTATTTCCAGACAGCCATTCCACCTTCAGGTACTCCAGAGTGAGATCCAGAGATATATTTCAATCCTCCTGGTACCCCAGCTGCTTTCATATCTGCGGCGCTGTTTTTAACTAGTCCAAATTGTTGTTCAAGTTCGCCAAGTCTTGCAACTTCATCACCTAACATTAAGTGAGGGAAAATTCCTCCACCTACGTTAGAACTAATCCAGAATACTGGTATTAAGTATGCGATGATTAATACAATGTATTGAGCAACCTGTGTCCAAGTTACGGCTCTCATTCCACCAAGCATTGAACAGATAAGGATACTTATTAATCCTACCCATACACCTGCTTCAAACGGAATTCCAAGAGCTCTAGAAGCAATTGTTCCCGTAGCATTAATTTGTGCTGTTACGTAAGTAAATGATGCTATGAAAAGCACGAATACTGATGCAGCTCTTACTGCATTACCACCGTATCGTGTTCCGATAAAATCAGGAACTGTGTAACATCCAAATTTCCTTAGGTACGGAGCCATTAGAGTTGCTACAAGTACGTATCCACCTGTCCAACCTACTAAGAAGGCCATGTAAGTATAACCACCAAAGTAAACTCCACCCGCTAAGGCTACGAATGATGCACCTGACATCCAGTCAGCTGCTGTTGCCATTCCGTTAAATACGGTTGGCACTTGTCTTCCTGCAACATAGTAGGCATCTACTTGAACGGTTCTTGATAAATAACCAATTAAGGCATAAATCAATACCGTGAAAGCCACGAACATCACTCCGATGTTTTTAGCTGACACACCTGCTTGCTCTGCTAATGCCATCAAAATGATGAACACTATAAAGCCACCAGTGTAGGTACCATATATTTTAGGAAGGTTTTGTATAAAATCTCCTTTAAACATTAGTCATCCTCTCTTTCTGAGAAACCATGTTCTTCGTCGATTTTTTCTTGTTTATTTGCAGTCCAAAACAAAATTATCACAAAGGCAAGAAGTGAACCTTGCGCAGTCATGTAATATGCTAATGGATAGCCAAGAAAAGACATCGTGTTCAGTTCAGAACCAAACATGAAGATCACTAATGAGAAGAAAGCCCAAAGAACCAATGTTACGATCATATGGTTTTTGGTCTTATTCCAATATGCGTCTTTATTTGACATATTTCCCCCTATTTATTTTTTAACTTTTTACGTAAAAAGTACTCTTATTGCTGGGGAGCATACTGATTATGAGTTGAATTTAAAGAGAAAAAAGGACCCCAAAACCAATATGAAATGCTATAAGACAAGTAAATAAAGGGTTTTTTATATACAACGTGAAATTGAATCTAGATAAATTGCGAAACACTCTTAGAACTACTCTAATTGACATTTGGGAATATGTAATTCCAATTTGGAAAATATCTGGTCTTTTTAAAAGAATAAGATCCAAACAAGATTTAGAAAATTTCATTCAAGAAAGATCCGCACATGTTGCGCAAACAACTTTATACGGTTACTTGAAAACAAGAATAGGAGTTAAGTATATAGCAATGATGGAAGATGAAAGGTATTTAAAGTCAATTAATCTTGCGAAATGGAATATCTATGTAGTTGCTTTAGCTGATTGTGCTTTTTATGTTTTCTCCTATCTTATTTCAGAAAAAAACTTAAAGGAGAATGATTGTAAAGAAATCTTTTTAAATATCTTAGAAAATGAAAAAAAAAATGGTTTAAATGACGAAATTTTCGACAGGGGTAAAAAAAATTTTTTAGAGAGGATAAATAAAGTAAATTTTTTAAACTATCATTTAGATGATCCCTTTAGGGAAAGTGGTCAAGCTTTATACTATTGGTCGCCCATTGCAGATGAACTAAAATCACTTGATAAAAAAATAGTTTTAAATTCTATTCATTTAAAATGGGGATTGATGAAAGACGAGTTTAAAAAATTAACAAAAGATCTAAAATTTAATTAACCTTTATTTTGTCTATTCTCTACAAGAGACGTTACTACACTAGGATCCGCCAAAGTTGTTGTATCTCCTAAATTATCAGGCTCATTGGCAGCAATTTTTCTTAAAATTCTTCTCATAATTTTTCCGGATCTTGTTTTTGGTAAGCCAGGTGCAAATTGAATGACATCAGGTGTAGCTATTGGACCGATTTGTTTTCTAACCCAAAGTTTAAGATCTCTTTCTAAATCTCCGGTAGGGTTTTCACCAGCGTTTAAAGTCACGTAGCAATATAAACCATTACCTTTTATACTATGTGGGAATCCAACCACAGCAGCCTCAGCTACTTTAGGATGTGCAACAAATGCACTTTCAATCTCAGCCGTTCCAAGGTTATGGCCTGATACAATAATTACATCATCTACTCTTCCTGTAATCCAATAATACCCATCTTTATCTCTTCTGCATCCGTCCCCAGTGAAATATTTTCCATCAAATTGAGAAAAATAAGTATCTATAAATCTTTGATGATCTCCATAAACTGTACGCATTTGACCTGGCCAAGAAGCGGCCATACAAAGTCTTCCCTTGCCTTCACCTTTGATAGTTTTGCCATCTTTATCGACTAAAACTGGTTTAATGCCGTAAAAAGGTTTAGTCGCTGAGCCCGGTTTTAAATCTATGGCGCCAGGTTGTGGCGCAATTAAAATTCCTCCAGTTTCTGTTTGCCACCAAGTATCAACAATCGGACATCTAGAGTCCCCAACTGTTTTGTAATACCACATCCAAGCTTCTGGATTTATGGGCTCTCCAACAGTTCCCAATAACTTTAGAGTTTTTCTACTTGTTTTTTTTACTGGATTATCTCCCTCTCGCATTAAAGCTCTTATTGCTGTTGGAGCAGTATAAAAAATATTTACTTTATACTTATCCACTATTTGCCACCATCTAGAACTATCTGGATAATTTGGTATTCCTTCAAACATGATAGTAGTTGCTCCATTAGAGAGAGGTCCGTAGATAATATAACTATGACCTGTTACCCAACCTATGTCGGCCGTACACCAATAAATATCATTAGCTTTGTAGTCAAAAATATACTGATGAGTCATAGAAGCATACACCATGTATCCACCTGTTGTGTGTAGAACACCTTTAGGTTTTCCAGTAGAACCGGAAGTATATAAAATAAATAGTGGGTCTTCGGCATTCATTTCTTCTGGGTCACATTTTGATGGAACTGATGAAATTAGATCCTTGTAAGAAACATCTCTTTCATTATTCCAATCAACTTGATTTCCAGTTCTTTCAACAACTACACATTTTTTTACACCGGGACATTGATCTAAAGCTTCATCAGCAATTTTTTTTAATGGAATTATCTTTCCACCTCTAACTCCTTCATCTGCGGTTATTAAATATTCGGACTCGCAATCGGTAATCCTAGTAGCTATTGAGTCAGGTGAAAAACCACCAAAAATAATTGAGTGAACAGCACCAATTCTTGCACAAGCTAACATTATGTAAGCTAATTCAGGGATCATTGTCAGATAAATTGTAACTCTATCTCCTTTTTGTATACCTAAACTTTTTAAACCATTTGCAGCCCTACATACGTTTTGGTGCAGTTCTTTGTAAGAAATTTTCTTTGTATCAGCGGGATCATCACCGACCCAAATGATTGCTGTTTTGCTTGGATTTTTCTTTAAATGTCTATCTATACAATTAGCTGAAGCATTTAGAGTTCCATCATAATACCACTTTATTTTAACTTCATCTTTGCTGTACTTAACATCTTTAATTTTGGTATACTTTTTCATCCAAGTAATTCTTTTACCTTCTTTAGCCCAAAATTTATCGTTTTCTTTGATGGACATCTTATATTTCTTTTTATATTTAGATTCGTTCACGTAAGCATGATTTGCCCAACTGTCCGAGACCTTTATAACTGAATTACCTTCGCTGTCTTTTGAGTGTGTGGGAGATTTAAAAATAATTCTCCTTGTTTTTCTGGCTTTTTTTTTGGATTTTTTTCTTTTTCTAGATTTCTTAGTTTTTTTTCTAGGCTTATTTACTTTTCTAGACTTTTTTATTTTTGATTTTTTCTTTTTTTTCTTTTTAGCCACAAATACCCCTAAATTTTTTTATATTTTACCCATGTTACAAATAATTTTCCAGCTTTTATAATCTATCGGCATTACTGACAATCTGCTTTGTTTTATCAACGGTAAATGAGAAATTTTCCTGTTTTCTTTAATTTTTTCTAAGGAAATAGCCGTTTTAAATTTACTCACAAACCTAACTTGAACGGCTACAAACCTCTTTTCCTTATCAGTTTTATCGATAAACGCTGATTTAATTATTTTAACTATACCAACAATTTCTTTTCCAATATTTGAATGGTAGAAAAAACATAAGTCACCTTTTTTCATTTTTCTCAAATTATTTGCAGCTTGATAATTTCTTACACCATCCCAGGCAGCACCTTTTATTCCAGCTTTTTTTTGTTGCTCAATAGACCAAACATCGGGTTCAGACTTAAGTAACCAATAATTCATTATAACTTTAAACCTGGCCCCTTCATGTAGGGAGCATTTTCATCTAAAGGCCATCTAGATTTGGCTTCGACATCAGTTTTATTTAATAAATTTTTTTTAAATCTTTGAATACCAGCCCAAGCAATCATAGCAGCGTTATCACCACAAAATTTTAAATTAGGATAAACAGTTTTAAATCCTATTTCGTTTGAAAGTTTTTTTAAATTTTCTCTTATCGAAATATTAGCAGCCACACCTCCAGCTACAACTAAATTAATATTCGATGTATTAATCTTTTCTTTAAACATTTCAATTGCAATTTTTGTTTTTTTATAAAGAATTTTGTTTATCGTATTTTGAAAAGACGCTGCCAGACTAAATTTTAATTTATCGTTACCATTTATTTTTTTCGCCTGTCTTAAAACTGCAGTTTTGAGTCCAGCAAATGATAAATTACATCCTGCTTTATTTATTATTGGTTCAGGAAGTTCAAAAAAGTCTTTGTCTCCTAATTTTGCAAATTTCTCAACACTCGGTCCTCCTGGATATCCTAGATCTAGCATTTTTGCAGTTTTATCAAACGCTTCACCTAAAGCATCGTCAATTGTGGTTCCTAATTGTTCGTATTCATTAATATCTTTCACTATTAAATATTGGGAATGACCTCCAGAGATTAATAAAAGTAAATATGGGAATTGAATTTTATTTTCTAATCCTGGACTAAGAGCATGACCTTCTAAATGATTAACTGCAACAAATGGCTTATTTGAAAATGCAGCCATCGTTTTACCTATGTTTAGACCAACTGTTAAACATACAATTAAGCCTGGACCTGCAGTAGCTGCAATCCCATCTATTTCATCTAAAGAAACTTTACTTTCCTCTAAAGCAGCTTTAATTATATATTCAATATTTTCTAAATGCGCTCTAGCTGCTAATTCAGGTACCACTCCTCCAAATTTTTTATGCTCTGAAATCTGACTTGAAACGATATTTGACAAAACATCTGCAGTGCCCTTATCATTTTCCCTTATTACAGCTGCTGCAGTTTCATCGCAGCTTGTTTCAATTCCTAAAAATGTAATCTTTTTTGTCATCTCTTTAAAAAATTAAAATAGTATAAAATAATTCTATCAAATATATAATCAATTAATGACAAAAATTACAATTGGAGCTCGAGGCAGTAAACTTTCATTAGCCTATGTGACAAAAGTTAAGGAGCTATTAGTAAAAAATAACAAGGACCTTAAAGAGGAAAATATTAGTTTTAAAGCTATAAAAACATCAGGTGATTTGAATTTAAATAAGAACATCTCAGAAATAGGTGGAAAAAATTTATTTTGTAAAGAAATTGAAGAAAGCTTATTAAAAAAAGAAATAGATATTGCTGTGCATTCTTTAAAAGATATGGAGGCAAATGAAAATGAAGGTCTTTTAATAGGAGCATATTTAAAAAGAAACGATTACCGAGATGTAATAATTAGTGAAAAAATTAAAAGTATTTCTGATTTAAAAAAAGGCGTAAAAATCGGTTCAAGTTCAAAAAGGAGAGAGCTTCAATTAAAAAAAATTAATAATAAAATTTCTGTAATCAATATTCGGGGAAATATTGACACTAGAATAAATAAAATCAATGAAAACAAATTAGATGGAATCATTCTTGCGGCTGCTGGAGTAAAATCACTTAAACTCGATAAAAAGATCAGCTTTATTTTTAATGTCGAACATATTTTACCAGCAGTGGGGCAGGGAATAATTGCTGTACAATGTAGAAAAGAAGATGAAATCAAAAATTTAATAAAAAGAATAAACGATAGCGCGACTAGTTTGTGCGCAATAGCTGAAAGAAAAATGCTTCAAACAATAGGGGGTGATTGTGATACTGCAATAGGTGGGCTGGCAGAAATTGAAAACCATAATTTAAAACTTAAAGCTCAGCTTTTTTCTGATAGTGGTCAAGAAAGTTTTGAATACGAACTTACAGGAAGAGAGGTTGACGCTTCTTTTATTGGAAAAAGTGTCGGAGAAAAATTACTATATCTAGCTGGAGAAAAATTTAAAAAAAAATGAACATTTTAATGACAAGGCCATTAATAGACTCAGAAGATTTAATGGGCAAATTATTTTCTTTAGGTCATAAAATTATTCATGTGCCTACTTTAAAAATCTCAAAAGCAGAACTTGATCCTATTGACTCTAAGAAATATAATGCATTTATATTTACAAGTGCTAATGCAATAAGAAGTCTTACATTATTAAAACCTGATAGAAATAAACTTTGTTTCTGCGTTGGAGCAATTACAGAAAAGATTGTAAGACAACAAGGTTATAATAATACAATTTCAGCTGGCGGCACGATAAATGCCTTAAAAAATATAATTGTTAATTCAGGTGACTTAGATAAAAAAAAAGTCTTAGCGTATATATGTGGAGATAATATTACCTCAGACTTAGATCTAGAGTTGCAAAAAGAAGGTTTTCAAATAGATAAAATCATCAATTATACTTCAGAAAAAATTAAAGAATTAAACGCAGATACGAAAAATTTAATTAACAATCATCCTCCTGACATAATTTTTATTTACTCAAAAAGGAGCGCAGAAAGCTTTATTGATTTAGCGAAAAAGTACTCACTCAAAGGGCTGATGACAGGCCCAAGAGTTATGTGTATAAGTGAAAAAGTTTTAAATGTTTTCAAAGAGGCTGGATGGAAAAATTTAGAAACCTTCGAAGCTGGAGACGAACTTATAAAAATTGGTAATTAGATGGAAGTACTGCAAAATTTTAAGAAATTATTTTTAGATGTTTGGAATAAAGGTATTTCAGGAGTCAATATTTCAGAAATTATTATTGCTTTAATAATTTTTTTATTTTTTCTTTTTTTAAGAGGGATATTTTCAAAATTCGTAATTAAAAGACTAGAGAATTACGTATCAAAAACATCAAATAACTTTGATAATTCTCTTGTAAAATCCATGGAAGGGCCAGCTAAGTTTTTTCCGATTGTATTGGGTTTTTTTGTAGCTACTAGTTATCTAACTATTGAAACTCAAGCTGCAAATTTCTTAGAAACAATTAATCGTTCTTTAATTACTATTCTTATATTCTGGACCTTTCACCAAATTATTGGACCTTTTTCAACTGTTGTAAAATCAGTCAGTGATTTACTCTCTAAGGATTTGGTTAATTGGATTATCAAAGCTCTAAAGGTCTTAATAATAATTTTAGGTTTAGCAGCTGTTTTAGAACTTTGGGGAATTAAAATTGGACCAATTATAGCTGGGCTAGGACTGTTTGGTGTTGCCGTAGCACTTGGAGCGCAAGACTTATTTAAAAATTTAATTTCAGGTATATTAGTTTTAGTTGAGAAAAGATTTAAAGTTGGAGATTGGATATACGTTGAAGATGTTATTGAAGGCACAGTTGAGTCAATAGGTTTTAGATCTACAGTTGTTAGAAGATTTGATAAATCTCTAGCAACAATCCCAAATTTTCAGTTTGCAGAAAAAGCAGTAATAAACAATTCTTTAATTACTAATAGGAGGATTAATTGGATTATAGGCCTAGAGTATAGAACAACAAGCAAGCAATTGATTGATATCAAACAACAGATAGAAAATTTTATTAAAAATAGTGAATTATTTTCAAAATCAGAAAATACAATGCTGTCAGTGAAAATTGATCAATTTGCTGCGAGCTCAATCGATATTAAATTAATATGTTTTACTAAAACTACAAAATACCTAGAGTGGATGAAAGTAAAAGATCTTTTAGCCCTTGAAATAAAAAATATAGTAGAAAAAAATAATGCGTCTTTTGCATTTCCGAGTACATCAGTTTATGTGGAGAAAAATTAATGAAATCCGTCCTAATATTATTTGATAATGTTGTAAGTCTTTACATATGGATACTGATAATACATGTTATATTTAGTTGGTTAGTAGCTTTTAATGTTTTAAATACAAGTAATAGATTTGTTTATTCCGTTTTAGATATTTCTTATAAGCTTACAGCTCCACCTTTAAATTTCATAAGAAGATTTTTACCTAACCTAGGGTCTATAGATATCTCTCCTGTGATACTGATATTAGGATTAATGTTTTTTAGAAATTTAGTTTTTGAAATGTTTGCACCAGGATTATTTTTAAGATGATTATTGATGGAAAAAAAGAGGCAGAGATTATTAGAAATGAAATTAAAAGAGAAATTTCACATTTGAAGAATAAAAAGGGTAAAACACCAAGTTTAACAGTTATCTTGATCGGAGATTTTGCACCCAGTTTAATATACGTAAATAATAAAGAAAAAAGTGCTAGAGAGGTTGGCATCAACTCTGAAATAATTAGATACCCAAAAAATGTAAGCGAAAACGATATTTTAGAAAAGATTAAAGAACTAAATAAAAACGATGATATTTCTGGAATCTTAGTTCAGCTTCCTTTGCCGAGCCAAATAAGTAAAGAGAAAATTATTAATGCAATTAGTCCTTCCAAAGATGTAGATGGTTTCAACCCAATAAATGTTGGTAATCTTTCATCTGGTTATGATTCAATTGTTCCTTGCACACCTTTAGGATGTCTTTTATTGATTAAAAAGATAGAACCAAATTTAGCAGGCAAACATGCTGTTATAGTAGGTAGATCTAATTTAAATGGCAAACCAATGGCTCAATTGTTATTAAAAGAAAATTGTACAGTAACTATAGTTCATTCAAAAACAAATGATTTACAAAACGAATGTCTCAAAGCAGACATTTTGGTAGCAGCTGTTGGAGTTCCTAATTTAATAAGAAAAGATTGGGTAAAAAAAAACGCGATTGTCATAGATGTAGGTATAAATAAAGTAGGAGAAAAAATAGTGGGTGATGTAAAATTTGATGAATTAAAAGATAATGTTAAAGCAATAACCCCTGTTCCAGGAGGCGTAGGACCAATGACAATTGCATGTTTATTAAAGAATACTTTAACTTGTTTTAAAGCTCGCTTGACTTAGATCTTTCAATTTTCAAGTACTTACTATTTCTAAATCTTATAATAACTGTAGCAATTGCTACTATTAAAATAGCTAAAGAAATATAAATAAGGTTAGCAGGGTCACTCTCTTTATCTTGTAATATTATGAACCGAGCTAGCGCTGTAATAGCTATGATTAAAGGATATGTTATTCTTACTGATTGAGTTTCCCAATAAGATCTCACCAAACCAATTACCTCAATATAAATGAACATTAAAAGTAGATCAGCTAACGTAATATCTTTGTTTTCGTACATTTCTCTCATTTCCAAAAAGAAAGCAATAATTGTTGATACAAGAACAACTATAACAGCAACTAGCTGAATATTTCGAATCGAACTGTTCATCGATTATTAATCTATCAAAAATTTAGACTTTATTTAACTGTTTAGAGTGAAATTTTATGAA
>CACPNG010000012.1 GCA_902635225.1 uncultured Pelagibacteraceae bacterium | reverse complement strand
ATTTGTTTAAAATTTTAGATAAATTTTTAGATACAGAAAATCTAACAGATTTCCTTTTGCTTACTAAAAATTCTTCTTTAGTCTTTGGATTTCTGCCAATTCTTTGCTTCTTCGTTGATAATTTAAATGTACCTATATTTTTTAAAACTAAATTATTACCTCTTATCATTTCGTTATAAATTATAATCAAATCATCAACGATTTTCTTTGAGAACGAGATTGGAAAACCAGTTTTGTCACTTATATTTTTAGAGAAATCAATTTTTGTTATGTTATCGCTTATCATTATTCAAATGATTCAAATTATTTCGGATTTGTTCTAACAAATTGCCTTTAACTATTTTATAACATAAATTTATTGAATGATAAAATCCGATAGCATCTGTTCCACCATGGCTTTTTACAACAGGCCCATTCAAACCTAAAAAAATTGCACCATTATATTTTCTTGGATCTAATCTACTTTTAAATTTTTTTAATGCAAAGTATGAAAAGATTAATGAAATTTTAGTTAAAATATTCTTTGTGAGTGATTTTTTTAAGTTATCAGTAATGAATTTCGCTGTTCCCTCTGCAGTTTTTAAAGCTATATTTCCAGTAAAACCATCAGTAACGATTACATTTGTGTTACCATCCATTATCTTATTTCCTTCTATATAACCTTTAAATATAAAATTATTTTCATCACTTAAATTATTTAATTCTTTGTAAGCCTTTTTTAAAATTTCAGTTCCTTTTATTTCTTCTGATCCTACATTTAATAAAGATACTAAAGGTTTGTCATGAGGGTATAGCGATTTATATAACGCCGAACCAAGTTCTGCGAACTCAACAAGATTTTTATCATCGCAATCTATATTCGCTCCAAGGTCAAGAACTACATTCATTCCACTTTTATTTGGCCAGAGGCCTGCCAATGCAGGCTTACTTAATTGACTCATCATTTTCAAAATCATTCTTGATATAACAAGCAAAACACCCGTGTTGCCTGCTGATAAACTTATATCTGCATCACCCTTTATTTGAGAGTTAATACAATTCCACATACTTGTGTTTTTTGAATTTTTTACAGCAGTCAATGGAGTTTCGTCATCTGAAATCACAGAACTTGAATGAACTATTTTAAGAAACTTTTTTGAAATAGAAAATTTGTTTAATTCTAATTCTATTTTATCTCTATCTCCGTAAAGATTAATAAAAAAATCATTATTTTTAAAATTTTTCTTTAAAAATAAAGATAAACCTTCAATAGTTTTTTTTGGTGAGTTATCACCACCCATTGCATCAATAGCAATAGTAATCTTTTTTTCCATAAACACTTATTAAATATCTAAGATTTTTTTTCCGTTATAATAGCCAGATTTAAGATCAACATGATGTGAAAGTCTATATTCACCACTCTTTTTATCTTCCACAATATTTACCGAAGAAATCTTATGGTGAGATCTTCTCATTTTTTTTTTTGAAATTGAAGTTTTTCTTTTAGGTACTGCCATAATCTTTAAAATTTATTGCCTCTCTTATCATATTTTCAAGAGGTAATTCAAAACAAAATTTATAAAAATCATTTAAATATCTTTCAAAAACCACGTATTTTTGAAATTCATCATCATTTAATTGGTTGAAATACTTTAAAATTAGATTTTTGTTTATATTAAAAGAATCATTTTCTGAATTATTAATTTTAAGTAAAATATCATATAAAATTTTATTCAAATCTTTCATTTTTTTATTAACAGAAACATCTCCAAAACCAAGTTCTCTTAAATTATTTTCAATGTTAAAAAATAAATCGTCATATGCTTTTTGATCGAATTTTTTTCCTTTTTTTTTAAATATCATCATCATAATTGAAAAATGGATGAACATGAGGTAAATTCTAGTCTCAAAAGCATCATTTAAATTAATCTTATTGTAAAAAAAAAGATTTCTAGATAATGTTAGCAGTGTATTGTATAATTCATTCTTATGCATCATAAAATCGTATTCTATAAGTCTATTTTAGTTTTATGTTTTTTCATTTTTTTTATCGGGTGTCAATTACAAGAACCGTATCAAAACCACGGAATTTTATTTCTGGAAAACCGATCAAATTCTCTAAAATTAGACATATCAAATAAGAATGATGTAATTAAAATAATTGGTCATCCTCATTCTAAATCAATAAGCGATGATAATGAATGGATTTTTATAGAAAGGACTCTTACTAAAGGAGAATTTCATAAGTTAGGAAGAAATATTTTAAAAGATAGTAACATTTTAGTCCTTAAATTTGATCAATATGGAATTTTAAAAGAAAAAAGATTTTTTACAAAAGATGATATTAATAAGCTGGCTTTTTCTGATATGGAAACATCTAATGAATTATCTCAAAAAAGTTTTGTTCAAAAGTTTTTAACAAGCTTAAGGGATAAAATGTATAAAAAAAAGTAATTCTAGTGAGCTATTACTGCTAAAAGCAGTAATGCAACAATATTAGTAATTTTTATCATAGGGTTGACGGCTGGTCCTGCGGTGTCTTTATAAGGATCTCCAACAGTATCTCCTGTCACTGCAGATTTATGTGCTTCTGATCCTTTTCCTCCAAAATTTCCATCTTCAATATATTTTTTAGCATTATCCCAAGCTCCTCCCCCAGCAGTCATCGAAACAGCAACAAACAAACCGGTTACGATCACTCCTAATAACATTGCACCAAGTGAAGACAAAGCTGCTTCAATCCCACCAATTTGTAAAATAATAAAATATAATATTATTGGAGATAGTACTGGAAGTAGAGACGGAATAATCATTTCTTTTATAGCTGCTTTAGTTAACAAGTCGACCAGTTTCCCATAATCAGGTTTTCTTTTTCCCTTCATAATACCAGGAATTTTTTTAAACTGACGTCTTACTTCAATTACCACTGCACCGCCAGCCCTACCTACTGCTTGCATACCCATTGAACCAAACAGATAAGGCAGCATTCCTCCGATTAATAGACCAGCTACAACAAATGGATTTGATAGGTCAAAAGTTACATTAACTCCCGCTAAAGCAGAGTCTCGAACATTAGAAAAATATTTTATATCTTCTGTGTAAGCTGCGAAGAGAACTAGCGCTCCAAGACCTGCAGATCCTATAGCGTATCCTTTTGTTACAGCTTTAGTTGTATTACCAACTGCATCAAGAGCATCAGTGGTTTTTCTAACATTTTTTGGTAACTTTGACATTTCAGCTATACCACCAGCATTGTCTGTAACTGGACCATATGCATCTAAAGCAACAACCATTCCAGTTAAAGCAAGCATTGCAGTTACCGCAATCGCAATACCATACAACCCTGCTAAACTGTTTGTATACAAGATACCAGCTACAATTATAAGAGCTGGAATAGCTGTAGCTTCCATTGAAATTGCTAAACCTTGTATAACGTTAGTACCATGTCCTGTAGTCGATGATTTTGCTACTGATTTTACGGGTCTATAGTTTGTACCAGTATAATATTCAGTTACCCAAATTAACAAACCTGTGATCACAAATCCTACAATTCCACAAACATATAGGTCTAATCCTGAAAAATTGGCACCAGCATTATTTGTATATTCTTTTGATAAACCTATTAATTTCTCTGTTACAGGGTACATAATTAATAAAGATGTTATTGCTGTTACCGTAAATCCTTTGTACAAAGCACCCATAATATTTTTATTTTTTCCTAACTTCACAAACCAAGTCCCTATTATTGATGTAATAATACATGCCCCACCTATAGCTAATGGGTAAATCATTAAATTATAATCAAGTGGTGAAAATATAGATGCAAGAACCATTGTTGCAACTATTGTTACTGCATATGTTTCAAACAAGTCTGCTGCCATTCCTGCGCAATCTCCTACATTGTCTCCAACGTTGTCTGCTATAACTGCTGGATTTCTCGGATCATCTTCTGGAATTCCAGCTTCAACTTTTCCAACTAAATCAGCGCCAACATCAGCACCTTTTGTAAAAATTCCACCTCCAAGTCTTGCGAAAATTGAGATTAAAGATGCTCCAAATCCAAGAGCGACTAAAGCGTTTATAATTTCTCTATTATCAACATTAAGATTGATTAATATAATATAATATATTGTGATTGCTAATAAAGCTAGACCAGCAACTAATAAACCAGTAATTGCACCAGATTTAAAAGCAATTGTTAAACCAGATTGTAAACTCTGCCTAGAGGCTTCAGCAGTTCTTACATTAGCCTGCACTGAAATAAGCATACCAACATATCCTGCAACGCCTGATAAAAAAGCTCCAATAAAATATCCCAAACCAACCAAGTAACTAAAAAAATAGGTTACAATTGCTAAAACTATGACACCTACTATTGCTATAGTTTTATACTGTCTATTTAAATATGCTTTAGCTCCAATTTGTATTGCTTCCGCAATTTCTTGCATTTTAGAATTACCAGGACTTGAAGACATTATTTGACCAGAGAGAAGATAACTATAAGCGACAGCTAGTATTCCAGTAAACGATATTAAATAAAGGAGTTCTAAAAAGTTTGTCATTATAATAATCGGATAAATGCCAAAAAAGTATTAAAAACGCAAGTTAAAGTTAATCTAATTTTGTAAATTTTACTCATCTTTTCTCAATTCTTTAGCTAATTTGTCTAAAATTGCATTTAAATAACCAATTTGAACTTTTTCTAGAAAGTACTCAGAAGCTAACAAATATTCACTTATGATGACCTTTTTAGGATTATTGTGTTTGAATAATAGCTCAAAAACTGCAGCAAATAATATTATTTTTAATAATTTATCAGTTTTTTTTAAATCTATATCTCTTTTTAAAAAATTATTAATTGTTTCTTCTATCAGATCTGATCTTTCTAAAGTTCCAGTGACAACATCTCTAATAAATTTTTTATATTGGCTTTTTGGAAATTCAATAACTGTATTTTGATTCATTAAAGAATTATAAATTTTTTGAATTATTTTAATTCTTGGAGATGAATTTTTAAGCTTTTTTCGGTCCATTTTTTAAAATGGACAAAACTGCTTTTGCAGCTTCTAATCCTTTGTTTGGTTTGCTGGATCTTTTAATGCCACATCTTTCATGAGCTTGATTTGAGTTTAATGCAGTAATAATACCATTTCCAATTGGTTTATTATAAGTTATAGATAATGACATTATGGCGTTAAAGGTTGCCTTGCATATTAAGTCAAAATGAGGGGTTTGTCCTTTAATTACACATCCTAAAGCGATAAATCCGTCGAACTTATTTAAATTTTTTCTAATTGTAATAGGTATTTCAAAAATACCTGGAACTTCTATTACGCTAATTTTCATTTTATACTTTAAAAAACTTATTGATTGTTTCGCTAATTTATTTGATATCAAATTATAATAATTAGCTTTTACAATTAATATTCTTTTCATTTTATAATAATTTGTTTTTTTATCTTTAATCCAAATCCTTCAAGACCAATTATTTTTTTTCTTGTTCGAGAAAGTAAAATCATATTCTTTATCCTAAAATCCTTTATAATTTGTGCCCCTAGACCATAATATCTTAAAGTTAGATTAGTTTCACTTTTTTTTTTACTTTTAATCATTTCATTATTAATAATAACTAAAATAAAAGTTTTATATTTTGAAAGAATTTTAATATTTTTTTTAATTTCTTCATTTTTTAATAAATTTGATCTATTTATTCTTTTCGATAAAACTCTAACATGTATAGCTTTATTATTAGAAAATTTACCTTTTTTTAATACAAAACTTTCGAGCTTATTAAGTTTATTTCTATAAATATCTAATTGTATTTTTTGACTCTTGTTTAAAAAGAGATTTTTTGAATAATATTTATAGATAAGTCTCTCATTTTTTAATCTATAAGCAATTAAATCTGCAATTGAAGCTATTTTAATTTTATGTTTATTTGAAAATTTTATAAGATCATCTAGTCTTGCCATTCTGCCATCCTCGTTCATAACTTCACAGATAACTGAACTAGGATTTAGATTTGATAATTTTGATATATCTATAGAAGCTTCTGTGTGACCTGCTCTCTCCAAGACACCTCCATTTCTAGAAACTAATGGGAAAACATGTCCTGGAGAAACAATATCCTTTTTTTTTGAGTTGGGATTTATAGCAACTTTAATTGTTTTAGCTCTATCAAAAGCAGAAATTCCAGTAGATATACCCTTTTTTGCTTCAATGGAAACTGTGAAGGCTGTTTGCATTCTCGATTTATTAATTTGAGACATTAAAGGTAATTTTAATTTATCAATTTGCCTTTTTGATAGTGCTAAACAAATTAAACCCCTCCCATGTTTAGCCATAAAATTTATTATTTTTGAATTACATTTAGATCCTGGAACAACTAGGTCGCCCTCATTTTCTCTATTTTTATCATCAACTAAGATAAACATTTTACCTTTTTTAGCGTCTCGTATTATAGATGGAATAGGTGAAAATTTATTTTTGAACATTTTAGTGACTATACTTGTAAATATATTTTCCAAAAATATCTAATTCTACATTTACAGTATCGTTTGTCTTAAGTTTTTTTAAATTTGTTAACTTGAGAGTATGAGGGATAATATTTAAATCGAAATAATTTTTAGAAACTTTTGAAATAGTTAAGGAGATGCCATTTATTGTAATTGATGCTTTTTCCTCTAAAAATTTGTTTAGATTTTTTTTAAATAGTTGAAGTCTTAAAATCCATGACTTGTCTATAAAGCTAATTTTCTTAATTATAGCAACTGTATCAACATGTCCTTGAACAAAATGACCTGATATTTTCTGACCAAATACTAAAGATTTTTCTAAATTAACAATTTGACCTATTCTAATATTCTTAAAAGTTGATCGTTTTAAAGTTTCAATGGAAATGTAAAAAAAAATTAACCCAGATTTGATTTTACTTAATGTTAAACAAACACCATCACAACATATAGAAGATCCAATATCTTTATTTGTAACTTTTAAATTGCATTTTATGCCTACAAGGAAGCTTTTTCTTTCTTTTTTTATTAATTTAACTACTCCTGTGTAAAATATAATTCCATTAAACATTATTTTATTTTTACCTTATAAAGTTTTTCATTATTTAAATTAATTCTTATTTTTTTATTATTTGCTAATTTAGATATACCAGTCATTTTAATATTATTAAGACCATTTTTTTTCAACTTTTGGTCTGATTTAAAAATATAAAGATGATTGAGTAATTTTAAATTGATAATTGTTTTAAGAAAAATTAAACCTGATTCTATCAATAGTCTTCTTTTTCCAATCTGAAATAGTATCTGAAAAAGAAGATCAAAATCCTTTTTGTATTTAAGACTAGTAAGTTGAATTACTTTTATTTTTTTAAATTTGAAAAAAGAAATCTTTTTAGTGTTTTTTGAGGTTGTTACTATATAAGTTTTTCTTTTGTTCGAAATATTAAATAATTTAAGTTTTTTTTTTAAATTTAAATTTCTATCTATAATTACAAGATCTGGTTTATAATTATCAAAACCCTCTAATCTACAATTAAGTAAAGAATTGTCTTTATTTATAGTTTTAGAGGTTGAAATAACACAATCATATTTTGATCTAATTAGATGCACAACTTTTCGAGATCTCCAATTAGTGATCCATTTGGATTTTCTACTAATTGTAAAATTATCCTTTGAAAAAGCAATCTTTGCGTCGATCAACGGTAGCTTTTTTATTTTATCTAAATAATAACTTTTATAAAAATCTAAATTTTTTTTGGAAATTTTGATTTTTTTTATTCTTTTTTTTAGAATTTTCTTGGCTTTTTTAAAAGTCCTCAAATCTGGGTCATCGTAGCAGTAATATACTTGTTTTATTTTTTTTCTTTTTATCAAGTCTATACATGGAGGAGTTTTCCCAAAATGAGTGCAAGGTTCTAAAGTTAAATACATTTCAGAGTCTTTAAAGCTAATATTTTTATTTAAAGCGTTGAACTCAGCATGCGGCCTACCCTTAATAGATGTGACACCTGTGCTAATTACTGAATTATCTTTTACTACTACACATCCTACAGAAGGATTAGTTCCTGTTTTCCCTATATGACTTTCGGCTAAATTAAATGCTAGATTTGAGAAAAAATTATGACTTGTTTTCATTAATATTACCTACAAAATCTTCGAAATCTTTTGCTTCTTTGAAATTCTTGTAAACAGAGGCAAAACGTACATAGGCAACTTTATCTAATGAAGAAAGACCTTCCATAATAAATTTACCTATGGTTGGTGTAGGTATCTCGCTTTCACCTAATCCTTCAAGATTTCTAACTATTTTTGAAATAAATTTTTCTATTGTTTCAGAATCTATTGGTCTTTTTCGTGTTGCTATTCTAATAGATTTTGAGATTTTGTCTCTGTCGAAAGGCTCTCTTTTGCCATTACCTTTTATTACTGTTAATTCTTGAAATTGAACCCGTTCAAAGGTGGTAAATCTCTCTTTTCTATCACACCCACATAATCTTCTCCTTCGAATAGCTGTACCATCTTCTGTTGGTCTAGAGTCCACTACCGATGTATCTTTTTCTCTACAAAAAGGACAAAGCATAATTATCTTAACTTCTGTATATTGGGAAGGAAGAACATAATTCAATTATTTCTTTTTGAACTTCTTTTTCAATTTTGGAATTATTTTCTTTATTTTTACTTAGTCCCTCGATTACTTTAAAAATTAAGTCGCCCACTAATTTAAATTCTTCAGCACCAAACCCACGTGTAGTGCATGCAGGAGTACCCAATCTAATCCCAGATGTGATCATTGGACTTTCACTATCAAAAGGTATTCCGTTTTTATTACAAGTAATGTTGGCTCTTCCTAGGGAAGCTTGTGCATCTTTACCATTTACACCAAAAGATCTTAAGTCTATTAACATTAAATGTGTATCAGTTCCTCCGGAGAAAATTTTAAAACCTTTTTCTGTTAATCTTTCAGAAAGTACTTTCGCATTGTTAATTACATTTCTTGTGTATTCTTTAAAATCTTGTGAAAGGGCTTCTTTAAAACATACAGCCTTTGCAGCAATTACATGCATCAATGGTCCTCCTTGTAATCCAGGAAATATTGCACTATTGAATTTTTTAATAAGATCTTCTTTATTAGTTAGTATAATTCCTCCCCGCGGACCTCTTAAAACTTTATGAGTAGTAGAAGTAACCACATCAGCATATTTAGTAGGATTAGGATAAGCACCCCCAGCCACTAGTCCTGAAAAATGTGCCATATCAACTAGAAAATATGCACCAACTTTATCACAAATTTCTCTAAACTTTTTAAAATCTATAATTCTTGAATATGCACTTCCACCTGCAATTATTAGTTTTGGTTTTTTTTCTAATGCAATTTTTTCAACACTCTCATAGTCAATTAGACCAGTTTTTTCGTCTACCTCGTAGTGAAGTGCATTAAACCATTTTCCAGACTGAGCTGGTTTAGCTCCATGCGTTAAATGTCCACCAGAATTCAAACTCATTGCAAGAGTTGTATCACCAGGTTTTAATAAAGCTAAATAAACTGCTCCGTTTGCTTGAGCCCCTGAATGAGGTTGAACGTTTGCAAATTTACAATCAAACAATTTTTTTGCTCTTTCGATTGATAGACTTTCTGAAACGTCAACATGTTCACAACCACCGTAATATCTTTTACCTGGATATCCCTCAGCATATTTATTAGTTAAAACTGAACCTTGAGCTTCAAGAACTGCTTTAGAAACAATATTCTCAGATGCTATCAATTCAATATGATTTTGCTGTCTTGAAAATTCGTCTTCTATTGATTTATATAGTTCTTTATCAGCGTCTTTTAAATTTAATTTAAAAAAACTATTTAAATATTTATTTAGTTTTACTGCTATTGACATATCTAAATTTTTTTTACCCTTCGTAAATGTCTACCACCTTCAAATTTAGTTCTTAAAAATGCTTCAACTAATTTTAAAGATAATTTTTTTTTTGTTAATCTTGCGCCTAACGCAATTATATTAGCATTATTATGCAGTCTAGACAATCTAGTAGAAGTCAAATTATAGCATACAGCTGCTCTAATTGTTTTGATTTTATTAGCGCTTATGGCCATTCCTGTGCCTGAACCACAAACTAGTATACCCACATCGCTTTTTTTTAGTTTAATCCTATTTCCTAGTTTTTTTGCATAATCGGGATAATCTACTGATTTATTGGTATATGGGCCAATATCAAATATAGATACTTTTTTGTTTACTAAATGATTTTTTATATCTTCTTTCAAATTAAAACCTGCATGATCTGAGGCAATACAAACGGTTTTAAATATTGAATTTAGTTTTAAATTGCTCATAATACCTATTAGATTACACTGTAACTTATTATAATAATATATTTGTCGCATTAAACTAAAAATAATCAGGAAATTAAATGAAAATCATTGGTTCTTACCCAAAAACAAGGCTTAGAAGATTAAGAAAACAAAAATGGTTAAGAAATCTTATTTCTGAGAATAATATTTCTCCTAATGATCTAATTTTACCCATTTTTGTAAGAGAGGGTAAAAATAAAATAGAGTCTATAAAAACAATGCCTGGTGTAAAGAGGTATTCAGTCGATAAGCTGCCATCAATTTTAAAAAAAGTAAAAAGTTTAAAAATACCAATGGTTGCTTTATTTCCTTACACACCTAATAACAAAAAAAACAAACAAGGCTCGGAGGCTTTAAATCCAAATAATTTAATTTGTAGAAGCTTAAGATTAATAAAAAATAGATTTCCTGATATTGGAGTAATGTGCGATGTGGCATTAGACCCTTATACATCTCATGGACATGACGGGTTATTGGTAAATAATGAAATTGATAATGATGAGACTATAAAAATATTAGTAAAGCAGGCTATACTTCAAGCTAAATATGGTTGTGATGTAATCGCACCTTCAGATATGATGGATGGTAGAATTGGTTTAATTAGAAAAGCACTGGATAAAGAAAAATTTACAGATGTAAGTATTCTATCTTATGCTGTCAAATACGCTTCAAGTTTTTATGGGCCGTTTAGAGATGCAGTTGGTAGTAAATCAAAATTAAAGAAAGATAAAAAAACATACCAAATGGATTATAGAAACTCATTAGACTCATTTAGAGAAGTAGGGTTTGATCTTATAGAGGGTGCCGATATGGTTATGGTAAAGCCAGGAATGATATATCTTGATATTATAAGTAAGATTAAAGAGAATTTTAAGATACCAGTTATTGCCTATCAAGTTTCAGGTGAATACGGTGCTATTAAATTTGCAATAAAAAACAAAGTTTTAAATGAAGAGTCCATAATTGAAAGTTTAATGGCGTTCAAAAGAGCCGGTGCTTGTGCAATTGTTACTTACTTTGCAATTGAGATTGCTAAAAAGATAAAAGCTTCTAATTAAAATAGTTTTCTAACAATATCCTTGATCTTGGGAATATCAAATTATTTGGAATAAAAAATTTATTTTGAATAACGTTTCTTGTAAAGTATAACGATTTTTTTATTAACACTTTAGAAATTTCTTGTTTAACTGTACGAGATATTAAAAATTCTGGAATTTCATAAATAATGTCATCTACCTTAATCTTTTTAATTTGGTCAACTTTAATTTCATCTTTGTACTGATTTAAGTTAGGATCGTAACCAAGATCTTTAATTAGATTTAATTCAAAAAAAATATATAAAATTATCCAATTTTTTAAATTAATCGAATTTATTAAATTATCAAAAGATTTATAAATTTTTTCATTAGGCTGAGCATCTGGTAGTAAAACGTTTAACATTGAACATAATGAAAGTAATGCTGTAGTTCTTTCTTTGTCGTTAAAATATAGTGGAGATATTGGTTTTAATAATTCAGTTTTAAAATAGCCTAACTTATTTTCACTTTTAGAATTATGTATAATAAATAATTTATTTGATAATTGTAAATAATTTCTGATTTTTCTAGAATTTCCTCCATAAACAACTCCCGATACCTTACCTTTTGATTGAGTAAAAACATTTATTATATTTGCATTTTCTCTAAATTTTCTTTTAGACAATAAATAACATTCGTCTTCCCAATTCATATCTTTAATATCTTAATTAGTTTCTCAGCAGCATTTTGTTGTGCTTTCTTTTTTGATGATCCAGTTCCAATAATTTTTTTTGAGTCTGGAATTTGCACCTCAGTTTTAAAAAATGGCTTATGTTGAGGTCCTGATTTTTTAAAGAAAGTATATTTAGGTAAAATTTTAAACTTTTTTAAACTAAATTCTTGTAATCTTGTTTTTGGATCGATAAGAGTTATAACAGATTTATCAATAAAACTATTCCAAAAATTTAAAATAAATTTTTCAGACGATTTTATACCACCATCTGTGTATATTGCACCAACTATAGCTTCGAGGCAGTCAGATAATATTTTATCTCCTGATCTTTCTAAATTTTTGTAGGAAGCGCCTAAATAAATAAATTTTTTCAAATTTAAAGTATTAGCGATATTTGCGCATGTTTTTTTATTAACAAGATTTGCAAATTTCTTATCAATTATTCCCTCTTTTTCACCTGGATATTTATCTAGAAGTTTTTTTGAAATTACTAAACCTAAAACTCTATCACCAAGGAATTCTAATTTTTCATTATTGTTTTCACTATAACTTTTATGTGTGAGAGCTTTATGAAGTAAATCTTTATTTTTAAATTCGTATTGTAAAATCCCCTCAAGTTCTTTTAATGGTTTTATCATTTTAATTTTTGAAACGTTCTTTCAATTCTAAAGGAGTTTTGTAAATTCCAAAATTTCAATAAACTCCCATTTTTTGTGTCATTTGAAAAAAATATTATTTTTGCTTTACCAACAAGATTAAGATTATTTACATATCCAACATCATCTAAAAATCTGCTATCTTTTGAACAATCACGATTATCACCCATGAGAAAAAGATGATCTTTAGGAACTATATATTTTTTTGTATTTTTTAAAGTTCCCTGCTTGTTATAAGAAGCTAAATACTTTACCCCATTAGGTAAAGTTTCAACGAAAGAATTTGTTTCTAAAATAAAATTTCCACATCTAATTGGTTCTGAAATTTTAATTTCCTCTCTAATAACTTTTGAACCATTAATAAATAAATCTCCATCAACAAATTGAATCTCATCTCCTTCTTTACCAATCAATCTTTTAATATAATCAGTCCTGTTATCTGCAGGAGTTTTGAAGACAATTAAATCACCTTGTTCTGGTCTTTTAAATAAAAAACGATTATTTGACAAGTTTGGACTAAAGGGAAAAGAATGCTTACTATATCCATACGAGTACTTGGAAACAAAAATTCTATCACCGACTAGTAAAGTTGGCTCCATTGAAGATGAAGGAATGTAAAAAGGTTGAATAATTAGAGATCTTATTAAGATTGCGATTAATAAAGCCCCCATTAAAGTTTTTATATTATCTAGTATAATACGTTTAATTTTTTTTCCTGTCATACAAATATTGTCACGAATGCAACAGCATATTTATCTTCATCAGATAAAGATAAAGAAATTTTATAATTCTTAAATTTTAACTTATTAACAACAATTTTTTTAGTTTTATCTATCAATTTAATATAAGGCTTACCATTTTTTTCATTTAAAACTACTATTTCATTAAAATTTATTCCTTTTGCTACTCCAGTGCCAAGAGCTTTTGAGAAAGCTTCTTTTGCAGCAAAACGTTTAGCAAAACAATTAGCTGAGTTTTTAGTTTTATTACATTTTATAATTTCATCTTTGTTAAATAATCTATTTACAAATGATTTTTTTTTGATTGATTTTGAAATTCTGCTAATTCTGATGATATCAGCACCTATACCATATAATTTCATTTAATTATTTTTTTGAATTGCTTTATAGTTTTTTTTAAACCAATATAAATTGACTCTCCTATTAAAAAATGACCGATATTAAATTCTGTGATACCAGTAACTTTTGATAAAATTTTAGCAGACTTAAAAGTCATACCATGACCAGCGTGAACCTCTAATCCCAGTTTATTTCCTAATTCTACAGCTTTTTTAATTCTCTTAATTTCAGCATGATATTCCTTACCTTCATTTATTAAATTACAAAACTTGCCCGTATGTATTTCTACACAGTCAGCATTTAAATTTTTTGCTTCCTTAATATCTTTCAAACTTGGTTCTATAAACAGACTTACCCTGGATTTGTTTTTTTTTAATTTATGGATCATTTTTTTTAAAAAACTCTTTTTATGTTTTAAGTTAAGGCCGCCTTCTGTCGTTATTTCTTTTCTTTTTTCTGGGACAATGCAAATAAATTGGGGTCTTCTCTTTATTGCGATTGACAACATTTCATTTGTAGAAGCTATTTCTAAATTTAATGGTATTTTTAATTTAGATTTAATTTTTTTTAAATCTTCATCATTAATATGACGTCGATCTTCTCTTAAATGAATTGTAATAGAATCCGCGCCACTCTTTTGAGCGAATAAGGCAGCGCGTAATGGGCTTGGATAATTTTCACCACGAGCATTCCTTACTGTAGCTACATGGTCAATATTTACTCCGAGTCTAATTTTATTCATTAAAGGTTTCTGCTTCCAGGTTTTATAGCTTTAATTGCTGATAAATCATCTGGTAAATCTTTTTCTGAATATGTGGGTATGTCCAGTTTGATTTGAGAAACAATTTTGTTTTTGATAGAAGATTTATCGTTCGATCTATCAATTATACACGCATAACCAACGATAATACCCTTATTAGCTAAAACTAAATTTGCACATTCTAAACTTGATTTACCTGTAGTTATTACGTCTTCAATAATAAGAACTTTTTGGTTTTTTTTAATAGAAAAATCTCTTCTAAGTTTAAATTCACCATTAACTCTTTCTGAAAAAATAGTCTCTTTTTTTAATAATCTCCCTATCTCAAACCCCACTAAAATACCTCCCATTGCGGGAGAAAGAATTAAATCAAATTCTACAATTTCGTCTTGAATTTTTTCTGATAATGATAAGCAAATTTTGCAAGCTAATTCAGGTTTACTCATTAATTGAGCACATTGTATATATTTGGGGCTATGTAATCCTGAGGATAAGATAAAATGACCTTCTAAAAGAGCGTTAGTTTCTCTTAAAATTTTCAAAGATTCTTCTAATGAAAGCATTTTTTTTCTGTTTATGTCGAATTATTTTAAATTTTAAATCACTTTGCTTTATCTGACTTATCAAGTTTGTAAAATTTTTCAAATCTTTAATCTGTAAATCAAATGAAAAAGTTAAATAATCACTATTTCTTTTCAACATCTCAATATTTATAATATTACCTTTATTAAGCCCAATTAACGAACTAATATGGCCTAGTGCACCTGGTTTATGTGGTAAATCAACTTCTATTGTACATGAATAATTTTTTTCTGATTCACCTGAATTTTCAGTAGACTTGTCTTGCCAATATCTTCTTATCGCAGATCGAGCTTTTCCTGTTTTTGAAGATGTAAGCCAATGTAAAGAAGGAGATGCATTTTTTGACGTTACAATTTCCACCATGTCTCCATTTTTTAAAAGTGATTGCAACGTAGCAGGAGCACCATTAATATTACATCCGATTGCACTATTTCCTATTTTAGTATGAACTGCATATGCAAAATCAACGGGAGACGCTTTTTGCGGTAACTTTATAACTGCTCCCTTTGGTGTAAAACAAAAAACATTTTCTTGAAACATTTGGAGCTTTGTAAATTCATAGTAATGTTCTGGGCTAGTTCCAGCTTCAATAATTTCAACTAAATCTCTTAACCAGTCATATTCTTTCCAAGATAATTCTGAAAATTTTTCAGAGGACTTATATTTCCAATGTGAAGCAATGCCTCTTTGGGCAAATTCATTCATTTCATTAGTTCTTATTTGTATTTCAATTCTATTTTTTTTTGGACCAATTACAGCTGTATGAATTGATTTATAATTATTAATTTTTGGTGTTGAAATATAATCTTTAAACTTTCCAGGTATTGTCGAAAATTTACTGTGAAAAATACCTAAAGTTTTGTAACAATCTTCGATACTCTTAACAATAACTCTAAATCCAATTATATCAGACAGCTGCTCTAAAGAAACTTTTTTATTTTGCATTTTTCTCCAAATAGAAAAAGGAGTTTTTTCTCTGCCGATTATAGTTGCAGTTATTCCATTTTCTTTCAAAAGACTAATTAATTCCTGAGAAATTGATTTAAAAGTATCTTCTTTATTGTTTTTAATAAAATTTAATCTTTCTAAAATCAAATCTCTTGCTGGTTTATTTAATACAGAAAATGATAAATCTTCCAATTCGTCTCTTATCCTATTCATTCCCATTCTGTCGGCTAGTGGTGCATAAATTTCCATCGTTTCTTTAGCTTTTCTTATAATTTTTTCTTCATCTTTAACAAATTGAATTGTTCTCATATTATGTAATCTATCAGCAAGTTTAACTAATAAAACTCTAATATCTTTAGATGTAGCTAGTATTAACTTTCTAAAATTTTCTGCCTTCGAGTCACTTGAAGCTTTATCCTCTAGTGCAGATATTTTTGTTACACCCTCTACTAAATTTGCAACTTCTTCACCAAATTCTTTTTTTACAGTTTCATATGTTACGTTTGTGTCTTCAATTGTATCATGTAATAATCCAGTTGTAATAGTAGCACTATCTAATTTCAATTCAGTTAATATTTTAGCAACAGCTACAGGATGAATTATATAAGGAACTCCTTCTTCTCTTTTTTGATTCTGATGAGCTTCTAGGGCAAAATTATATGCTTTATTTAAAGACTCGGAATTTAAAAATCTATTATAGGATTTTATTTGATCAATTAATTCAATATTATTAATCATAATTTAATATTAACATTTTTCTGCAATCTTGTAATCTCAATCCTAGATTTTTGACTAAGATTATTTATTAGAAATCGGGCATTTTTCTTAAGAATTGGATGTGACCAATTAGGATCAATTTGTAGAATTGGGTATAAAACAAAATTTCTTAAATGAGATCTTGGATGAGGTAAAATTAGATTCTTAGAATTTTTGTTTTTTATTTTACCATGAAAATCAATTATATCTATATCAATAACTCTTGGTTCATTTTTTTTTGTTTTTTTTCTTCCAATTTTTTTTTCAATTAAGTTAATTTGTTTTAAAAGATCGAAATAGCTTTGATTATAATTTGCTAATATCCCAATATTTAAAAATTTAGGTAATTTTTTATTTGGATAAGAAGGTGTTTCATAAAAATTGGAAATTTTAGAAATCTTTAATTTAGACTCAATTAAAAGGTTTATTGCTATGGTAATATTGTCATATCTTGATCCAAAAAATGAACTTAGATTAGAGCCAATGTTTAGGTGTATCATTTATTATTTTTGCTTAATAATCTTGCTTTCTCTCGGTTCCAATCTCTTGTTTTTTTAACCTGTCTTTTATCGTAAAGTTTTTTTCCTTTTGCCACTGCTATTTCTATTTTTACTTTTCCTTTAACAAAATACATCTTAGTCGGAATAATAGTTAAACCTTCCTGATTTATTCTACCAATCAATTTATTAATTTCCCGCCTTTTTAAAAGAAGTTTTCTATCTCCTTTAGGATTATGGTTGTTATAGGATGATTGTCTGTAAAGCGGGATATGAGAATTGATTAAAAATAATTCACCGTTATTATCTATAGCGTATGAGTCTGCAATACTTCCCTTACCCTCTCTTAGCGATTTGACTTCTGATCCTTTTAAAGTAATACCTGCCTCTAAAGTTTCTAAAAAAAAATAATTAAAACTAGCTTTTCTATTCAAACAAATTATTTTTCTTCCAGGCGCTATATTTTGTTTCATTAAAGTAATTTAGCTACTTTAAGTGCTTGTAAGACTTTCTTTTTTGTGTCTTCTCTAATTTCAACTAATGGTAATCTTACAGATGGATTGCACATACCTAATAATGATGCTGCATATTTCACCGGTGATGGATTGCTTTCAATAAATAACGCTGAATGTAAAGGTTGTAAGAGCTTATCTAAAGACTCTGCTGCTTCATTTTTTTGCTCACAAGCTTTTTGAAAATCAGAAGAAATTTTTGCAGCTATATTTGCTGTGACTCCAATAGCCCCCACTCCGCCTCTTTTATTAAACTCAAGAGCATTATCGTCATTTCCAGTAAGCTGAATAAAATCTTTTCCCATTGCTTTTAATTGCTGATCTACTCTATTTAAGTCACCAGTTGCATCTTTTACACCAGCTATATTTTTTAGTTCATATAGTTTGCTCATCGTTTCAACTGACATATCGATTACTGATCTTGACGGTATGTTATAGATTATAATTGGTATTCCAACACTATCGTTTATCTTTTTATAATGTTGATACAATCCCTCTTGAGTTGGTTTGTTGTAATATGGTGTAACGACTAATAATGCATCTGAACCAGCTTTTTCTGCGTATTGAGATAGCTCAACAGCTTCATCTGTCGAATTAGATCCTGTGCCTGCTATAACTGGTATTTTTCCATTACATTCTTTGACCGCTATCTCAATAATTTTTTTGTGTTCACTATGTGATAAAGTAGGAGATTCTCCAGTAGTGCCGCCAGGGACTATTCCATTGGTGTCATTTTTTAAGTGATAATCGATTAATCTTCTATATGTATTTTCATCAAGATTATCATCTTTAAATGGGGTTATTAATGCAACAATTGATCCTTTAAGCATAAAACAATATAAGGTAGATATCCTTAAACTTATGCTTAATAGATTAATTAGTCTAGTATTTTTATTATCATTTTTGAAAATTAGTGTCGTTAATTCTGAGACAGATTTCCTATTACCGCAAAAAAAACCATCGATTTTTAAAAAATCCGAAAAACAGATTCAAGAAAGTATTAATAAAAATCTACCTGCTCCAAAGCCTTTATTAGAAAAAAAAGGTGAGCCTAAACGAGCCGTAGTTGAGCAAAAAAAAGAGCCTTCTAAAGAAAAAGAAATAAAAACAGATCTTAAAGAAGAAGTAAAAACACAATTATCATCTACATTTGTGTACCCTAGAAAAAAACCAATTACATATAAAGTTTCATCAAAAGAAATAAAAAGTTCAAAAGTTCTTAATAAAAAAGATTTTGAGAGAGCAAAAGAAACAATAGATTTTATTAAACAAAAAAAATGGAATAGTGCTTTAAAAAGTGCCCAAAAGGTTAAAGATAGTGAGTTCAGAAAATTAATTACTTGGATGCATCTTAAAACTACTAGAAATGGAGCATCATTTAGTGAATATAAAAAATTTATAGAACAAAATGATTATTATCCTAGAATTAACAGAATACGGTATTTAGCAGAAGAAAAAATATATTTAAGAAATAATTCACCTACATCGATAATTAATTGGTTTGAAAAATATCCTCCATTAGGTGGTTTAGGTAAAATTAAATTAGCTGAGGCCTATCTAGAACAAGGAAAAATAGAAAAAGTCAAAGAATTAGTTAAAGAAGGATGGATCACTGCTGAGATAAGAAAAAATGATTTGGGTTATTACAGAGCTAAATTTAAAAAATTTATCTCGTCAGATGATCATGTCAAAAGAGCTGATTATTTAGCATGGGAAAAGAAATACTGGGATCTAAAAAGAATGCTTAAGTATTTGCCTACAGATCAAAGGGCTCTTTATAATGCAAGACAAATTTTAATGAGCAACTCATATGGTGTAGACAATGCAATAGCAAAAGTGCCTCAATATTTAAAAAAAGATCCTGGTCTAGAGTTTGATAGATTAAGATGGAGAAACCGAAGAGGACGATTAGAAGGTTCTTTAGAAATTTTGTATCAAAACGCAAATAAAACTGAGTCTCAAATGATAAGGCCAGATAAATGGTGGGAACAGAGAGAAAGTGTGACTAGAAGTTTAATTTACAAAAAAAGATATAAAACAGCATATAAAATTGCAAGTGAACATTCATTATCATCTGGTCCATCTTTTGCTGAAGCTGAATGGTTATCTGGGTGGATAGCTCTAACATTTTTAAAATCACCTGAGTATGCAATTAGTCATTTTCAAAACTTTTATAACAATGTTGGATATCCGATAAGCTTAGCTAGAGGAGCATATTGGTTAGGAGAGTCATATGAAAAATTAAATGAAAAGGAAACTGCTAAAAGATTTTTTTCAGAGGCAGCAAAATTTCCAATGACTTATTATGGACAACTCGCTTTCAATAAGGTTAATCCTGGTGGGAATTTTGAATTAAGAGACGAAAGTAATTTTGATAAGGATTATGAAAAAGAGTTTAAAAAGAATAAACTTATTAAACATGTTATTCTGTTACATGAACTTGATGCAAGCCAATATGCTAAAGATATTCTTAAACATTTGGCTGAACTTAATATTGAGAAAGGTAGTGAAGTTTTAGCAGCAGAGTTATCTACATCTGTTGAAAGATACGATTTTGCAATTCAAATATCAAAGAAAGCATCCTATGAAAAAAGATTTTTGAATAAATATAATTATCCGGTGATTGCTACACCGAGAATTGTAAATAATAAACAGATGCCTAAACAAGAAATTGTTCTAGCAATAATTAGACAAGAAAGTGAATTTGACAGGAAAGCAAATAGTTGGGCTGGAGCTAGAGGTATGATGCAGTTAATGAAGTACACTGCTAAGATTGTGGCCAAACAAGCAAAACTACCTTACAGTATTAGTCGACTGACAGCAGATCCAGAATACAACATTAAACTTGGTTCATATTATTTTAGTGGACTACTTAATGACTACAATGGTGTTTTCCCGTTTGCTATTGCTGCATACAATGCAGGTCCTAATAGAGTTAAAACTTGGAGAAGAGTAAATGGAGATCCTTCTAAAGGTCAAATTTCTTATATTAATTGGATAGAACAAATAAGATTTGAAGAAACAAGAAATTACGTTCAAAGAGTTCTAGAAAACATTAATGTTTACAAATATATTTTAAGAAAAGAACCGGTGCAAATAGATAGTTATTTTAACTAGTTGGCGGTGAGAGAGGGATTCGAACCCTCGGTAGCATAGTTAAATACTACGGAAGTTTAGCAAACTCCTGGTTTAAACCAACTCACCCATCTCACCACAAGCTTTACGTATCTTTATAAAGAAAATTAACTTATATTGCACCAACTTTGTAATGCAACAAAAACAATTATCAGGAATTTTTTATGCTGCTTTTGCATCTCTTTGGTGGGGTGTTGTAGGGACGATTTTTTTCAAATTTGTGTCTTTTGCATCATTCATTGAATTAACTGTTCACAGAACTATTTGGACTGCATTTCTTTTAATTTTTACAACAAGTTTTTATAAAAAATGGCCAGAATTTATTAAAATTTTCAAAAAGAAAAAAAATCAATTATTGCTTTTTGTATCGGGTTTACTGGTAAGTATTAATTGGGGAACCTGGCTATATGCCGTCAGTGTAAATAGATTATTAGACTCAAGTTTAGGATATTATATCTATCCAATAATAAGTGTCTTTTTAGGAAGATTATTTTTAAAAGAAAAACTTAACAAAAATCAATTTTTAGCTGTTATTTTAGTTGTGATTTCCTTGTTTTACTTTTTAATAAAGTTAGGTGAATTACCGTGGATTGGTTTAACTGTTGCAATAACCTTTAGCATTTATGGATTGATAAGAAAGAAAATTAAAGTCTCATCAGATATAGGCCTACTAATAGAAACATTGCTAATTTCTCCAATAGCAATAGCACTATTTATATATCTAATAAATTTAAACTTAAATGTTTTTTCATATAAAGAACCTGTTTTATCTTTTTATTTATTTTGGTCTGGATTTATCACTTTGGTGCCTCTTTTTTTATACACGTTAGGTTTTAAAATAATTGGAATAGGTCCGGCAAGTATGATTTTATTTTTAACTCCAACATCTCAATTTCTTTTAGGAATTACTTATTTTGATGAGACTCTAACCTTAGAAAAGTTTTTTGGTTTTGTAATTATTTGGATAGCTGTATATATTTACCTTAATGAATTACGTAAAGAGTAAGTTGTAATTATTACAAGTGGTACAATTATTGCTACAATAAATGAGATAATTAACAAGTTTGATAAAATAATCGGACTAAAATTTTCTATAGAAATAATATTACCTACCAACAAACTTGATTGGAAATTTTGACTTGGAAAAAATAATAATCCTGAGCTTAATCCTAGAATTATTGATATTAAAGATAATCTTGTATTAATTTTTTTCTCAAAAAAACCATAGAATACTGTAACAACAGCTGCACAACATAGGAGATCAGCAAATAAAAATAAATATAATATACTATAGCCTTTGGAAGCAAAAACAAAAACAATCACACATAATAATAAAATTAATTTATTACTTTTATTTTTTATTTCTCTACTGCTTAAAAATTTATTAATTTCTTTTCCGTCAATTATTATTAGACTTGAAATAGCATTAATTAACGTATCAATCGTACTTAATGTTAAAGCTAGAGCTAAAACTAAAACAGATATAATTATTAAAATATTATCATTTAACAGTATTAATTTAAAAAAAGCTAAATCAGGTATTATTTCGGAGTTGATTGAAAAAGATATAAGACCTGTGTAGCCCATCCATGAAACAATAAAAAAAGAAATAATTGATGAATAAATCAAACTTTTTTTTAAAATAAGGTTGTTTCTTGCAGCAAATACACGTTGCCAATTTCCCTGATGAAATAAATTTGTTGCTGCTACAGCAATAAAAAATGTCAGTCCAGCAGTGTAGTTTGGAATATAATTTTTACTTATGAGTTTTGCAGAATTTTTTTTGATTAACTCATAGCTATTTATTTCTAAATTTCCTAAAATTAAAAATATAGAAAAAAATATTATCACCAAGACAATAAAAAATTGATATTTATCTGTGATAATTGAAAGCTTAAATCCACCTCTTAATATATATAAAAGACATATAATTAAAGTTAGTCCAGATGTTATCCATAAAGGAGTTTTTGAGATTAAATTTAATAAAAAAGCTATAGCTGTAACTTCAGCTATCAAGAAAATTGTTAAATAAAATAAAATTAAAATTAGTATTATCTTTAAAATTACAGTGCCAAATCTTCTTTTTACAAATTCAGTTAAAGACATCCCGTTGGGAAATTCTCTCCTTATTTTTGGTCCAAAATTTAATAAAAATAACATGGGTGCAGCTGTGCCTAACGCATATCCAATTACTGCACCTATTCCTCCCCAGGTGGCAGCTGAAGCTGGGCCAAATAATATCCAAGCACCCAAAGCTGATGCTGATAAACTCGTTGTTAATGAAAAAATACTTTCATTTCTGTCGCCGACTATGTGACTTTTTTTATTATCTGAGTTTTTTTTTAAATTTATGTAACCTAAAGTGATAAAAAAAGCTCCTACTACTAGAGTAATAATTAATGTTGTTTCTGTTGATAGGTATATATTTTTCATTTATCCCTCACTGAATTACCGGTCAGGTTCTTTGGGTATGATCTCAGTCTTTATGACACCCCTTATACAAATTATATATTTATTTTAGGTAAGAAGTCAAATGAAGCTGTATCTATTCTAGATGAGTGTTCTCTTCTCATTTTCCAATCGTTACTTATACCAGCTTGAGCTATACTGATTGCATTGCGACCATATTTTGCATTAGTAAAATCAATTGCTCTCATTAACGGTTGAGATTTATTCTCTAAAATTGGTGCTAATAAATTTAGCTCTTTTTCAGAAGCGTCTCTAAGCTTCGATAAAATGACTCCAGCTTTTTGATAGAAATAACCATATTTATAAATTTTTCCCAGTCCACTAATTGCAGTTTTTACAAGTTCAATACTATTATTAGTTGCCACCGGCAATTCAATAGTAATAGAATTTGAATAATATTTTCTATTTTTATCAAATGGACTTGTTCTAATAAATATAGTGACAGCTCTCGTAGTTTGTTTATCTGTTCTTATTTTTTCTGCCGCATTTAAACAATGAGTAGTTATAGACTCTTTTAATTTATCTAAACTCTCAACTTTTTTTCCAAACGATCTCGATACACAACAGCTTTTTCTTCTTGTCTCCTCAGTTTCTAAATCTATACAAGGAATTCCTCTTAACTCCATTACTGTTTTCGCACCTAA
>CACPNG010000011.1 GCA_902635225.1 uncultured Pelagibacteraceae bacterium | reverse complement strand
TGATATTTTTGAATTTTTTTTAATTTCCTCAGATATCAAGAAAGCTAGTTCTAATGCTTGGTCAGCATTTAGTCTAGGATCACAATGAGTTCTATATCTATTCGACAAATCATTCTCAGATATTTTTTGAGCTCCACCTGTACACTCTGTAACATCTTGACCTGTCATCTCTATATGTAGTCCACCAGCATAGCTCCCCTCCGCTTGACTTACAGCAAAGAAATTTTTTACCTCTTTTAAGACACTTTCGAAAGTTCTAGTTTTAAATCCTGTTGCAGCTTTAATAGTGTTTCCATGCATTGGATCACAAGACCATATAACTTTTAGACCTTCTTTTTTAATCGCTCTAATTAACTTAGGTAAATATTTTTCAACATTATCAGCACCGAACCTTGAAATTAATGTCAATCTACCGGCCTCATTATCAGGGTTTAAAATATTACATAAGTTTACTAATTCATCTGGATTTAAAGTGGGTCCACATTTTAAACCAAGAGGATTTTTAATACCTCTACAAAATTCAACATGCGCTCCATCTGGTTGTCTAGTTCTATCCCCTATCCATACAAAATGGGCTGAAGTGTCATGATATTCTCCAGTTGTTGAGTCTACTCTTGTCATAGACTCTTCGAAAGGCAAAAGTAAAGCTTCATGTGAAGTATAAAAATTTACAGTTCTTAATCTTCGATTATTATCTGAATTAATTCCGCAAGCTTCCATAAACGCTAAGGCATCACTTATTTTATCTTCTATTTCTTTGTACTTACCTTTTGTTTTATCTTTAATAAAACCTAAATTCCATAAGTGTACTTGTCTAAGGTCAGCAAAACCTCCTTGAGAAAAAGCTCTTAATAAGTTTAATGTAGATGCAGATTGTGAATACGCTCGAAATAATCTTTTTGCATCAGGTATTCTTGCTTTTTCTGTAAACTCCATTCCGTTAATGTTGTCGCCTAAATAACTTGGCAATTCTTTTCCATCTTTTTTTTCTGTGGGTGCACTTCTAGGTTTAGAAAATTGACCAGCAATTCTTCCAACTTTAACGACTGGAACTGAGGCTGATGCTGTTAAAACTAAAGACATTTGTAAAAGAACTTTAAAAGTATCTCTAATATTATCTGGATGAAACTCTGCAAAGCTTTCTGCACAATCTCCTCCTTGAAGTAAAAATGCTTTACCTTCAGCAACTTCTGATAATGCTTTTTTTAAAGATCTAGACTCACCTGCAAAAACTAGTGGTGGATATTTTTTAATTTTACTTAAAACTAAATCAAGTTCCTCCTTGTCCTGATAAACAGGTAAATGTTTAGCAGGTAATTTTTTCCAACTATTTAAATTCCATTTTTTCATATACAACTTGCGATATGTATAGAGTAAAGATTAAAAATATTCAATAAAATATTGAATAAAATTTACTAAAATGTTTCTACTTTGCTATTTAATGAAATAAGTTTAAGTTCAATACTTAATTTTGGATATTTTCTCCTAAATATCTTTTTAATTTTTTGAAAAGAATTTTTATGTACTGCTGTTTCATTTGCTTTTGAAAATTCTTTTTTCCCATTTATAATTTTGGCTGCTCCACAGTCTCTATGATTAATTACTATTAATTTTCTTATATTGTGTAATTTTACAGAAGTATCAAAATTATCCCAGAAAGCTTTGTGCCATTTTTTAAATTTAGATGCTGTAACACCAACAGCTGCGCCTGCAATTGTAAAAGAACTATACTTTCCAGCTAATTTTTTTTTCTTTAAATAATTGTAAACAACGGGTTGGAATCTCGGATCGATACAAGACAATATCATGGCTTTATATTTTGATTTCACTTTATTCTACAGTAACTGACTTAGCTAAATTTCTTGGTTTATCAATATCACAATTTTTTAATGAAGCTACATGATAAGCTAAAAGCTGCAAAGGAATTGTAAGTAAAATCGGTGATAGATTGCTATCTACACGAGGCACTCTTAATCTAAATCTAATATTAGTACTTAATAATCTATTGTAATTATCAGTTATAAAAAAAATTTTACCACCTCTAGCTATAACCTCCTGCATATTTGAGAGAGTTTTTTCATAATATTTATCTTTAGGCGCTATTACTATCACTGGCAATCCTTCTTCAATTAAAGCCAATGGTCCATGTTTCATTTCACCGGCGGGATATCCTTCGGCATGTAAATAAGAAAGTTCTTTTAATTTTAAAGCTCCTTCAAGTGCTATGGGGAATGAGTTTCCTCTACCTAAGAACATTGATCCTTTAGCATCTAAAAATTCTTTCGCTATTAATTGAACTTCACTCTCAAGTTTAAAGGTTTTTTTTATTGCCTCTGGAAGTTTTGTTAAATTTTCTACATATGTATCATAATTTTTTTTATCAATATCCTCTCGCTCGATAGAAAGTTTTAAAGATAAAATATACAGGACAATTAATTGTCCCAAAAATGCTTTGGTTGAGGCTACACCAATTTCAGGGCCAGCATGAATTGGCAATACCCAATCAGAGTTTCTAGCAATAGTGCTTTCAACTACATTTACTATTGAACAAGTTTTGACATTATTTTTTTTACAAATATCAAGCGCTGCTGCAGTATCTGCTGTTTCACCAGATTGAGAAACAAAAATATATAAATTATTAGTTTTAAATTTTAAATTTCTATATCTGAATTCTGAGGCTATGTCGATCTCGGTGTCAATGGAAGTTAATTCTTCAAACCAATACTTTGCTACCAAACATGAATGATAAGCTGTTCCACAGCCAATCAAAATTATCTTATTAATTTTTTTAGGTTCAATAGGAAAATTATAAATATTAATATCTTTTTTAAGACTATCAGTGTACTCGCTCAAGCATTTCTTGATAGTGTTCGATTGCTCAAAAATTTCTTTAGACATAAAGTTTTTATAGTCACCTTTGTCTGTAGTATTTTCATCGTCTGAAACAGTATAAATTTTTTTATTTATTTTTTTTTGATTTAAATCGTAAAAATCGACTTTATTTTTAGATAACATACATAATTCACCATCATCTAAATAAGAAATTTTATTTGTCATAGATTTAAGAGCGTAAGAATCTGAACCTAAGTAATTTTCATCATTTGAATAACCAACAGCAAGTGGGCTACCTCTCCTCGCACCAATTATAATGTCTGGAAAATTTTTAAATATTATTCCTAAAGCAAAACTACCTTTCAATTTTTTTAAGGTTTTGAATACTGACTCTAAAGGTTTTGAATTTTCTAAAAACTGGGTAACTAAGACAGTAATAACCTCAGTATCAGTTTGTGATTTAAACTTAAAACCTTTTTCTTCAAGATCCTTTTTTAATTCATCTGAGTTTTCTATTATACCATTATGAACCACTGAAACTTTTTCAGACGAATGAGGATGTGCATTAATAATATTAGGTATTCCATGAGTAGCCCATCTTACATGGCCTATACCTATGTTGCCATTTGAGGGATTTTTGATCAAAATTTTTTCAAGTTCCTCTACTCTTCCAGAACATTTTTTTTCATCTATAAGGTTATTGCTTAAAGTAGCTAAGCCTGCTGAGTCATAACCTCTATATTCTAACTTTTTTAAAGAGTTAATAATATTTATCGAAACAGGTTTGTCGCTGACAATTCCAATTATTCCACACATTATTTTTTTTTTCTCTTATAGTTTGTGACTGAGATCTGTGATGCCCTTGTGAGTGCTAATGATTTTTTTTTAACATTTTTTGTTATTACAGATCCTGCGCCAACAACACTGTTTTTACCTATACTAACTGGTGCAACTAGTGAAGAGTTAGAACCTATAAAAACATTATCTGCTATTTTTGTTTTTGATTTCTTAATACCATCGTAATTACAAGTAATTGTTCCCGCACCAATGTTAGAATTTTTACCTACTGAAGTATCTCCAATATAAGAGAGATGATTAACTTTTGAATTTTTATTTATAAGAGATTTTTTTGTTTCTACGAAGTTTCCTATTTTAGTGTTTTCTTTTAATAATGTTCCCTCTCTTAATCTAGCGTAAGGACCTACTACTACATTTCTTTCGATTTTAGTTCCCTCTAGATGACTGAAAGATTTGATATGAGAATTGTCTCCAATTTTAACATTTGGACCGATAACAACATAAGGATCCACTGTAACGTTCTTTCCAAAAAAAGTATCTTTTGATAAAAATATTGTTTCTGGTGCAACTAAATTTACACCGTTCTTTAAAGCTTTGTTTCTTAATAATTCTTGAGAAAGCCTATACGAATTAGATTTATTTAATTTATTATTTGTATTCATTAAAAATTTCTTTACATTAATAATGTAACTGAAATAAGTCACAAAATATTTCTTTTTAATACTTTTAAAAATGAATCAAATTTACACTATTCTTTTTGATCTAGACGGTACTATAGTAAATACTGCTCCCGATTTAATGGCTGCACATAATCATGTTATGAGAAAATACGGCCATACAGAGAAAAAACTTGAGGATATAAAATCACTTGCAGGTAGAGGTGCTTGGGTAATGATGCAAAGATCTTTTAAAGAAAAGATTAAAGATGAAAAAACTAAAAAAGAAATGACAAAAGAGTTTATAGATTTTTATTCAAAGAATATTGATAAAGATAGTATTCCAATTAAAGGGGTTGTTGATTTTTTTAAATGGGCCAAAAATAAAAATATTTCTATGGCTGTGTGCACAAATAAACAAGAGAGACTTGCAGTAGATTTGTTAAAAAAGTTAAATTTATTGAATTTTTTTGATTATGTTGCTGGTTCAGATACTTTTTCTTTTAATAAACCTGATCCAAGACATTTGACAGATGTGGTTGAAATAATCGGAGGAGATTTACAAAAGACAATTATGGTTGGTGATAGTGAAGTTGATGCAATGTCTGCTCAAAACGCTAATTTGCCTTTTGTGCTTGTTAAAGATGGTTATACAGAAAAGACTGAAAAAGAAATTAAACATGATGCACTAATTTCTGATTTTGTAAATTTTGAAAAAGTCATTGAAAAATTTTTATGATAAGTTTTGCTCTTTTTTCTGCTTTGGCGGCATTTTATTTTACTATGTTTTTTACTCCAGGCCCAAATAATGCGATGCTTACTGCTTCTGGCATGAAATTTGGTTTTGTTAGAACTTTGCCACATTTAATTGGAATACCTTTAGGACATATCATACAAATTGGTCTGACTTGTTTTGGTTTAGCAAATTTGTTTCTAATTTATCCTCAAGTTCAATTTTATATGAAAATCCTTTGTTTTCTTTATTTGCTTTATTTAGGATGGAAAATGATTGGATCATTTTCAATGATCCAAAAAGAAACTGGAAGACCATTAAGATTTTACGAAGCATCTTTGTTTCAATTCATAAATCCAAAAGCTTGGTCAATTGCAGTAACTGTTGCATCGGGTTTTTTTCCTACTGAAGAGAATATCTTTATAGGAGTAGCTTTTGTTACTATTACTGCAGCAATAATTTGTTTTCCAACAATAAGTCTTTGGGCATTATTTGGAAGTGGTTTAAGAAAATTCGTTGGAGATATTAAAACAAAAAAAATTATAGAATATATTTTGGCTCTTTTATTGGTATTAACAGGTATATTTATTCTTATTAAATAATAGCCTTTGATTTTTAGTAATCTCTTTAATATAAACTTTTCAGATGCATTTTACAAAAAAGACAAGTTCTGAAAAAAGATTTGAATTTGTAAAAAATTTACAATCAAA
Source organism: uncultured Pelagibacteraceae bacterium (assembly GCA_902635225.1). GTDB lineage: Bacteria > Pseudomonadota > Alphaproteobacteria > Pelagibacterales > Pelagibacteraceae > Pelagilacustribacter. The sequence goes on along the minus strand of CACPNG010000011.1, from coordinate 18,797 downwards.
AAAACTTCTAAGATTTCCAGGTGCTTATAACCCTTTGTGTGCAAAACTTATAGCTAAAATAGGATTTGACGGTGTTTATATCTCGGGAGGTGTTATGTCTAATGACTTAGGTCTACCAGACATAGGACTTACAACACTAGATCAAGTAAGTTATAGAGCTAGCCAAATATCGAGAGTAACAGACCTACCTACCATTGTAGATGCTGACACTGGGTTTAAAGATTGTAAAAGAACCATAATTACTTTTGAGGAAAAAGGTTTAGCTGGTTGTCATATTGAAGATCAAATTGCTGAGAAAAGATGCGGTCATTTAGATAATAAAGAACTAATTTCTAAAGATGAGATGGTAAAAAAAATTAAAAAATCCGTTAACGCAAGAAAAGATAAAAATTTTTTAGTAATAGTGAGGACTGATGCTAATACTGTCGAAGGAATTGATAAAACTCTAGAAAGAATTAAATCTTATGAAGATGCAGGTGCAGATATGATTTTTCCAGAAGCAATGAGAGATGAAAAAGAATTTGAAAAAGTGAGAAAAATATCAAAAGGCTATTTGTTAGCTAACATGACAGAATTTGGAAAATCTAAATTACTGAATAGATCACAATTGGAAAATTTAGGCTATAATTTAGTAATTTATCCTGTGACAACTCAACGGTTAGCAATGCAAAATGTTGAATTAGGTCTTAAATCAATATTTAAAGATGGTCATCAAAATAATATTATTGACAAAATGCAGACTAGAAAAAGGTTGTACGAGTTAGTAGAATATGAGAAATACAATACGCCTGATAAAAAAATTACAGATTTTTCTACTGAGGGGCATGAATAATGAGTGAAGAAATTAAAAAAGGTTTGTTAGGGATAGTTGTTGATGAAACTACAATTTCACATGTAGTTCCCGAACTAAGTGCCTTGACTTATAGGGGGTATACAGTTCAAGAACTTTGTGACAAATGTGATTTTGAAGAAGTTGCTTATTTAGTTCTAAACGGAGAACTTCCAAACAAAAATCAGCTTAAAAAGTTTATAAAGCAAGAGAGATCTGAAAGAAGACTTTCTAAACAAATATTAAATGATATTAAAAAAATGCCTAGAAATGCTCATCCTATGGATGTGATTAGAACTTGTGTAAGTTTAATGGCATTAGAGGATAAAGACACAAAAGATAATTCTCCAAAGGCAAATATGAGAAAAGCGATGAGAATATTTGCTAAAACACCGACTGCTGTTGCGGCTTACTTTAGAACAAGAAAAGGTAAATCGATCATTTCGCCAAGTAAAAAATTATCTTTCTCAGAAAATTTCTTTAAAATGATGTTCAACAAAGTACCAGATAAAGAGATAGTCAGAGCTTTTGATATTTCATTAATATTATACGCAGAACATAGTTTTAATGTTTCAACTTTTACGGCGAGAACTATTACATCAAGTTTATCTGATTTGCACGGAGCAATTACTGGAGCGATTGCGTCTCTTAAAGGTCCTCTGCATGGAGGAGCTAATGAAGCAGTGATGCATATGATGAAAGAGATTGGAAAACCTGAAAAAGCAAAAGCCTGGATAGAAAATGCATTAAATAAAAAAAAAGTGGTAATGGGATTTGGGCACAGAGTTTACCGAACAGGAGACTCAAGGGTTCCTACAATGAAACATTACATGTTTAAAGTAGCTAAACTTTTGAAAAAAGAGAAATATACTAGAATGTATGAAATTTTAGAAAAAGTAATGATACAAAGAAAAAACATCCATCCTAATGTAGATTTTCCATGTGGTCCAACTTATTACATGATGGGTATCGATATAGATTTCTACACACCAATATTTGTAATGTCTCGTATTACTGGTTGGTCCGCTCACATCATGGAGCAACATGCCTCGAATAAACTTATTAGACCTTTATCTAAATATAGAGGTGCTGAAGTAAGAGAAGTCATGCTGTTAAATCAAAGATAATGACTACTTTAACAGAATTACTTTTATTTTTTATTCTAGTCACATTAGCTACCTATACATTTATGCCTTGGAAAGGTATTGATAAGGGCTCAGGTTTTAAACTTTACGGACAGTGGTTTATTTGGTTTACTATTTTTGGTGTGATTATCTTAGTGTTTAATAGTGTCGTTAATTAATAATTTTTTTCAAGAAACTAGAATTCTCGATGGCGGAATGGGTCAGGAGCTACTTAACCGTGGAGTAAAACCTTACGGAACTCTGTGGGGAGCCTCAGCATTATATTACCGAAAATATCATAAAGCAGTTGTCAAAACGCATTTAGATTTTATAAAAGCCGGAGCAGAAATTATAGTAACAAATAGCTTTGGTAGCAGAAAAAGAAGGCTAATCGAAAATGGTTTAGTAAGAGAATATAAAAATCTGAATGTTCTAGCAGGAAAACTGGCAAAAAAAGCCGTAACAATATCAAAAAAAAAAATTTTAATTGCTGGAAGTCTTCCGCCTCAAAATTTTACTTATTTTGCTGATCTTGGAAAAGATCTTAAATTTATAAAAGAAAGTTTTAGATCCCAAGCAAAATATCTCAATCCATATGTTGATTTCTTTTATTTAGACGTAATGAGTAGTTGGAAAGAGTGTTCTTTGGGCTTGAGTGCAATTAAAAAATACAAGAAAAAAATTTTAGTTGGTATCCACATTAGGAGTAAAGGATTATTGCCCTCAGGTGAAAAATTTATAACTGTTGCAAAAAAAGTCCAAAAACATAAGCCTATTGGAATTATGGCATCTTGTGTTTCGTTTGAAGATTTAAATGAAGTAATGAAGGATGCTAAAAAACTTAAAGTTCCGTTTGGATTTAAAATCAATGCTTTTGAACATATTCCGCCAGGTTGGAAACCAGACTCGAATAATCCTAAGGTTCAGCTTGGAAAAAGAAAAGATCTTACTCCTAAAAAATTCTTTGAAATTTGTAAAAGATTGAAGAACAAGGGTGCAAAAATTATTGGAGGATGTTGTGAAATTACTCCTAAGCATATTAAATACTTAAACAATTTGAAATAATTACTTTTTTGCCTCTTTATGTTTTTGAATTCTTCTAGCATAATTTTGAGAAATTCGATCAAATATTATTGCTAGTGCCACTATAGCTAATCCGTTCATTAAACCCAATGCAAGGAATTGATTGGAAATAGATCTTAAAATTGGAACTCCTAAACCACTTACACCAATCATTGAAGCGATAACAACCATTGCTAATGCCATCATTATAGTTTGATTTACTCCAGTCATGATTGAAGGTAACGCTAAAGGTATTTCAATTTTAAATAAGATTATTCTTTTTTTTATTCCTAACGCTTTCGCTGCCTCAACTACTCTCCTATCTACTTCCCTAATACCCAAATTTGTAAGTCTTACAATTGGTGGTATCGCATAAACACAGACTGCTAACAATCCTGGTACTTTACCGATTCCTAAAAGCATAATAATTGGTATTAAATAAACGAATGTTGGAATAGTTTGCATCATGTCTAAAACAGGAGATAAAATATTTTTTAATCTTTCAGATCTAGCCATTAAAACTCCTATAGGGGTACCTAGTATTAAACAAATTAAAGTAGCAACAGATATGATTGCCATTGTAGACATAGTATCTTTCCACATGCCAAAATAACCGATTACAAAAAAACTTATCGCTGTACCGATTGATAACTTAAGACTTCTTGAGCTTAACCAAGCTAAAAATGATAATAAAAAGATAATTAATGGCCAAGGAGTGGTAATTAGAAACTTTTCAAACCAAACTAAAAATTTTAATAGAGGGCCAAAAAAGCCCTCTATTGAATCTCCATACTCTCGAGAAAAGTCTTTAAAGGTAAGGTCAATACCTTTTTTCAAATCTCTTAAACTTTCCCTCTCCATTGAGGGAAATTTTAAGAAGAATTCGAGTTGCATCTAAAACAGTTATTTAAATTAAATTCCTGCTTTAATTTTTTTTGCAACTGATGAAGAAACCCACTTAGACCAAACTTTTTCGTGTTTCTTCATAAACTCTATTGCTGCATCTTCACCTTCTGCTTGATTATCAGTCATGTAAACTAACATTGAATTCATCACTGTTCCTGGATAAATTCTTTTTTTCATGAATTTCATAGCTTCTGGTCCTGCAGATTTTTTAAAGTTATCGGTAACAACTGAATAAACTTCAGAGTCTACCCATTTTGTTTTTTTCGGTGTGGCACATTCTTGTTCTGGTTTAACCACACATTTGTGCCAATTATCATCTCCACCCCACTTAACTCCAAAATCTAAAAGTCTCATATCGTACTTTCCGATTATTGCAGTTGGGCTCCAATAATAACCAACCCAGTTTTCTCCTCTTTCAACAGCTTTTGCGATTGAACCGTCAAGTCCTGCTGCTGATCCTGGATCAACTAATTTCCAACCTTTTGCTTCCATATCAAAAGCTTTAAAAAGTTGATTATTAATTAGTTGGCATCCCCAACCAGCCGGACATCCTACAAACGCTCCTTTAGACTTGTCTTCAGGATGTGGAAACAGATCAGGTCTTTTTAACAAGTCCTGAACAGTTTTAATTCCATGTTTTTCCATAGTGTAAGGCGGAACAAACCAACCTTCACCAAGTCCAGTTATCGGACCTTTATTTACAATATGAATTCTTCCTTCACCAACTGCTTTTTTAAGCGGACTCATTACTGAATTAGCCCAAAGCTCAGGTGCAACATCTGGTTGACCTTTTTCATTCATTGAAGTGAACGAAGGCATTGTGTCGCCAGGTAATAATTCTACCTCGCAACCATATCCTTTTTCTAAAATAATTTTATCAATATTCGCCATTAATGAAGCTGAAGCCCAGTTCATGTTTGCATAAGTGATTTTCCCACACGCAGCATTTGCTATGTTATTGAAAAACAAGGCAGCGAATATTACTGCCATTAGTTTTATTAATGATTTCATTTAACCCCCCTAGAGTTATTTATTTTTTCAAATAATGTAACAAAATGTAGTGTGTATTGTAACCGGAACACAACTAAAAAGTGAAATATGGAAGATATGCTTATGACAGTAATTAGATAGCTTATATAGAAAAAATTACTTGCATTTTTTACATAAACCGAAAAATTCTAAATTAAATCTTTTAAATTTCATTCCTTTTTTATGATTAAAACTAGATAAATATTTTGAAAGTTTAGCATCACTAATTTCATCTACCATCTCACAACTTTCACAAATTGAAAACGCTGTAGCTTTAGAAATTTCACAATCTGAACTTCTGCAAGCAACAAAAGCATTTTTACTCTCTATTTTATGAATTTTACCTATTTCAATTAACTTATCTAAAGCTCTATATATTTGTTGAGGCGCATTAATTCCTTTTTTTTGCACATTAAAAAGTATGGAATAGGCTTTTAAAGGACCCTTTGCTTTTTCAATAATATCTAAAACAATTTGTTGATTTCTAGAAAGTGTTTGTGCTTGTGCCATAATATAATTTACCAATTAAACATTATTTTTTCAATTCGGAATATTTTTTAAACTTAATAAGTGAAAGACAAAAAAGTATTAAAGCTGCAGTTATGATTGAAGGTCCAGATGGAGTATTAAATTCTAAAGATGAAAACAATCCTATCATTACTGATAAAAGTCCACCAACTATTGATAGTATAACCATTTGTTGAGGATTGTTTGAAATGTTCCTGGCCATTGCTGCAGGTATAATAAGCATTCCGGTTATTAACAGTAGTCCCACAATTTTTATAGAAATTGCAATTATCGCAGCCATTAAAATTGTAAATATTGCATTTATCTTATCTGGTTTCATGCCCTCAGCTTCAGCTAAATCATAATTTACTGTTGAAGCGAATAATGGCTTCCAAATTAATTTTAGTACTAAAAGGATTAATGCACCTCCTATCCAAATAAACATTAAATCAATTTCATTAACAGCAAGTATATCTCCGAATAATAATCCCATTACATCAAATCTGATTGATGTTAAAAAACCTAAAATAACAAAACCTACTGCCAATGAGGCGTGCGCGAGTAAGCCAAGTAATGCATCGTTTGGTAATTTTGTTTTTTTTTGTAATTTTAGAAGAATGATTGCCAGTACTGCAGATATTAAGAAAACTGCAAAGGCGATATTAATATCAAAAAAAACTGCCATAGTTACACCTAATAAAGCTGAGTGAGCTAAAGTTCCTGCAAAGAAAGAAAATCTTCGCCAAATAATGAAGCAACCAAAAGGTCCTGTTATCAAAGCGATACCAATTCCTGCAAATAAAGCTCTTATAAAAAAATCATCAAACATGATTATTGCTTTCGGTTTATTGTTCCGTCTTGCGAATGAGTATGATCGTGTTTATGCTCATATAAAGTGAGGACCTTTGATGCACGGTCTCCAAATAATTCTTTAAACTTTTCGTCTTGAGCAACAATGTGTGGTTTGCCAGAACAACACACGTGTCCATTTAGACAGATTACATGATCAGTAGCTGTCATCACCATATGTAAATCGTGGGAAATTAAAAGTATTCCACAACTGAGATCTTCTGAAATTTTCTTGATCAATTCATAAATAGCTACTTCTCCTTTAAAGTCTACGCCCTGAACAGGTTCATCTAAAACTAAAAGCTCAGGTTTCTTTGCAATAGCTCTTGCAATTAGAACTCTTTGAAACTCACCACCTGAGAGGTTGCTTAAACTCTTGTGCTTTAAATGTTCAACGCCTGTTAAATTTAGGGCATCACTAATTTGCTCATTGTTTAAATCTTTGGTCAAAAACATGAAATCAATTACTCTTATTGGTAAAGTCCAATCGATTGATATTTTTTGAGGTACATAACCAATCTTATTAGTAAATTTTTTTACATCACCCATTATATTTTTGTGAATTCCTAAGGCTATTTTTGCTGTTGTAGATTTTCCTGATCCGTTTGGACCAATTAAAGTGACGATCTCCCCTTCTCGGACTTCAAAAGAAACTCCCTCTACTAATATTTTAGAGTTTATAGACAGACCAGCTTTTTCAACTTGAAGGAGAGTCTTTTTATTTTTATTTTTCATAAATTAAACCTTGACGGTTAAAATGTTATATTATAACAAATGTTACATTATAACAATCTTATGTTAAACAAAATTTCAAAGCTTACAATAACTATCTTTTTAATCTTTGGGCTTAAGTCCTCTGTGAACGCGGATGTAAATGTAGTCACATCAATAAAACCTATTCATTCTTTAGCTAGTTACGTAATGGATGGTGTAGGTAAACCTGATGTAATTGTTGACGGCTTTAATTCACCACATGGATTTAGCCTAAAACCTTCACATGCAAAAATGATTGAAAAAGCCGACTTGATTATTTGGGTTGGTGAAGATTTAGAGGCATTCCTAGAAAAACCATTAAACACCATTGCTAAGAAAGCAGTAAATGTTGAAATAATGGATTTGAGTGGAGTAAAAAAACTTAAGTTTAGAGAAAAAAATATATTTGAAGGTCATGATGATCACGGACACGGGCATAAAGAAAAGAAACACGATGATCATGGGCATGGGCATAAAGAGAAAAAACATGATGATCACGGCCACGGGCATAAAGAAAAGAAACACGACGATCATGGTCAAAAAAAAGCTAAACATGATGATCACGGGCATGAGGGACATGCTCACGGTGAACACGATCCACATGTTTGGTTAGATCCGATGAATGCAAAAGTAATTATTAAAGAAATCGAAAATCAATTGGTTAAATTAGATCCAGACAACAGCTCTAAATACAAAGCTAATTCTAAAAAGGCTCAGTCAGAGTTAGATAATTTAACAAAAAATATTAAAAGAGATCTTAAAGGAAATTTAAGATTTGTCGTTTTCCATGATGCTTATCAATATTTTGAAAATAGATTTGGTATTAAAGTTCTTGGAGCTTTAACAGTAAATCCAGACGTTTTACCGGGAGCTGAACAATTATCTGAAATAAGAGAGGTAATAGAACATGAAAAAGTTAATTGTCTTTTTTCAGAACCTCAATTCAACCCAGCTATTATAAAATCTATCGCAAAAGATACTAAAATTAGAACTGGTGTTTTAGATCCTCTTGGTGCAACCTTAGATAAAGGTAAAGGCATGTACTCTGAGCTTTTACAAAGTATGTACTCTTCATTTAAAGGTTGTTAGTAAATTTATCTTTCAATAACTAAAGTATCTTTAGAGCCACCACCTTGAGAACTATTAACGATTGTGCTTCCTTTTTTAAGAGCAACTCTAGTTAATCCGCCTGTTGTCACCCAAGATTTTTTACCAGTTAATACAAATGGTCTTAAATCTAAATGTCTAGGTTCAATTCCCTCTTCAGAAATCGTGGGATTAGTAGATAAAATTTCTAATGGTTGAGCAATATAATCACTTGGCTTAGCTTTGATTTTATCTATCATATTTTCTCTTTCTTCTTTTGAGGCTTTAGGACCAATTAATATTCCATTACCACCTGATCCATTGGTAGGCTTTACGACAAGTTTAGAAATATTTTCGATAACATGATCTTTATGAATTTTTTTTCTACACAAAAAAGTTTGAACTTGTTTAAGTTTTGGTTCCTCGTTTAAATAAAATTTTATCATTTTATCAACGTAAGAGTAAATTGCTTTATCATCAGCGATCCCTGTTCCAGGTGCGTTTACAATACCAACATTTCCTTTTCGCCAACATTTAAATAAACCAGGAACACCTAGTAAAGAATGTTTATAAAAAACTTTTGGATCTAAGAAGTTATCATCTATTCTTCTATAAATACAATCAACTTTCATGGGGCCTGTTACAGTTTTCATATAAACAAAATCTTTTTCAACGAATAAATCTTTTCCTTCAACAAGCGCGATACCCATTTGTTCAGCTAAAAATCTATGTTCGAAATAAGCTGAGTTATATCTTCCCGGAGTTAAAACACACATATGTGGGTTTTTTGTTTTTCGAGGGACACATTCAAGCATGCAGTGATATAATTTATTTGGATATTGATGAACTGAGGAAACTTTATATTTTGTAAATAATTCAGGAAAAACATCTCTCATCACCATTCGATTTTCTAGCATATAAGAAACTCCTGAAGGAACTCTTAAATTGTCTTCTAGGACCATAAACTCACCATTGATATTTCTGATTAAATCAATTCCTGAAATGTTAGACCAAGCTTTATATTTTGGTGAGAAACCATAACACTCTCTTAAATAAAACGGTGAATTAAAAACTAATTCTTCAGGAATAATATTATCTTTGAAAATTTTTCTATCGTTATAAACATCGTCTATGAAAAGGTTAAGAGCTTTTACCCTTTGAAGCAATCCTTTTGAAACCTTAGCCCAATCTTTCTTAAGAATGATTCTGGGAATAATATCTAAAGGCCATTTTTTTTCTTGGAGTTTTTTCCCAGACGAATAAACTCGAAAATTTATTCCCCTAGCATTTATTGTACTTGCACAGTTTTTTTCAATTTCATTTAATTTCTTGATACCATGTCTCTCTAAAATGTGGGAAATAATTACAGCTTGCCTGCGCAGCTTATGATCAGAGTTTAGATACTCATCATAAGTTTTTTTAGAGTCGTATTTTTTCCACAAATTTACCATATAATAATTTTTAATAGTTTTTTGCCTTTATCAAATGCACAAATTGGATAGTAGCTATGATAATAAAGAATTGAATATTTATTATTTTTTAAATAAGAATTCACCATGACATATTGTATAGGTATTAAGACTAATGGCGGTGTTGTTCTAGCCTCTGATTCAAGAACTAATGCTGGGTTAGATAATGTCAATATTTACTCAAAAATGCTTACCTATGATGTGGGCGATAGAACTGTTATTATTGTTACTTCTGGAAATCTAGCTACTTCTCAAGCTGTATTTAAATCAATTGAAAAAGATATTAAAGATAACAATTCTTTAAACTTAAACACATGCAAAGATTTTGAACAAATTGCCTCGTACATTGGCAAATTAACAATAAAACACTCTTCACCAGATGGTGTTAATACAGATAGTCTGGTCTTAGGCGCTACTTTTATAATTGGCGGGCAAATTAAAGGTCAAGATTTAGAACTTTATTTAATCTATCCTCAAGGAAATTATATAAGACCTGCAGATAGTAAACCTTATTTAGTAATTGGGGAAGTTAAATACGGAAAACCGATTTTAGATCGAGTCATAACTCCATCGGTTTCAATTGGTGATGCTGCTAGGTGTGCTTTAATTTCGATGGACTCTACTTTAAAAAGTGATCTTACAGTTGGGCCACCAATAGACTTAGCCGTTTTTAAAAAAGGCGAAAAGGAATTATCGTATATAAAATGTCTTAATACAAATGACGAAGATTATAAAAAGATTTGTGATAAATGGTCCGATAAAGTTTTGCAAGTATTCGACACTTTTCCAAAATTTGATTGGGAAAAGTAAATTTAATATTTTTTTTGTTTAATTATCTTAAATATTTTTTTGATATATAATGCGTGCGCTTCTTCATTTAAATGAGAAGCTGGATCATTAAGTGCATATATATTCTCTTTTTGGAATTGATCGCTTTGTATTATCTCATTGAAATTTATATGTAAAATTTTTGGGGACAAATTGAGCTCATTTATAATATTTGAAACATTGACTTTGTAATTCCCCTCAAAATGATTTTTATGTGGGAAAGTTACTATAAATATTTTCTTTAAATATTTTTTTGAAACTAAATAATCGAAATATTCTTGGGTTCTTTTTTTGAAATATTCTTTTTCTTGGTTATTAATGTTAATTAAGTACTTTTGAATTTGTTGAAATTTACATTTGTAATTTCCCCCATCTTTAAATCCAAATTTTTTAATATTTAAAACTCTAGTTTTCATTTCATGGTAGGTCTTATAAATATAATAATTAGTTATGTGAAAATTAATAAATTTTTTTTTTTCAAGTTGAATTCTTGAAAAATTATAGTGCTTAGATGCATCCATAACTGCACCAGTATTAAATTCTCTTTTTATCGATTTAACGCTTCCGTCATTATTTTCTATAATGTTATGTCTATACCTACATAATTCATCTCCTATATCTGTTTGATCAATGATTGAAATAATGTAATCGGGTTTTATGCTGAAATCTTCTTCAAGAATTTTATATTGTACTTTCATTGGGCTAGGAGAGTAAGATGAGGTTCCACTATTTATTAAGCCGATATTTAATCTACTTACTTCATCCTTTAAGCTTTTATAAATCTGATCTTTAAAAACCATGTATTCCGCCCAAGAGTCGCCTTGTATTAAATAATTATCTTTATCGGTTTTAAATTCAGAAATAGTAGAAAATAAATAATCTTCTTTATTCCAGAGCATATTTTGTTTTTCGTAAGGCCAATTATTGCCTCTTAAGTGGTGAATCTGATCTGAGTATTTTTCATGAAAATATAAACTTTCAAGATTAGTAAAATTATTTTTATGTTTATATTTTTCTAAAACCGCAACCCAAGTGAAAACTAAAAAATAGACTAAAGCACTTGAAAATAACAATGAAAAAAAAATTAAAAAAATATTTTTTTTCATTTAGAAAACTTAAATATTTAATTAAGCAAATACTTCACCCCAAGTACCTTTTGTTGAAGCTTTAGAGTACTCAGTAGCCCTACCTTCAAAAAAGTTCATGTGCTCTACTCCGTTAAGCATTGTATCCAACCATGTTAGTGGATTTTTCTTTACGTCGTAGATAGGATTTAGGCCTAATTGCTCTAATCTTCTATTACCAATAAATCTAATGTACTGTTTAACTTCGTCCGCCATTAAACCTTGCATTGGACCCATTTGAAAAGCTAAATCAATAAATGCATCTTCGTGATGAACTATTGTTTTGCATGCTTCGTAGATTTCATTTTTTAATTTATCATTCCAAATTTGTGGTTCTTCTTTAATAAAATCTCTAAAGAGTCTTATCATAGAATTACAGTGCAAAGTTTCATCTCTTACAGACCAAGTTACTATTTGACCCATACCTTTCATTTTATTAAATCTAGGAAAGTTTAATAAAATTGCAAAACTCGCAAACAATTGCAGACCCTCTGTGAAGGCGGAAAATACAGCCATCGTCATTGCAATGTTATGTTTTGACTTAACATCAAAGCCTTGCATGTAGTCATACTTATCTTTCATTTCTTTATATTGCAAAAATGCAGAATATTCAGTTTCAGGCATTCCAATCGTATCTAATAAGTGAGAGTATGCAGCGATGTGAACTGTTTCCATTGCAGCAAAAGCAGTCATCATCATTAAAACTTCTGTTGGTTTAAATACTGTTGTGTAGTGTCTTAAATAACAGTTATTTACCTCAACATCAGCTTGTGTAAAGAATCTAAATATATGAGTTAAAAGATTTTTTTCCTCGACAGATAAATTTTTCTGCCAGTCTCTTACATCATCTCCTAATGGCACTTCTTCTGGTAACCAGTGAATTCTTTGTTGAGTTAACCAAGCATCATAACACCATGGGTATCTAAATGGCTTATAAACTGGATTTTCTACTAATAATCCCATTTTGTTTGGTTGAATGATTGTTGGTTTAGTTTTTTCTGCTACTGACATGATAAACACTCCTCATAGTTATTGCTTTCATTATTTGATTCTTGTTTTCCAGAGTAAACATTTTTTGTCACATCTGTTGAAGATCCATTGTTCACATTTTCAGCTCTCTGGATTGATTTGGATCTACAGTAATAAAGGCTTTTCAGACCTTTTTTCCATGCTTGAAAATGAATATTGTGAAGTTCTTTTTTATGTATGTCTGCGGGAACAAAAATATTTACTGACTGTGCCTGTGATATATGAGGAGTTCTATCAGCTCCAAGCTCAACGATCCATCTTTGGTCGATTTCAAAAGCGGTTTTAAAAGTATCTTTTTCATTCGCAGTTAAAAAGTTTAAGTGTGAAACAGATCCTTGATTAGTAGTAATAGTTGACCAAACCTCGTCTGTATCTTTGTTATATTTTTGAAGTATTTTTTTTAGATATTTATTTCTTACGTTAAATGAACCTGAAAGTGTTTTGTGTGTATAACTATTAGCAGCAATAGGTTCTATTCCTGGAGAAGATCCTCCACAGATAATAGAGATAGATGCTGTTGGAGCAATAGCAGTTTTATTTGAAAATCTCTCCTTCATTCCGTATTCTGCTGCATCAGGGCATGCTCCTCTTTCTTCAGCTAGGGTCTTTGATGCTTCATCTACTTTTTCTTGAATGTTTTGAAAAATTTTTTTATTCCAAACTTTGCTCATCACAGATCCGAAAGGAATATTTTTTTGTTGGAAGTAAGAGTGTAATCCCATCACTCCTAAACCAACACTTCTCTCTCTCATAGCTGAATATTTTGCATGAGCGAACTCATCTGGAGCTCTATGTATAAAATCCGTCATCACATTATCTAGAAATCTCATAACATCTTCAACAAATTGTGGATCATCTTTCCATTGATCGTAAGTGTCTAAATTTAAAGACGATAAACAACAAACTGCTGTTCTTTGATTTCCTTCATTGTCTACTCCAGTTGGTAATGTAATTTCACTACAAAGGTTAGAAGTTTTAACTTTTAATCCTGCAAGTTTATGATGTTGAGGAATTTGTCTATTAACTGTATCAATATAAACTATATAAGGTTCACCAGTTTCAATTCTCGCAGTCAATAATCTAATCCACAAATTTCTTGCTGATATAGTTTGTTGAACAGATCCATCATAAGGACTTCTTAGTGCCCATTGACCACCTGTCTCTACAGCTCTCATAAACTCATCAGTTACTAAAACTCCATGATGTAAATTTAGAGATCTTCTATTAACATCTCCACCAGTCGGTCTTCTCATTTCAATAAATTCCTCAATTTCAGGATGATCAATCTGTAAATAACATGCTGCTGATCCTCTTCTTAAAGAGCCCTGACTAATTGCTAAAGTTAAAGAGTCCATAACTTTGATAAAAGGAATAATTCCTGAAGTCTTTCCTACTTTTCCAATCTTTTCCCCAATTGATCTTAGATTGCCCCAGTAACTTCCTATTCCTCCACCTCTAGCTGCAAGCCAAACGTTTTCTTCCCAAAGATTTGTTATACCTTCTAGACTGTCACTTGCCTCATTCAAGAAGCATGAAATTGGTAAACCTCTTTCCGTGCCACCGTTAGATAATACAGGTGTGGCTGGCATGAACCAAAGATTGCTTATATAATTATAAATTCTTTGCGCATGTAAATTATCATCAGCATATACACTTGCTACTCTAGCAAAGAGATCTTGAAAACTTTCGTTTTGACCTAAATACCTATCAGTTAAAGTTGCTCTTCCAAAATCGGTTAGATTTTGATCTCTAGAACGATCAATCTTAATTGTTATACCTTTCTCATTTTGAAATAACTCTGTTTCTCCTGATAGGGAGAATAAATCCGGTTTTTTTGGTCCATTATTTTTTAGACCGTTTTGGTTTTTTTGGCTTATTGAGCCGACAGCTTTCTCTATTGCCAATGATACTGTTTTATTCATATTTTCCTTATTTTAGTCGAATTGTTAACAAAACAACTAGATGTTGTGTTACAAATATGTTAATATACTATATAACACTGAAATCAATAGAACATTATAAGAACATTTAATTAATTTTGCAAGTGGAAAGTTTTGTTAATAAACATTTAATAACAAATGCCTACATTCTTTAGTAATTATAACAAATGAAAATCAATCCAAACGGTTTTAGAGAATACGATGCGCGATGGATCTTTGAAAAAGATATCGATATAGAAGGAATCAGTAATTTAGGCAAAGGACTTGGAACTCAAGTTATCGAACATACTAAAAAAGATAATCCTCGAATAGTAGTCGGACATGATTATAGATCATACAGTGAGAAAATTAAAAAAGCTCTTATTGATGGTTTGATATCAACTGGATGCCATATTGAAGATGTGGGTTTATCTTTGTCTCCAATGGTTTATTTCGCACAATTTAATTTAAATTCAGATGCTATTGCCATGATCACCGCTAGTCATAATGAAAATGGGTGGACTGGTGTAAAAATGGGTATTAAAAAAGGTTTAACACATGCGCCTGCCGAAATGTCTGAGCTAAAAGATTTAACATTAAAAAATGAATTCAAAAAAGGTAAAGGTAGTTTAAAAATAATCGAAAATTTTAAAAAAATCTATATCCAGGATTTAATAAATAAAAATAAGATAAATAAAAAAATAAAAGCAGTTGTTGCTTGTGGTAATGGAACTGCTGGAGTATTTGCTCCAAAAATTTTAAGAGGTATTGGATGTGAAGTAATAGAATTGGATTGTGAATTAGACTGGTCTTTCCCAAAGTATAATCCTAATCCAGAGGATTTGAAAATGCTTCATGCCATAGCAGAAGCTGTTAGAAAAAATAATGCTGACATAGGTTTCGGTTTCGATGGGGATGGAGATAGATGTGGAGTTATCGATGAGCAAGGAAAAGAAATATTTTCTGATAAGATAGGTCTGCTTATCGCTAGAAATCTTTCTCATAAACATAAAAACTCTAAATTTGTTGTAGATGTGAAGTCAACTGGATTATTTAAAAGTGATATCATTTTAAATAAAAACGGTTGTGAAACTATTTATTGGAAGACAGGTCACTCTCATATCAAAAGAAAAGTAAATCTTGAAAAAGCACTTGCTGGCTTTGAAAAAAGTGGACACTTTTTCTTTAATCAACCCTTAGGTTTTGGTTATGATGATGGGATTAATTCTGCAATACAAGTTTGCCATCTTTTAATAGATCAAAATAAAAAAATGAGTCAAATTTTAAAAGATCTACCAGTTACGTATCAAACACCAACTATGGCACCCTACTGTAAAGATGAAGAAAAATACAAAGTTGTCGATGAAGTAGTTCAAGCAATACAAAAATTAAAAGATAAAGGCACTAAAATTGATAATCAATCGATTGTAGAAATTCTAACTGTAAACGGGGCAAGATTTACCTTGGAGGACGGGTCTTGGGGGTTAATACGAGCATCATCAAATAAGCCTTCATTAGTTGTGGTAACAGAAAGTACTCATTCGGACTCAAGGAAGAAAGAAATATTCAAATTCATTGATGATCTTTTAGAAAAGACTGGAAAAATTGGTGAGTACGACCAAAAAATTTAAAGCGTAAAATATTCAAATAAGAATCTAGATCCAACGAAAACTAAAAAAATACCAAAATATTTAGTAAGTTTTCTTTTATCTAATCTATGACTTGTTTTTGCACCTATTCTAGCCATAAAAGCCGTTATAGGAAAAAAAATTAAAAAAACAGGAATATTTAAAAAACCAATACTTAATGGAACGTTTGCATCTAATAAATGACCTGAAAGTAAAAATCCCATAGCGCCAAATAAAGCTATTACAAATCCAATAGCTGCAGCACTACCTATAGCTTTATTAATAGGATAACCGAAATATTTTAAGATAGGTACATTCATCACTGCGCCTCCTATTCCCATTGGTGCAGAAACAAATCCACTGACTACGCCAGCTAGAGTTTTTGCTAACAATCCAATTTTAATATCTAAATTTTCTCCTTTTTCTTTTAAGAATAATAAATAAAAAGCTAATCCATAAACAACAATCGTAAAATATAAAATTAAAGGTTTAGTACTTAAATTTGCAGCCAAGATTGTTCCTAAAATTACACCAGTTACAACAGAAAGACCAAACCCTCTAACAACTTTAAAATCAACTGCTTTATGCTGGTGATGAGTTAAAACTGATACAATAGAAGTTGGTATGATTATGCCAAATGAAGTGCCCACTGATAGATGCATTACATAAGAAGGGTCAATCCCTGCTCTTGTAAAAATATAGAATAAAATTGGAACTGTTATAAGCCCTCCACCAATTCCAAAAAGACCTGCAGCAAAACCTGCCGGAATGGCAGTAATGATCATGACAAATATTAAATAAATTATTTCAGATTGTGAAAGTATTAACAAAGTTATCTTTCCAGAGATACAATTTTTGTCTTTTTAATTTGATCCATTAAGTGATTAACTTTTTTAAGATCTGCATCTCTTATGCACATATTTTTAGAAAGATATTGTTTCCAAACTCTTGATCCATTCTGTCCATGAAATAGGCCTACAGTATGTCTCATAATATGATTCAATTGAACACCTTTTGCAGTTTCTTCTTGAATGTATGGAATTAACTTTTCCATTACCTCAGATCTTGTAGGAATATTATCATTACCAAAAACTTCCCTTTCTATCTCTGCTAAAAAGTAAGGAGAATGATAAATCGCTCTACCTATCATTACTCCATCAACTCTCTTGAAGTGATTTTTAATATCTTCTGATGTTTTAATTCCACCATTAATGATAATTTCATCATTTTTGAAAAAATCTTTAAGTTTGTAAACAAATTCATACTTTAAAGGTGGAATATTTAAATTTTCTTTTGGAGTTAATTTTTTCAAAAGTGCTTTCCTTGCATGAATAATAAATTTTTGTGAACCAGCATCTTTTGTTGTTTGAATAAATGACTTTAGAAATTCAAAATCTTCAACATCATTATAACCAATTCTTGTTTTTATAGTGATTGGTAATTTAGTTGCTTTAGCCATTGACTCAATACATCTTGCTACTAATTTAGGTTCTTGCATCAGGCACGCACCGAATTTATTTTTTTGAACTTTTTTACTAGGACAACCTAAATTTAAATTTATTTCTTTATAACCATATTGCTCAGAAATTCTACAAGCTTCAGCAAGTTCTGACTCGTTTGAACCTCCAACTTGTAAAGTAACTGGATTTTCAATTTTTTTAAACGATAGAAGTTTTTTTCTATCACCTCTTATGATTGCATTTGCTACAATCATCTCTGTATATAAATGAACGTTTTTACTAATAAGACTTAAAAAATAAATTTCATGCTTATCAGTGCAATCCATCATGGGCGCAACTGAAACAGTTTTTTTCATGATATGTTATGATTTGTTTTCTTCTTCTGCAACCTCTTCACTTAATTTTAGAGGCTCTTCTTCTTTATCTAAATTTTCTTCTTTTATTTCCGGTTGCTCTGCTTTCAGTTCTGATAGTGCTTCATCAGCTAAGCTAGGTTTTTTAACTTCTGGAATTCTTCTCGTTCTTTTTGAAGGTAATATTGCAACTCCGCTTTTGGATACCTGACCTTTGTATAGATTCTCAAAGTCATCATTGGTTTCCTCTTCAATTTCCTCTTGCTCCTCTGACTCGTCTGGTTCTTTTCTTAATCTTTTAATTGCACTAGCTTCAACCTCATTAACATCAATCTTGCCATCTCCAATTTCTCTTAATGATATAATTGTTCGTTTATCATTATCTTCCTCAACTAGCATTGGTGCTCCGGCGTTCAGTTGAACAGTTCTTTCTTTTGCTAATAGGACTAGATCGTATTGGTTATCAACTTTTTCTAAACAATCTTCTACGGTAATTCTTGCCATGATGGAGAGTGTATATTGAAATAATCTTAATAAATCAATTATTTTTTAAGTATGACAGGTTCTAATGTGCTTCTAATTGAAACTAAAAGAGCTAGTGAAACAATAATATAAATACCGGCAATTAATGCAATATTTTCAATGTCATAACCGCTGTCAATCAATACTCCAAAAACTGCAGTACCAAAAGCGGTTGAAAATACCATTAGTGCAGTTGTTAAAGCTTTAATTGAACCAATGTACTTAACTCCATAAATTTCAGCCCAAGTTGAAGAGCCTAATACGTTAGCTAGTCCATTGGATACACCTATAAAACCTAAAAAAATAAATGCAGAGACTTC
>CACPNG010000010.1 GCA_902635225.1 uncultured Pelagibacteraceae bacterium | reverse complement strand
TGAAAAGTTTTTTTCTTTTTGCTATTTTTATAAGTTCTTTTCCATCTTTAAATGAAACTGCTAATGGCTTTTCAGAGTAAACGTGTTTACCATTAAGTAATGAATTTTTAGCTATTAAATAATGTGCGTTAGGTATTGTTAAATTAAGAATAACTTGAATTTCTTTATCTTTAAGTAATTCATTAACTGAAGTTGAACTTATCTTATAAGTTTTTGCACACTTTTGAGCTGCAAATTTATTAATATCGGCACATTTAATTATCTTAAAATTATTGAAATATTTATGTGCTCTAAAATAAGTTTCAGCTATATGACCGCAGCCAATTAGACCGACTTTATAAACTTTTCCCATTAAAAAAGTTTATACACCTTTCCTCTGTTTTTTCTTCCCTTCTAGGTGTTCTTTTAGGGCTCTTTCATTTTCCTTAGTTGTTGGTATTGAAAGAGTAGGGCTTTCCCAGTAAGCAGAACCTTCTAGCCATTGATATCCATCAGTATGAATACTTATAACATACGTATTCTTTGATTTTTTTGCTCTTTTAAAAGCCTCTTCTAGTTCAGATATTGAGTTAACTTGTTCTCCCTCTGCACCCATACTTTTCGCATGCGACGCGAAATCAACTGGAACAAGATTTGGAGTTTTCGAACTTTTAAACAAACAATTAAATTCTTTACCTCCCTTATACAATTGAAGTCTATTAATAACAGCGTGACCGCCATTATCGCAAACTATTATAATTAATTTATTATTGGTAATTACCGAACTGTAAATATCTGAATTGTAAAGCAAATATGATCCATCTCCAACAAATGCTATAACTTCTTTATTTGGGTTTGCCATTTTAATCCCTAGAGCCCCTGAAATTTCATAACTCATACAACTAAAACCCCATTCAGTTTCATGAGTATTTAATTCTCTAGGTCTCCAAACTTGCACGACTTCTCCTACTAAACCACCTGCCGCAGTAACTGCTATATCTGATGGATCAGAATTTCTATATATTGCACCAACTGCGTGCGCATAACTAGGTAATTTTTGATTAGTTGGACCACTTTCTTTATCCACATATTCATTCCAACTTTTTAATTCTGATTGTGCTTTTTTATTCCAGCTATCCTCTGCTTTCCAACTTCCTAGTACTAAAGATAATTCAGATAGTGAAACTTTAGCATCACCAACTACAGCTTGTGCCATATGTTTATTTGCATCAAATCTAGCTGTATTTATAGATACAAGTTTGAAATTTGGATTTTCAAAGTTTGCCCAAGATCCTGTAGTAAAATCTGCTAGCTTAGTACCTACAGCTATAGCTAAATCTGTTTTTTTAGCCATATTATTTGCAGCTTTACCTCCAAGACCACCTATTGGTCCTAAAAAATGAGAATGATCTCTTTTCATAGTAGAATAACCCATGACGGTTTGTGTTACTGGTACATTATGTTTTTTTGCAAAATCAGATAATTCATTCATTGCATCAGAGTAAAATACTCCTCCTCCTGAAATAATTATTGGATTTTTTGAGGATTTAATTGCCTCAGCTGCTTTTTTTATTTGATAATCATCTGGACGTGGACGTCTAATAGAATGCACTCTTTCTTCAAAAAATTCTTCAGGATAATCGAAAACTTCACCTTGGACATCTTGACTTAAAGATATACATGCAGGGCCACAGTCGGCAGGATCAAGCATAACTTCAATTGCCTGAGGTAAAGTAGAAATTATTTGCTCAGGACGAGTAATTCTATCAAAGTATCTAACTACCGGTTTAAATCCATCATTTTGAGTAATCCCAGGATTATTAAAATGTTCAACTTGTTGTAATACTGGATCTGGCATTCTATTTGCAAATGTATCACCAGGTAAAAATAATATTGGAAGTCTATTGCTCATTGCAACAGCTGCCGCTGTAATCATATTTGTAGAACCAGGTCCAACTGAGCTTGTTGCAATAAAAATTTGCTTTCTTCTTTTCGCTCTGGAATAAGCTATTCCTGTAAGAGCCATATTTTGCTCATGATGACCTCTCCATGTAGGAAGTTCTTTTTGATTTTCTTCAAGTGCTTGACCTAAGCACGCTACATTACCATGACCGAAAATTCCAAATGCACCTGGAAATAATGGTTCTTTCTTTCCATCAATTAAAATTTTTTGTTTTGTAAGGAATTTAACGAGAGCGTGAGCACAAGTAAGTTGAATGTTTTTCATAAATTCTTTATAAGATAGTTAATTAACTTAATATATTCAATAATTATATATAATTTATGTACGAGAAATTTGGTCAGTTTATTGACGGTAAATGGCAACAATCATCTAGTGGTGAAACTTACGAAGTAATTAATCCAGCTACTGAAGAAATTGTTGGTAAGGCGTCAAAAGCAAATAGTAAAGATGTACAAAGAGCTCTTAAGTCAGCAGAAAAAGGATTAGAGATCTGGAAAAACACATCACCTTGGGAAAGATCTAAAGTAATTAGGAGAATTTCAGAATTGATGAGAAAAAAAGTAGATACTTTATCAAAATGGTTAACTTTAGAAGTAGGTAAACCTCTTACTGAAGGTCCGGGCGAAGTGGGTGGCGCAGCTGACATATTTGAATGGAACTCAGAAGAAACAAAAAGAATATTTGGTGAAATAAATCAAAGTCGTTTTCCAAATACAAAAATACATGTGGTTTATCAGCCTGTAGGTGTGGTTGCTGCATTAGTTCCATGGAATTTTCCAGTTATTTTAGCATCAAGAAAAATTTCAACTGCTTTAGCTGCTGGATGTTCAGTTATAGTAAAACCTGATGTGATTACTCCAGGTAGTGTAATGGAAATAGTTGATATATGTAAAGAGGCGGGTGTTCCACCTGGTGTTGTCAATTTATTATCAGGAGATCCAGCAGCGATTTCATCAGAATTAATTCAATCAGATATAATAAAAAAAATATCTATTACTGGATCAACCAGAGTTGGAAAGCTTATTCTTAAGCAAGCTGCAGATAAAGTGCAAAGAGTAACTATGGAATTAAGTGGCCACTCTCCATTTATAGTTTTTGACGACGTTGATTTAAATAAAGTAACAGATATGGCTATAACTGCTAAATTTAGAAATAATGGCCAAGTTTGTATATCTCCAAACAGATTTTACATTCATGAGAAGAAAAAAGATGAATTTGCTGACTTGATGGTTCAAAAAACAAAAAGATTAAAAATAGGTAACGGTATGGATAAGGATACTTTACTCGGACCCTTATGTACAAAAGAGAGGTTAGAGGGCGTTGAAAAATTGGTAGAAATAACTAAGAAGGAAGGCGGTAAAGTTCTCTTAGGTGGTAAAAGAGCTGCTAACTTCAACAAAGGTTATTATTACGAACCAACTATTTTTGATAATATTAAAGATAATTTTACAGTCATGAAAGAGGAGCCTTTTGGTCCTATAGTTCCTATCTTGTCTTTTAAAAGTTTTGATGAAGTTATGAAAAGAGCTAATGATAATGAATTAGGTTTAGCAAGTTACGTCTATACAACAGATTTAAAAAAAGCAAATCAAGCATCAGAAAAATTAGAAACAGGTTGTGTTGCTGTAAATACACCAGTTGTGGCAGTTGCAGAGGCGCCATTTGGAGGAATTAAACAAACTGGTTACGGTAGAGAAGGTGGGTCTATGGCAATTAAAGATTATTTAAACATAAAATACACTCACTTTGGCATTTCATACGAATGAGAAAGAATAGATTAAAAGAGATTTTTAAATCTGGTAAATCTGCTGTTAATGGATGGCTTCAAATACCGAATTCATTTACCGCAGAACTAATGGCAAATCAAAATTGGGACTCTCTGACTTTAGATATGCAACATGGTGTTATTGATTATCCTAATGCGGTAGGAATGCTTCAAGCGATATCAACAAGTAAAGTTGTTCCTATGGCTAGAGTAAATTGGAATGAACCAGGCCAAATTATGAAAATTCTCGATGCAGGTGCTTATGGTATTATTTGTCCAATGGTAAGTAATAAAAAGGAAGCAGAAAACTTTGTAAAAGCCTGTATGTACCCACCTAATGGATATAGAAGTTATGGACCCATAAGAGGTTTAGTATATGGAGGACCCGACTACGCTGATGAAGCTAATAATGAAATTTTAAAATTTGCTATGATTGAAACAAAAGAGTCATTAGAAAATTTAGATGAAATAATGAGAACTCCTGGTTTAGATGGAATTTATATTGGTCCTGCAGACTTAAGTTTAGCTATTGGACAAAAGCCAAGTTTTGATAAACCTGAAGGAGATCCTGTGTATGATGTTATAATGAGAATTTTGGAGCATGCCAAAAAAAACAAAATAATTGCTGGCATACAAAATGGGCAACCTGAATATGCGGAGAAAATGATCAAAAAAGGATTCCAATTAGTTACAATAGGATCTGATCAAAGATACATGACAGCTGCTTCTAAGTCAGCCTTGAGTAAGTTAAAGAAAGATCAAAAAAAAGACACTGGTAAAGGTTATTAAGTAGAATGAAATATCATGTGTACATGCTCATTTCTTTGAGCAGAAAACCGGTAACTTACGTAGGTTATACTAATAATTTAAAGAGAAGAATCACACTTCATAATATGAGTAAAGGTGCAAAATTTACGAGAGGTAGAAAATGGAAATTAATTTATAAAGAAAAACATGGCTCAAAAAAAGAAGCAATTTCTCGAGAATATTATATAAAGAATAATAGAACATTAAGAAATAAGATAAAAAATGAAAATCTCAATATTGCTACCCTATAAAGAAAATTTTTCTCCTGAGTATCCTGGTGCTGTATCTTTATTTGTTTATGAGACTACCAAAATTAGCAAATTTAGGAAAGATATAACAGTTTTTGGGAATACTAATTATAAAAAAATTTTCAATTTAAAATATATCAATATAGATTTAAGAAAAAATCTTTTTACCAGTCAAACTAAAAACTATGTAAAAAAATTTATTCAACTAGAAAAAAAAAATGACTCAACTATTATAGAAATTCATAATAGACCAAGTTATATTCAAATTTTATCAAAAGAAATTAAAAAGAAAATATTAGTTTTATACTTTCATAACGATCCCTTATCAATGGATGGTTCTCAAACTATACAAGAGAGAAAAAATTTACTTAAAACTTGTTATAAAATTATATTTAACAGTTCCTGGTCGAAAAAAAGATTCTTGGAAGGTCTAGAAAATAAATTTGTAAATAGTGATAAATTATTAATTTTTCACCAATCAGCTGCAAAAGGTTCAATTGATCTTATCAATAAAAAAGAAAAATGGATTACATTTGTAGGCAAACTCAATAAAGCAAAAGGTTATGACGTTTTTGCGACCTCTATAAAAAAAGTTCTTAATCAAAATCCAAACTGGAAGGCAAAAATAATTGGTGATGAAAAAAGAGAAAAGATCGCTCTTAATCATAATAGAGCTCACATTCTTGGGTTTAAAAAACATGATGAAGTTCTATCAATCTTTAAAAAGACAAGCATAGCTGTTGCATGTTCTCGTTGGGAAGAACCATTTGGCAGAACTAGCTTAGAGGCTTCAGCAAATGGTTGCGCTGTAATAATAACAAATAAAGGTGGTCTGCCTGAAACTGTAACTGATGCTAAAATTCTTAAGAATTTAAGTGTTAAAGAACTGACTAAAACAATTAATTTTCTTATTAAAAATGATAAAACACGAAAAAAACTTCAAAATTTATCAATTAAAAATTTTTATCTAACCCATAGTTATGTTGCTGCATCGATAGATAATTATAGGTCAGAAAAAATAAGTTACTTGAAGAAGATAAATACAAAAAGGCCTATTAAAAACTTAAGAATTTTACATATTACTAATTTTAATGAAAGACTAGATGGCAGACTTTTTTTTAATACTGGTAGAAGAATAAACAATGGATTCATAAGGCTAGGTCATAGTGTTTTAGGTTTTAGTGATAGAGATATACAAAAATATTATAAAAATATTAAAGACTTCAAAGGAGCTAAGACATTAAATGAAAAGCTTAGAAAAACTTGTTATAATTATAAACCAGATATGATTATGCTTGGACATGCCGACTTAATATCTGCTGAACAAATAGCTGAGCTAAGAAATGATTATCCAAATGTAAAATTTGGTCAGTGGTTTTTAGATCCTTTGAATAAAAAGGGTCCTGATTATCATAGAAATAAAAGTCGTATTCTTGATAAAATTGAACATTTAGATGCTTCTTTTGTTACGACGAGTCCTTCCGTATTAAATTTCTTACCAAAAAATGATAATAATTTTTTTATACCAAATCCTAGTGATGACTCCTTTGAAACTTTAAATAATTTTTTAAAGCCTTGTAATGTTGACGTTTTTTTTGCACTTAGCCACGGAGTACATAGAGGTGTTCTTAAATCAGGTAAAATTGATGATAGAATAACTTTCCTAAAGAATTTATCTGAGAAAACACCAGATGTTAAATTCGATATTTATGGGATAGATAAAATTCAACCTATTTGGGCAGATCATTATTTTAAAACGATAGCAAACGCAAAGATGGGTTTAAATTTAAGTAGAGGCGATGCAATTAAATATTATAGTAGCGACAGAATAACACAAATTGTTGGAAATGGTTTAGTTTGTTTAATTGATGAAAAAACTCAATACAGAGATTTTTTTGATAATTCAGAAATGGTTTTTTACAAAAACATTAGTGACTTATCTGAAAAAATTTTAAAAATTTCTAGAGATGAAAAATTAAGAAAATCGATTGGAAAAAAAGGTAAGAAAAAGTATATGAAATATTTTAATTCAACGTTAGTTGCTGATTTTATAATCAATAAAACTTTAGGCAGAATGGATAAAAAAAAATATTTTTGGCATGGTTAATGAAAAAGTTTCTTATTTTCAGAACAGATAGAGTAGGGGATTTTATACTTAGCTGTATTTTAATTAAATCAATAAAAAGAAATAAACCAAACTCTGAAATTACTGTGATATGCTCGGATCAAAATTACCAATATGTAAAGAATTATAGCTTAGTTGACAATGCTAAACTGTATCCTAAAAGATTTGTAAAAAAAATTTCTTTCTATCATTCAATGATTAAAAGTGATTATGATTGTATTCTTTCATTAGATGGGAAAAAAAGGTCTATTTTTTCATGTGTTATTAACAAAGCTGAGTTAAAGATCATCACAGTAACCAAAAGAATATATAAAAAAATTTTTTTTAATTTAAAAGATAATATTCTTTTTATTAATGATTTTAAATCGAGGATAGAAGAATTTAAATTTATATTAAGAAAGATAGATATAGATTATTCTGATAAAGATTTAGATATTTTTGATGATGAAAAAATAAAGTCAAATTTTGATATAATAAACAAAATACCTGACAAATCATTTAATCAATTACATTTAGATGAGAAATGGATTGCAGAAGCGTATAGGGGAAGACGAAAATCAAGAAATTTTAAACCTATCAATGCCACAATAACTCAAATGTGTCGTTTTATAGAGGAGTTTGTAAAAAAATCCAAAAAAGACATAGTTATATCTGCTGGAGCTGAAACAAATAGTTTAATTAATGGTGTAAAAGAAAAATTTAATAAAAATGGTGTTTTTGCTATAAATGACAAAAAGATAATAATTTTAGATAAAATATCTTTTATAGATTTAAAAATAATTATAAAAAAAGCTGATTTAATTATTGCATGTCATGGTTCACCAGCACACATCGCTTCTTCATTTAATACTAAAATAATTGATATTTTTGATCAAAGAAATGAAGAATTTTATAAATTCTATACTAGTCACCTAAGAAATTATAAATATTTGTATAGAGAAGATTTTAATATTTTAGCGAAGAATATATTACAGTTAATTTAGATTTTAAATTTTTTATTAACAAAAACAAGATCGGAGTTAACCCAATTTATTAATTTATAATCATTTTTTTTCAAAAGTTTAAAAACATTGCTCTTTAGTATAAAATCTAAATTTTGATTTTGCGTTTCAATTTCTTTATACGAAGTGTTTAAAATTTCAATTACTATACAATCAATGTTATATCTTTTAAATTTAAAGTTTTTTAAAGCCTCATATTCATGATTTTCTATATCTATACTAAGTAAATTTAATTTTGACTTTTTGTAAGGAGAATTCTCTATTATATCATTTAAAGTTGTTGTTTCTCTTACAATAACCTTTTTGGGTTTTGCTTTTCTATTTTTAACTAACTTTGCATCTACTGTATTAAGAGCTGATCTTTCATGGTAAAAGTAATATTTGATTTTATCTTTTTTATTACTTACTAGAGCACTTATATTATGATCATTTTTTCTTAAATTTTTAAATTCTTTAATAGATTTTTCATCTGCGTCTATATTTATCCCTTCCCAGCCTCTTTTATGAAGTAAGTAAGTATTGTTATGTTTTATAGGATGGTTGCATCCTAAATCTATGTAAATTCCTTTTTTTAATTTAGAAAACATTCTATCAATAATCAAATCGACGCCACTAATAGAGTAGGAGATCTTGGTATACTTATTATAATAAATCTTTTTAAATATATTTTTCATTTATTTGAAATTTTATTTAATGCATTATTTTTAAATAAGTCCGCTTCTTTGATATATCTTCGCACCATATCTACTGATTTATGACCAGTCATAGCCATGATGTTTCTTTCATCAGCTCCATATTCAGCTGTTGTTGTAGCAAAACCAGATCTTAGACTGTGACCAGCGTATTTTTTTTCATCTAAACCTGCACTTAAAGCATGTTTCTTTATTATTAAAGCTACATTCTTATCTGATATTGGAAAAACTAAATCATTTTTGTTCTCAATCATCCAATTTTTTAGATGATCAACTGGGCAATATTTTAAGTATTTGAAAGAGGGGATTGCTTTGGTCATTCCCTCTCCAGATTGATCAGATTTTGATTTTTTAACAAAGATTTTCACTCCTTCATTTACAAATTCAACATCATCTCTTGTAATGGCTACAAGCTCTGATCTTCTAAATCCCCCTGAGAAACCAACTAAAATTAAAGATTTATCCCTTAATTTTTTGAATTCACTCGCTTTAGAATCATTTATTACTTTAATAATTTGTTTTAAATTATTGAATAATAATGGTTTTTTTGATTTTTGATGTACTCCTATTTGTCTTTTAATACCTAATAAATTTTCAACGATGATTGGATGTTTAGTATCTAAATAATGACCTTTGTATCTATGCATAACATTTATAGACGCTAAACGTCTTTTTAAAGTACTGTATTTAGATTGTTTCGATAGATGTGTCATGTATAGAGATACTATCTTTGGATCTGTAGGCATGCTTTTCATCCCATGTTTTGAACAAAATAATGCAAAGTCGTTAAAATCAGATTTATAGGCTCGAATAGTATTTTTAGCTTTCGATAGCTTAAAATTGTCTAAAGTCTCAATTTCAAGTTTTTTAATTTCAGTTGTTAAATCATTCATAATTTCCGATAACCATTAATTATCGGAAATAATATATTAAGTGATTTTAGATGTCAATACGTATAATTTTAAAGATCATGATAAAATTTATTCTTCCCATCGTAATATTTATAGTAGCTGTTTACGGTATTTCATACTTTTGGAATAATTCGAGTTCAAAAGGGAGAAAAATGATCGCTCTAGGCTTAATAATAACCCTAATAATAGGCATATCTTTAACAATTTTCTTAATATTTGACTAATGAAGCTAGTAGGAACTAAATTTCAGCTAAAAGTATGGTCTTATTTGAGGAAAATACCTCGTGGAAAAGTAAAAACGTACTCACAAGTGGCAAAAGCTATAGGAAAACCTCTTGCTGTGCGCGCTGTAGCCAATGCTATAGGAAAAAACCCCTATGCACCCAAAATTCCTTGCCATAGAGTAATTAGATCTGATGGATCGCTTGGTGGCTATTCAGGCAAAGGAGGAGTTAAAACTAAGAGATTTTTGCTTGAAAAGGAGGGTATAACGCTCTAGAATTGTTATTTGGCGGGCGATCGGGTCTATTGCCCCCTATTTCATTGAATTTTTTATCCACACACCAGTTGGTTGTACTTTAAAATGATTAATTGCAAAAAAAAGGCCCTCTATGGCCATTTAAACGGTATATTCCTAATATGCAAAGCTTCTGAAAATATTGAGTATTAATGCTTCGAGAATGCTCTAAAATAACCTATTTTTAATGATTAATTGGTATATATGTTTCAATTAGCTCAATTTTATTGCTAAAACATAATCTTTAAACGTTTTTTTAGAGATTTATTATTTTTTTCTTCTTAAATAAGTAAAATTTTTCTTAATTTATTTCAGTTTTCTCATATATATATAAATAATACTTACCTATTAATGAATATTATACTTTAACTACTTTACGTAAACTACTGTATTTATTGAAAATATTTAAGACTTAAATAAACCACAATAGGGATAGTGACAAATGACATTAATGTGGAAGTAACTATAACACTAGCAATACTATCGACTACCCTTTTCTCAGAATACATCGATCCCACCAAGTAGGTTAGAATAGCACTAGGCATTGCAGATTGAATCAAAAGTACTCCAGCAGCCAATCCAGAAAGGTTTAAATATTTAATTAAAGAAAATCCAATTATAGGACCAATTACAATTCTAATAATGCTTAAACTAGAAGCATTAAACCATGAAACAACTTTTAACTTTGTTAATGCTATGCCTAAAGACATAAGAACTAGAAATATTGTAGCGTAGGTTAATAAAAACGTAGTGTTTACTACAAAACCAGGGACCTCCCAATCAAAATATAAAACTATTACAGCCGCTATTATTCCGTAAATAGGCATATTAGTAATTAATATTTTCAGTGAAAAACTTTTTTTTGCTAAAAGAACTCCTAAAGTGAAGTGAAGCAAGATAATCACTGATGCAATTGCTGAAGCTATACCTAAACCTTCTGTACCATAAGCAAATAAACAAATAGGTATCCCCATATTACCGGTATTTGGTAATATTAATGGAGGAAGTTCACTTACTACGTCCTTTTTCATTAATGCAAGAGCAATTAAGCCTACTACAGCAAAACCTCCGATTATAATTAAAGCATAGATAAAATATTCTATAAAAGTTTCCAAAGTTACGCCTGTAGATGTAATAGTGTAGAAAATCATTGCAGGTGTACCAACATTACCAGCTAATGTGGTTATAAAATCAGTATTAAAATTAGGATCTTTTTTTCCAAGGTAATAGCCTATACCAATAACAAAAAATACCGGAAGTATGACGTCTATAAGCTTGATATAGAGTTCCATTAAACTCTTACATCAGATTTTTGAGGTTTTCTCAACTTATTAGTATTATAATTTATAGCGGTTTCAAACTCCATTAAACGCTTATGTATAGATCTTAATTCAGTAATCCTTGTCCAATTATACAAAAATACAGAAAATGCATCTTTTACTTCTCCAAATGCATTTACTACTTGCATCATTACACCCAAAGTGAAAGCTGCTGTAAATAGTCCAGGTGCCATTATTAAGAAAGGAACTATTACAAATAATTGTCTATACCAAATAGCCCAAAGATCGAAATAACCATAGTGTAAAAATAATTTATGATAATTAATTTTAATACCAGTAAATAACTGTAAAATAGTTGGAGCTTGGACATAATTCTTTCTATCATCTTCACCATAAACTAATTCCTTTCTAAATGCTGCCTCAACTTTTTGATTATTATATTCAAGACCGGGTAATTTAATACCAACTAACCAACTTATTATTATTCCTCCTAAACTAAGAGTGAGAGCAACCCACACTAAAGATCCAGATACATTATTTAATAAAGGGACTGTAACATTAGATGAGAGAACCCATAAAATTGGAATGAATGCAATTAATGTCATTATTGCTTTAACAACTTGTAACCCAATAGACTCAACTATTTTAGCAAAGTTCATACAATCTTCTTGAATTCTTTGAGAAGACCCTTCTACCTTCGCTTCAGTTGCTCTCCAAAAAGGCATATAAGAAAATGTCATGGCCTCTCGCCATCTAAATGCCCAAAGTCTTGTGAACCAATTAGTAAAAGCAAAGAGTGTGACGTAGGGTAAAGCTATATATAAAAACCTTTTAATTGAGTCCCAAAATTCAGATATCTCACGTTTCTCCGCTGTTTGAAGAATATCATAAAAATCCTTGTACCAACTATTAAATAAAACATCCAAATATGTTTGTAAAACAAGCAAAGTAATAATAAAAAATCCTCCGCCGTAAGACCAATAGAACCACTTCTTATCTTTAAAAAAACTTCTCCACATATTTAATCTTTAAGAAAATTATCTGCGTATGATTTAATCACAAATTCTTTTTTATTTGGTTCAACAATATTGTAAGATATATTGTTCTTTTCTGCATACTCTACTGCTTTTTCTTTTGAAGGAAATTTTAAGATAACTTCCTCAAGAGTATCCGAGGAAGTTTCCCAACCCATAAGAGGGTTAATCGAGGGATCTTTAGTTATAAATTCTAACACCCAATTTTTTAGTTTTCCCCTACCCGATTGCATTGCAGTTTTTGCAGGAATATATATTTTTGCTTTTTTCATACTATTTAATGGTCGGGGCGGCAGGATTTGAACCTGCGACCCTCTGGTCCCAAACCAGATGCGCTACCAGGCTGCGCTACGCCCCGAACGTCTGTTTTATAGGTTAATTAAGTGATTTTGGCAATTGAAAGATGGTCTCGATAGAAGTAAATAATATCAATGATCCAGTACATTACAAAACCCTTTAAATATTTTTTTAAGCTTGAAGCTGCTTCAGGATTAGTTCTTTTATTTGCGGCGATACTAGCCCTTATTATCAGTAATGGTAATTTAAGTGAATATTATTTTTCTACTCTGGAAAAATACATTATTCTTGGCACCAAAGAATTTGGACTTAAGCTAAGTGTCCTTCATTGGATAAATGATGTCTTAATGGCTATATTTTTCTTTTTTGTTTCTCTTGAAATTAAAAGAGAATTTATTCAAGGCGAATTATCAAATCCAAAACAAGCTATGTTACCAATTATCGGAGCAGTTGGTGGAATGGCTGTGCCTGCATTATTCTATATCGTTATAAATTATTCTGATAGCACTACATTAAATGGCTGGGCTATTCCGTCTGCTACAGATATTGCGTTCTCACTAGGGGTTTTATCTTTATTGGGAAAAAGAGTGCCTATATCTTTAAAAGTTTTTTTGACCGCATTAGCCATAATTGATGATTTAGGTGCAATAGTCATAATAGCTTTTTTTTACTCCGGTAATATTGAAATTAAATATTTAATTTTAATGTTATTATCATTAATAGTTTTAATAGGTCTTAATAAATTTCGAGTAAAAAGTTTTATACCATTTTTGATAGTTGGAATTTTTTTATGGGACTTTACTCATCAGTCAGGAATACATGCAACTATTGCTGGAGTGTTATTAGCGCTAACAATTCCTCATAATACAAAAAATAGCAAACAATCTA
Source organism: uncultured Pelagibacteraceae bacterium (assembly GCA_902635225.1). GTDB lineage: Bacteria > Pseudomonadota > Alphaproteobacteria > Pelagibacterales > Pelagibacteraceae > Pelagilacustribacter. The sequence continues at coordinate 11,517 of CACPNG010000010.1, read as the reverse complement.
TGTTGCTTAAATTAGAACATGGTCTATCACCATATGTTGCATTTGGTATAATGCCAATTTTTGCGTTTGCAAACGCAGGTGTTTCTCTTGAGGGTTTAACTTTTGCAACACTATTAAATCCAGTCCCCCTAGGGATTGTTTTAGGTTTATTTTTTGGAAAACAAATCGGTGTATTCGCACTCTCATATTTATCTGTTAAACTCAAATTAGCAGATAAACCCACAGGTGCAAATTGGACAGCTTTTTATGCTGTATCAATTTTAACAGGTATAGGTTTTACGATGAGTTTATTTGTTGGAAACTTAGCTTTTGCAAATAATTTAGAATATATGGATGGAGTAAAAATTGGCGTTTTGACCGGTTCACTTCTTTCAACATTATTTGGATATTTCTTATTACTTTTTGCATCCAAGAAAAATGATTAACGAAGATGTTTTTAAATTAGCTTCTAATACTACTAACGTTGGTTTAAAAAATAGGTACTCACATAAGATATCTCTGAAAAATAGGACCTGTGGTGACAAAATAACTATTGAAATGATCGCAGATACAAAAAAGATCCATTCAATGAGATATGAAACGGAGTCTTGCTTGTATTGTGAAGCTTCAGCAAGTCTGCTTTCTCAAAAAATAAAAAATATGAGTCTAAAAGATTTTAAGAAAGATTTAATTATAATAAAAAAAATATCTAATAAAAAAAATATTACGTTTCCTAAAAAATTCTCTGATTTCAAAAAATTACTGAATAGCGACAATTTAAATAGATTTAAATGTATATTTTTGCCAATTGATGCAGTATTAAAAGCATTTAAATTATGAAAAAAATATTAATTATTTTATTTATGTTTAGTTTTTTTTCAAAAGTTATTGCTGGGAATAATGGTACTGCTTATGATTATGAGTTTAATAGCATAAATGGAGAAATAATCAAACTAAGTCAGTATAGAGGAAAAGTAATTGTAGCAGTAAATGTTGCGAGCAGATGTGGTTACACCCCTCAATACGAAGATCTGCAAACATTATGGTCTGAATATAAAGATAAAAATTTAGTTATTTTAGGCATCCCTACTAATAACTTCAGACAAGAACCTGGTAGCAATAAAGAAATAAAAAACTTTTGTGAAACAAATTTTGGAATTACTTTTCCGATGACAGAAAAGATTAGTGTAATAGGAAATAATGCACATCCATTTTATAAATGGGCAAGAAAAGATTATGGTATTGGCGCGATACCTAAATGGAATTTCCATAAAATTGTTATTGGAAAAGATGGAAAAGTTGCAGAAACATTCTCCTCTATAACAAATCCGTCATCTAAAAAATTCATTAAAGTAATTGAAAGCTTGATTTAGTAAGTAAAACTTAATCCATCATAAGCTGGGATTATATTTTTTGGTAATTTTTTCTTTAGTTTAAAGTAATCTAAATCTGTATGCAAATTTGTTAATATAGCCTTTTTAGGTTTGGTTATATTTATTAAATTTAAAGCTTCATCTAGATTAAAATGAGATGGGTGTTTATTAATTTTAAGACAATCTAATACTAAATAATTAAGATTTTTGAGATACTTAATATTTGTCAAAGATACGTAATTACAATCACTTATATACGCAATTTTATCAATAACATACCCGGTTGATTTTATTAATCCATGAGTAACTTGAAAAGGTTTAATGACCAATTTTGAATTTTTTTTTTTAATAGAAAAACTTTTATCTATTATATTCGCTTTCATAATCGGCTTATACCCATGCTCTTCGAAGAAACAAAATCTGTAAGATTTTTTTAAAGCTTTGATCGTTCTTCGACTACCGTATATTGGGATCTTTGATTTATTTTTCCAATAAAATGGTCTCATTTCAAATATACCAGCTGTTTGATCTGCATGTTCATGAGTATAAATAATTGAGTCAAGATTTTTAATTTTGTTTTTTAAAAATTGATATTTTATGTCCGGTGAAGTGTCTATACACACAGATAAATCCCCTTTTTGAATGTGAGCGCAACATCTAGTCCTTAAATTTTTTGGACTTTGTTTAAGATTTCCTCTGTAATTAGTTATCCATGGAGATCCAAGTGAACTTCCACAGCCTAGAATTGTAAATTTGCTTTTCAATTTAATTTACCAAATAAATTAAAAAAATTATTAGATGTAATTTCTGAAAATTCATCAAATGATAAATTTTTAATTTTAGATAAAAACTTTACTGTATGTATAATAAAACTAGGTTCATTTGGTTTGCCTCTTAAAGGAACAGGAGCAAGATATGGAGCGTCAGTTTCAACTAATATTTTTTCGTTTGGTATATCTTTGAAAGTATTGGCTAAATCCTGGGATTTATTGAATGTAACAACCCCACTAGCAGAAATGTAAGCACCTAGATCTAATAATTTAAAAGCAAATTCTCTTGTTCCAGTAAAACAATGTATAAGGATTTTAGTCTCTTTTTTTTTTGAATGTTTTTCTAATATTTGTAAGGTTTCTTTTTCTGCAGATCTTGTGTGTACTATAAGTGGTAGATTTTTTTCTTGTGCAGCGGATATATGTTCCTCAAAAGAATTGATTTGATCTTTCTTTTCAGAATGATTGTAATAAAAATCCAATCCTGTTTCACCAACACCAATAATTTTTTTATTTTGATTAATTTTATCAATTATATCAATACTCTTGATATGTTGATGTGACTTTGCTTCATGGGGATGAATTCCATATGTGCCGTAAACACTTTTATAATTAGTAACTATCTTAAGTATTTGTTCAAAACTTTCATCTTTTGTCGATATAGTGAGCATGAATTTAATACCATCTTTATTTGCCCTATCAATAGTTTCATCCAAGGCATTCCACATAGGTTCGTAGGTCAGATGGCAATGCGAATCAATTATCATTTTCAATCTTTTTAAACAAAATATCTAAATTTTTTAATTCTAAATTATAGTCAAAAATGTCATTTTTTTTTATATTTTCAATTGAAATATCCTTATCAGATAAATTAATTGTTTCTAAAACTTTTTTAGTAGAAACCGGTATAATTGGACTTAAAAGAATAGAAATATTTTTTATTTGTTCTGAAATTGTATAAAGAATTGCATTCATTCTTTCTGGATCTTTTTTTTTAAAAGCCCAAGGTTCTGAGTCGTTAAAATATTTGTTTGCTTCGAAAGAAAAATTAACTACCATTTTAATATATTCATTTAAATTTTGGTTATTTATATAACCAATAAGTTTAGGAAGATTATTCTTAACATTTTGGATTAATTTAATGTCACTTTCACTTAATTTGCTCTTTTTTGGTATTTTGTTATCACAATTTTTTTTTATGAAGGAAAAAACTCTTTGACATAAGTTACCATAATTATTTGCTAAATCATTATTTATACAATTTTTAAGATTTTCCATTGAAATGCTTCCATCATTTCCTAAAGAGACTTCTTTTATCAAATAATATCTGAGTTGATCAATTCCATAATCTTTAATTACTTCAATAGGATCCAAAATATTACCAAGTGATTTAGACATTTTCTTATCATCTGAAAGGATCCAACCATGTCCAAATACTCTTTTAGGTAATGGCAAATTTGCTGCAATTAAAAAGGCAGGCCAGTAAACTGCATGAAATCTCAAAATATCTTTACCAATGATATGAACATCAGCAGGCCAAAAAGATTTATATTTATCATCAGAAATATTAGGAAAATTAAGTGCACTCAAATAATTAGTTAGAGCATCTAGCCAAACGTAAATGATATGATTTTTATTTTCAGGAACTGGTATTCCCCATGAAAAAGATGTTCTACTTATTGATAAATCTTTTAATCCTTTCTCAACAAATTTCACTACTTCATTTTTTCTTGATTTTGGTAAAATGAAATCTTCATTTTTTTTATAATGTTCTAACAATTTTTTTTGAAAAGCAGATAATTTAAAAAAATAAGACTCCTCCTCTACCCATTCAACTGGTGAACCAGAAGTTTTAGATATTTTTTTTCCATCTTTTTCCTCAATCTCGTCTATGTCATAGTACGCTTCATCAGATACTGAGTACCAGCCACTGTATTTATCAAGATAAATATCACCTGACTTTGTTAATCTATTCCATATTTCATTGACTGATTTAAAGTGCCTTGCTTCGGTAGTTCTAATAAAATCATTATTTGATAAATTTAATATTTTTGTTAATGATCGAAAAGTTTCAGAAATTTCATCACAAAATTTTTTTGGGTCTTTTTTATATTTATCTGCCTCTTTCTGAATTTTTTGACCATGTTCATCTGTCCCAGTTAAAAATAAAACCCTATAACCTTCTAATCTTTTAAATCTTGCAAATATATCTGCTACTATACTTGAGTATGCGTGACCCATATGAGGTTTTCCAGATGGATAATAAATTGGTGTTGTAATATAATAATTCTTACTCATTGAAAAATCTATTTTCTATGGATCTTAAGATTGTGCTCTGATTTAAGTTATATACAAAAAAATCATCAATAATGTTCAACAAAAAATTTCTATCTTCAATAAATTTCATTTTAGTTAAATTTTTATTATCTCTTTTTATATTTAAGTAATATTCTGAATAAAATAATAACAAATCTTTAAAAAACAAATTTTTATTTTTTTTATAAAGATCTAAAATAACTTTAAAAGTTTTTAGGCTATTTTCTTTGGGGTTTATACTATTTTCATTCAAAATTATGTTAAATTTTAAAAAATTACCAGGACTTATTATTATTTTATCTTGGTCAATAATTGTATCTTGATTGTGCATATCCATTAAAAAATTAGTTATCTCACTCCTTTGTTTATGGTTTAAAACAATTTTAAATTCTAAACACCGTGATCTGAGAGTATCGATCAAAGGTCTAGTTTTATTATTTATCAACAAAAAGTAATCATTGTCATTTGGTTCCTCAATTAACTTAAGCAAGGCATTTATTGAATTTGTGTTAAAAGTTTCTACATCATCCAAAATAATAAAGCGTTTATCATTATAAAATGGTTTTCTTTGTAATTTGTTCTTAAGATTACGTATTGACTCAACATTAATGTTTTTAAAATCATTACTTTCTAAGAAAATTACATTTGAAATTAAATTATTAGATAAATTTTCAAAAAAATTATTTTTATAAATAATTTTTTTTTCTAATAAATTATAATTTTCTTTATCAAAGTAACTTAAAGCTAAATGATTTACCAAAGTGAATTTGCCAATACCTTTTTTTCCAGTAAGTAAAATTACTTTTGGTAGCTTTTGATTTGTTAGTAAATTAGAAAGTCTATCAAATTCCAGATCTAAACAATAAAGTTGAGTTGAATGTCTTGGATTTATATTTTCAAATAACATTATTTTATATTGAGGTATTTAGAAGTTATATTAAATATTTTTTTCTCAAGAGAATTATCATTTTTTGATGAGTCTAAAATGAAATAATTCTTTTTACCTTTTGCAATTTTAATAAATGATTTCTGAACATTAGAGTAAAATGATTGTGTGAAATTATCATATCTATTTTTGGTTTTTCTTTTAATTAATCTCTTTTTGGAAGATTTAGAGGATACTTTTAAAATAAATGTAAGATTAGGTTTTATACCATTTAATATTAATTTATGAATATTATTAACAAAATTTAGATTTATTTTTTTTCCATAAACTTGGTAAGCTAAAGTCGAGTCAATAAATCTGTCACAAATTACTACCATTTTTTTTTTTAATGAAGGAAATATCTTGTTTTTTATATGTTCATTTCGAGCAGCAAGATAAAGTAGTGTATCTGTATATTTGTCGAATTTATCTTTTGAAGATTTATTAAAATAATCTTTCAAGATTAGATTTCTAATCATTTCGGCACTCTTGGTGCCACCTGGTTCTCTAGTATATATAGAAGGAATATTCTTTTTTTTTAAAACTCTGTATAATTTTTTACTCTGATAAGACTTACCACATCCCTCAACACCTTCAAATACAATAAAAAAAGGTTTCTTTTTATACATCACCCCAAATCAAATAATTAATAGATGCAAGAAGGCTTTTAAAAAAATTTACCTTTTTTAAATTTTCGGCTGCATAAAGTGGTAAGCTCTTAATTAAATCATCCTTAATCGTTATATCTAGTTGTGCAATTTTTTCACCTTTATCGATAGGTGCTACGATTGGGCCCTCATATTTTAAAGATACTTTTAAATTACGGATATCTTTTTTATTAATTGTAATGTAGTAATCTTCTTTAGTAGTAGCTTGAATTTTTTCTTTTTTACCTAACCAAGTATTTAACTCAAAAAGAGATTTATCTCTTCTTGAAACTTCAAAAGTATTAGTATTTCTAAATCCCCAATTAAGTAGCTTTAAAGATTCAGAGCTTCTTAAATTTTTTGTAGGGAAACCTGAAACAACAGCAATCAATCGTCTATCATTCTTCTTCATTGAACTAGCTAGGGAATATTTTTCTACGGCTAAGTATCCAGTTTTAACTCCATCTACACCTACATTTTTATAAAGTAATGGATTTCTATTACCTTGTTTAATTGGATCTCCGCCAGTTCTATCCCATGTAAATGTTTTTTCCTTAAACAATTCATAATAAATCGGGTAATTATCTATTAAATATTTTGACATAATTGCGATATCTCTTACTGTTGAAATATTATCTGGATCATTAATTCCTGACGAATTAGTAAAATTTGAAGAAGTCATACCAATTTCAATAGCCTTTTCATTCATCATTTCTGCAAAATTTTCTTCAGATCCAGCGATGCCCTCAGCTAGAGCCACACAAGCATCATTGCCCGATGCTATAATGATACCTTTTAGTAAATCCTCAACTGAAACTTGATCATTTACCATAATAAACATAGAGGAATAGCCGCTCTGAGATAGTCTCCAAGCATTTTCAGAAACTACAAACATATCATCTAAAGATAGTTTATTTTTTTTTAAAAGATCAAATGCAATTATAGAAGTCATTATTTTTGTCATCGAGGCTGGATAAATTTGTGCATCAGGATCAGTTTCATATAAAATTTTATCTGAATGATAGTCAATTAGTATTCCTGTTCTAGCATTTATATTAGGATTAGAATAAGCTGAAACTATTAATTTTAAATAAATGGCTAATAATACAAAATATTTATTCATTTTTCTTTTATTGTTATATCTAAATCTTCAAATCCAAACTCCGCTAACTTAGTGTAATCATTTTTTACTAAGTTTATACTATTATAAGGACCAGAAAATAAATTTATTTTTTTATTACTTTTTCTCACTATTTTCAATTTTTTTTTATCATAATTTGATATCTTTGATAAAATTCTATTCCTCAAAAAAATTGCTGAGTCTTCTGAATAAAATGAAGCAATTTCTATGTAAATTTTACTTTCAGTTTTTTTCTTTTTTATATTCTTATTTTTTGAAATATTAGATATTTTTACAGAAGTAACTGGTGCGTTAGATGAAATTTTTTTCTCTTCATTAAATATTTTTGCCTTTTTTGCAACAAAAGATTTATTTTTTTTAATTTCTATGACTTCAATTAAAGGTAATTTTTTATCTAAATTAAGCTCATTGGCTACTGAATTAGAAATTGAGATTTTATAAAAATCAGGATATTTACCGCTTATAGAATTTTTTAAAATAATGTAATCTTTTGTTTCCGGATTAATAATCTTAAGCAATGTATTGGGTCTTAAAAATTTATTAAAAACTTTTTGTTTTGAATTATTGATTACTGATTTAGATGAATTTTTTTTTGGCTTTTCCTCTTTTATGATATAAGCAAAGCCTTTTGAAAAATAGGGCTCTCTCTTATCAAGTTTTGTATAATTAGAGCTACATGAAAAAAGTAGAAGAGTTAGAATTATTATTTTAAATTTCATTTTTAAAATTTTCCTTTAATGTACAAACTGCAAGTGCAAATCTCAAAGATCTATTCCACGTTAAAATCTTCTCATAATTATCAAACACGATATATGCTGGCGTGTAAGTTTCTGCCCCTGGGATAATGTCTTTATCAGGAATTATAATTGCAGAGAGTATATTATCTTTAAGATTTAATTCGTCAAAATTATTAATATATTTTTTAAAAAAATTTATCTTTTTTTTATTAGTAATATTTCTTGCTGAAGAATTAAGATATTTTTTTGGGATATTTTTCTTTAAATCTATTTTAAAAAAACAAGGACGATTTTTTTTCCAACCAATACTTTTTAGATAGTTTGCTGCAGATGCAAATGAGTCCTCAGTCTTTTTTAATTCAATAGTTCTATTTTTATTGTAATCAATAGCATAATTTTTTATTGTTCTTGGCATAAATTGAAAATTACCAAATGCACCAGCCCAAGAACCATAAAGAATTTCTTTTTTAACAATGCCTTTATCTACCAAGTTAAGTAAAATAATTAATTCTTTTGTAAAAAATTCACTTCTTCTTTTATCAAAGCTTAATGTAGCTAAGGATGAAACAATATCCATTTTTCCTAAATATTTTCCAAAGTTTGTTTCAATTCCCATTAAAGCAAGTAATAACTCTTTTTCAATATCAAATTCATTTTCAATTTTATCTATAATCTTTTTTTCTTTTTTGTATAACCTTTTTCCCTCTAAAATCTTTTTCCTTGAAGATCTTTTTTTTATGTAAGTAAAAGTATCTTCATAAAATTCTGGTTGATATCTGTCGTATTCTATAACTTTTGGTAAAAATATAGCATTATCCATAACCTCATCTACCACGTTCTTTGATATTCCAACTGAAACAGCTCTCGCTTTAAAATCTAATAACCAAGTGTTAAACTCGTTTTTAATAGCGTAAGCTTTAAAAGTTGAAAAAAAAATTATTGATAAAATAAATATAATTATTTTTAGCATTTTACTGATTATCATAATTGTTATTTGTAAACTAGTACAAGAAACTCATTACATAATCATTGTTATTTAGTAACTTTGATAGTATTAAGTATTGTTTACAATAAGGAGAGGTGGCTGAGCGGTTGAAAGCACTGGTCTTGAAAACCAGCAACGGGGCAACTCGTTCGTGGGTTCGAATCCCACCCTCTCCGCCATTAAATTTTAAAATTTTTAAAAATTTCAGATATTTTATTTTTATCTATATCTTTTTTCACTATATTTAAGTTATAAAAATTGTAGATAACTTCATCCTCGAATTCCAAGAATTTTTCTAATTGTTTAAGCTGTTCATGGCTAAAAACATTTACGTATTTTTTGACAAATTTTGTTAATAAAATATCCATTTCTTTAGTTCCTCTATAAGATGCTCTGTATAAAAGTTTTTTTTTAAATATTTCTAATTCTTCAGACATAAAATATAATATATATTATTTAATGAGTTTTCTCAAAAAAGAAACAATTTTTCAAGATATTACAAAATTAAAAGGTGTAGGTTCTGTTTTATCAAAATATTTAAAAAAAAAAAGAATTGAAAAAATAAAAGATATAATTTTTAACTTACCTTATTCTGAAACTGATAGATCAAAAATATCAAAATTGAATGAATTAGAAATAGGAAAAATTCAGTCAATAAAAGTTTTAGTAAAAAAATTAAATTTTCCTAGAATAAGGAATTTACCTAATAAGATTGTTTGTGAAGATGACACTGGTGAGATTGAAATAGTTTACTTTAATAGTCGCGAAGGATACTTAAGGAAAATATTTCCGCTCAATAAATGGGTGGTAATTAGTGGTAAAATAAATTTTTTTAAAAAAAAGTATCAAATGACTAATCCTGATTATGTAACTAATGAAGAAAATCAGGAATATGTAATTAAAAATATACCTAAATACGGTTTAACAAAAGGGATAAATGAGAAAAAATACAGATCTATAAGTGAACAAGTAATCAAAAACTTACCTTATATTAGCGAATGGTTAGACGAATTATTTATTATAAAAAATAATTTATTAAATTGGAACGAAAGTATTAAAAAATTACATTGGACTGATGATGCAAAAAATATCAAATCAAGAAGTTATCGTAGATTAGTATTTGACGAAATTTGTGCAAATTTTTTAGCTTTATCTGAAAATAGAAAAAGAATTAAAAAAGAAAAGATACCTAAAGTTTTCAAAAACACTATTTCCACTAAGATTATAAAAGAACTTCCATTTAAACTTACAAAAAGTCAAGAAAGTGTATTAAATGAAATAAATATAGATTTAAAAAATCCTAAAAGAATGTTTAGAATACTTCAAGGAGACGTTGGCTCTGGTAAAACAATAGTATCATTTTTAACTATAGCTAATGTCCTTGAGAACAAGTATCAATGTGCACTCATGTCACCCACAGAGATATTGTCTCTACAACATTTTAATTTAGCTAAAAAAATTTTTAATAAAATAAATATAAGAATAGAGTTTTTAACTGGAAAAACTTCTTATTCGAAAAGAAAAGAAATTTTAAAAGATTTAGCTGAAGGTAAAATAAATTTTTTAATCGGAACCCATTCTTTATTTCAAAAGAAAATTAAATTTAAAAATTTAGGATATGTGGTAATTGATGAACAACATAAATTTGGTGTCAAACAAAGATCTGATTTAGCAAAAAAAGGAGGTAAAAATTGTGATTTATTATTGATGTCGGCTACACCTATTCCAAGAACTATGATGATGTCATTGTACGGTGATATGGATATTTCTAAAATAAATGAAAAACCCTCAATAAGAAAAACAATTCTAACATTATCTAAGCCAGAAAAAAAAATTAACGAATTATGGCCATTCATAAAAAAAAATATTAAACAACAAAATCAAATTTTTTGGGTTTGCCCTTTAATAAACGAATCTCAATTTTTAGACTATTCCTCCGCAAAAAAAAGATTTGACCTGATTGGCAAATACTTTCCAAAAGAAACAGGTTTAATTCACGGTGGTTTAGACAAAGAAGAAAGAGATAAAGTACTTAAAAAATTTTTAAAAAAGGAAATTCATATTCTTGTATCAACCACAGTTATTGAAGTTGGGATAGATTTCCCTGATGCTAACCTTATAATAATTGAAAATGCTAATAAGTTTGGTCTAGCGCAACTCCATCAATTACGAGGCAGAGTTGGTAGAGGGACTGACCAAGGTATTTGTGTGCTTTTATATAAGGATACTCTTAGTAAAAATTCAATCAAAAGATTAAAGATTTTGAAAAAAACTGATGATGGATTTTATATCGCAGAAGAAGATCTAAAATTAAGAGGCTTCGGTGACTTAATAGGATATCAGCAAAGTGGTCTGAAAAACTTTAGATTTGCTGACCCTTTAATTCATGAAGATTTATTTAAACTAGCGGAGGCATTTATTAAAAAGATTGAGAGTAGTGAAATTGAAAAATACAATTTTTTATTAAAATTATTTGATAAAGCAGAAATAATAAATGTGAATGATATTTAGCTAATATTAGTTGTCCCAGCTGAAACTATAAATTTTGAAGCTTGCTCAAAAGAAACATCTAAATATACTAAATCTTTTTTAGGCACCATTAAAAGAAAACCACTAGTTGGATTTGGTGTAGTTGGTACAAACA
>CACPNG010000009.1 GCA_902635225.1 uncultured Pelagibacteraceae bacterium | reverse complement strand
AGTTTTCACGGATGTTTATCAGTCACATTTAGCTACTTTAATATTTGTGAATATTGTGGTTGCCGCAGGACTAAACATTGTTAAGGGTTATTGCGGTCAAGTTACAGTAGGACACGTTGGTTTATTTGCAGTAGGTTCTTATACCGCTGGAACATTGTTTTTATATTTAGGACTTGGTTTTTGGGCAACTTTACCCATAGCTATAATAGTTACTGCATTTTTTGGAGTAGCAATGGGAATTCCATCTTTTAGATTGGAAGGTCCTTATTTAGCCTTAGCGACATTAGGTGGAGGTGAGGCAATAAGATTATTTATTGAAAACGGAAACTTTTTTAGATCTACGTTTGGTATTTCTGATATTCCAACACCTTCTTTAATGGGTTACAACTTCGACTCCCCAGATAGATATTATTTCATCTCAATGACAATAATGATTATAGCGGTTTACTTCTCATTCAGTATTTTAAGATCCGGAGTTGGAAGAGCGTTTATGTCTATCAGGGAGGATCCAATTTGTGCTGCAGCCGCTGGAATTAATGTAAAAAAATATAAGATCTTAGCTTTCATTCTTAGCGCTATGTTTGCTGGTGCGGCAGGTGCAGTTTACGCTCACATGCCTCCAGGATACATACATCCTAATAATTACACAGTTATAGAAATGGTAACATTCTTAGCTATGGTTGTTCTAGGAGGTCTTGGTCATATTTGGGGTGGAATTATTGGCGCTATAGTAATTACAATTGTTTATGACCTAACTAGACCATTATATAAATATCAGCTTTTAATATTTGGTTTAACAATAGTCTTAACTATTTTATTTATGCCTAAGGGTTTAGGCGGTTTTATTGACAGATATTTCTTAGAAAAGAGATTTAAAAAGAAAACTGGAACAGAAAAAACAACATGATTTTAAAAACTAAACAATTATCTAAATCATTTGGTGGTTTGAAAGCTATTAATAAAGTTGATTTTGAACTCCCAAAAAATGAAATTAGAGGAATAATTGGACCCAATGGCTCAGGTAAAAGTACATTTTTTAATTTAGTTTCAGGAATCTATGATAGCGATCCTGGAAGCTATATTGAGTTTGATGGTCATGATATTACTTTTGCACCTCCACATGAGATTGCTACCTATGGTTTATCAAGAACGTTCCAATTACTAAGACTTTACCAAGATATGACAGTTATAGATAATGTTATGTCGGGATATCATACTAGAGTGCCTTACAAGTTTTTCGATGCAGTTATAGGAAGAAAAAAAATCTGGGATCAAGAAAGAGCTATCAAAGAGGAAATGATGGAACTCCTTTCTTTTGTAGGGTTAGCAGACTATGCAGAGCTAAATGCTAGTGAGCTTTCTGGCGGTCAGAGAAGATTATTAGTTTTAGCAAGAGCAATCGCTATGAAACCAAAATTACTAATGTTAGACGAACCAGCTGCGGGTTTATCCCCAGTCAACGTAGATAATTTAATGAAAATTATTATGCAGCTAAAAGAAAAATATGGCCTTACTCTTATTATTATAGAGCATATTTTAAAAGTCGTAATGGATACTTGTAATTCAGTAACTGTTTTTGACCATGGTCAGAAAATTGCAGAGGGTACTCCAGCTCAAGTAAAAGATGACAATGCTGTAATCGAGGCGTATTTGGGTAAAAAAATGGACGATGAAGAGATGAGAAAAGCACTTGCAGTCTAAAATGAATTTGATAATATTTTTCCATTCATAACGATTCAATGAGCCAAAATATTAAAGAGATTTTTGAGAAACAAGGTTTCATAAGATTAAAAGGTGTTTTAGATTATAAAGAGGATTTAGAACCAATTTTAAATGATATGGCTTTTATCATGGATAGGCTCATTCATAGATTTGTTCCTAAAAGTGACAAAGTAAAAGTACTAAATTATGAGTTTAAGAAAAAATACTCATATTTGGTTTCTTTAGATATTCCTGAACTTGATCAATATTTCAACATAAGACTTCCTGAAAAAAACATAAACGCTAATAGTGATTTTTTTGCAAGTCAATCAATATGGAATTTAATTAAAAATAAAAAGATTTTAGATAAGATTGAAAAAATTCTAGGTCCCGAAATAGCTTCTAATCCTTGTCAAAATTCAAGAATCAAACAACCTGAAAAAGGTGTTGCAAAAAAGAATTTAAATGACGGCCTAGTTGGAAGAACTCCTTGGCATCAAGATGCCGGTGTTATGAATAAAAAAGGACAGAAGGGTACTGAATTAATAACGTGCTGGATACCTTTTACTAAAACAAGAATAGAAAATGGTTGTATGCTTGCTGTAAAAGAAAGTCATAAATTTGGACTTGTTAACCACGATTTTGGAAGTAAGGGACAAGTAGAAGTTAGAGGCAAAGAAATAATCGATAAATTATCAACCGTGCCTCTTGAAGCTGATGTCGGCGATATAATATTATTAAATAGATATCTACTTCATTGTTCACTACCAAATAAATCAAAAAATTTTAGAATAAGTATGGACTTGAGATATAATAAAGCAGGTCAGCCTTCAGGAAGAGATCCGTTGCCTAATTTTATTGTTAAAAGTAAAAACAAAAAAAATATAAAAGTACAAAATTACAAACAATGGATAGCTTTATGGGAAAAAGCTAAAGTAAAATGCATTCCAAGAAAATGGTCTTATAAATATCCTCTTCCTACTTTCAAAGGAACTAAAAGAGATTTAGCAAATATTATTTAATGAATTCAAAATTATCGGAGAAGAATTATCTTCCCGAATTTTTTTTAGCTTGCCTCGGGTATTTTTTATTTGTAACTCAAGATGCAATAGTAAAATATATTGCTGAAGATTACGACATAATACAGATAATTTTCGTCAACTCCTTGTTCGCTCTTATACCTATTATTTTGTACACTCAAACCCTCGATGGCTGGAAAGAATTAAAGGGTGCTAATTTAAAAATTCATTTTTTTAGAACTTTAACGATGGTGTTAGCTGTTTTTTTTGCCTACACAGGATTCTATTTATTACCAATGGTTACTATGTACAGTATTGTATTTTTAATACCATTATTAATAACCATCGGATCAGTTTTATTTTTAGGTGAAGTTGTTAGATGGAAAAGATTTACTGCTATAGTAATTGGTTTTATTGGAACACTTATTTCTATTAATCCTTTTGGAGCCGAAATTAACAGTTACGTATTTGTAGCTTTGTTGTGCCCAATTTTTGCGTCTGCAAGTTATTTAATAGTAAGAAAATATGGTTATGAGGAAAGCTTGTTCTCATTTTTAATATTCGGAAAAATTTTTATGATATTGTTTTCTGGTATATTTGTATTCTTTGTTTTCAAAGAGATGACTTTTAATGATTTAGTGTTGAACGCTATTTCTGGAATTTCTAGGGGAACAGCCATGATATTTGTCATCAATGCTGCTAGACACCTGCCTGGAGCAATTTTTGGATCAATTTTATATACTCAAATTTTTGCAGGTGTATTTTTGGGTTACGTTGTTTTTAATGAGATACCTACAATTAATAATTATATAGGAAACTTAATAATAATTGCAGCAGGTGTATATATCGTTTTGAGAGAAGTAAAATTAAAGAAAAACATTGTTACTTCAACAGCAAGACACCCAACTATTCCTATTAAAAAAGATTAAAGTTTCTTTTTAAAATTTTCTAAAATTTCTTCAGTAACATTTACTGAATTTTCAGGCCCAGGAAATTTCCCCTCTAAACTATCTTTGATAAATGCTTTTAAGGCTCTAACTCTTTCGATTTCAATTTCATCTTTCATCTTTTTTAAATTTGTATAAGCTTTTGCATGTCTAGGGGACTTTTCTTGCTCTCCACAGATATCATTCATGAATAGATACATAACATCAGCTTTTTTTCCAGATCCTAGAGATACAGTTACTATACTCGTCCTTTTTGATATTTCCCCCATAATATTTTCAGGAATAACTTCACATTCGGCTGAAAAGGCCCCAGCATCCTCTAAACGTTTAAATTTTTTAAATAGTTCGTATGCTTCATCAGCAGTTTTACCTACAGCTCTTAAGCCACCAATCCATGTAGATTTTCTAGGAACCAAACCTAAATGACCCATAACTGGAACATCTTCTTTTGCAAGCATAGAAACAACATCCATACTTCTGGCAGTCATAACCGCATCAGCACCATTCTCTAAAGCTTTAAAGGCTCCACGTAACACATCCTCGGCTGTAGGATAATTATGTAGTTCGAGTGCTGCCGTATAAAAAAGAGACTTGGATCCTTCCCGAACCTTCTTAACATTTGAAGCACTTCCTATTATCATGTCAAAACCTGCTTCTTCAGCTGCTTTTGCCTCTAATGAATTATTTGCAGTTACTTGTGTAAGAATTTTTTTTCCTTTAGCTTCAATAATATCACCTACAGTGACAGTTCTTTTTGCAGGATTAGCTGCCCAAGTATAAATATTTTTCATATTTATATTTAATCAAACTAATTAGTATTTTTCAATTCCTTGTAAATATTGTTTACTCTATGAACTTCTTCGGCGGTATTGAAATAGCATTCATATTCAATTTCATTAGGGGTTACATCGAAATGATAGTGGCCGGCATCTTGAGCACCTTTATAAGAATGAAAATGAGTGTGTTCTCCTGACTCTCTTAAATCTAATTTTCCTCCAGAGGGATCATTAGTCCATAAAACTGAATAGCATTGAAAATGTGGCCCTATAGGTTCGTAAAATTGTAAAAAATCCTTAATACATTTCATTTGTTTTGGATCATAATATTCGTGTTTTATATCTGCATAGTCTGGTTGAACATGGGATTTAATCTTACCATTTAAGATCCTAAACACACCACCCAGCGCAACACTTAAGTTTGTTTGTAAATTTTCAATTAATGCAGTTCTCATAGATTGAGGTAAAGAGCCTTGCTCACCTGACCTTCCTTTAATTTTTATTTTTATAACATCTCCTTTTTTCCCCTCAGAGTAATAGATATTTCCTAGTCCGCCATGTTTTCGGTGATTGTAAGGAGTTGATTTACATTTATTATTTTTATCTACTTGAGCAATTATAGATTTTGAATCGTTAGTTATTAAATTTTCATTAATGATAAGTTCTCCACAGTGACCCTCTAAACACGACATAGCTCCTGAACCTGCACCTAAAGCATATGATTTTTCAGAGCCTATTCTTTTTGCTATTTCTTCATAATCAAATTCTGTACCTATGAACCTTTTATCGTGCATGTAAGGTTCACCTCCAACATCAATAATTCTTTGGTTTCCACTTATACCTTCAGCAGGGCAATCCCATTTTCTTAAATCAGGGCATTCAACAATCGAAACATCAACTTCAACATAGTTTTTAGATAAACCTTTTTTTAAAGCTTCGCTTACTTGTTTTAAGGAAATTTGATGAAACTTGGCTTTTTCGATTGTTAATTCCATAATCTATTAATATCATTTAAAGAAGTTTATCAATTAAATATAATTTTTATTATGAACAAGTTGGGTACAGAACTAGCAAATGCATGGATGAAAAAAACTTTAGTTGATCTAAATGGGTTCAGCGAAAATGAAATTCCAAAAAATCGAGATGAAGCATACAAAGCTTTAAATTTATTTTATGAAGAATTGGATAAAAAAACAGTAGGTTGGAAAATAGGGGCAGTCGCAAAAGAAGTTCAAAAAGAGGAAGGCTTTGATGGACCTGTTCCAGGTAAAATTTTTAAAGAAACTATTTTACCATCTAGTTGCTCGATAAAATATTCAGAAATCCCTTACTCCAACTTGGAATGTGAATATGCATTTGAAATTGATCAAGATGTTAAAATTGATGGCGAATTACTTTATAAGATAAATAATTTTAAATTATATACAGCTATTGATATTACATCTTCTAGATATTTACAAAGTTCAAAAAATAAATTTAATAAACTAGTTCAAATGTATCTTGGAATTTCTGACCATGGAAATGGCGGCAAGATTATCATAGGAGAAGAGATAAGGAATTGGCAAACTACAGATATTAATAAAATTAAAATTAAATTAAAAATCAACGACAAAGTTACTGAACCCTATTTCACTGGTACAAAGAGAATAGATCCTAGAGACTCATTAAAGGCTTTTGTTGATGAGTTTAAAGATAAAAATATAAGCTTTAAAAAAGGAGATTATCTACTTTGCGGTTCTTTGACTCAACCATATAAAATTAATATGAAAGATAAAATTATTGTGACTTACGAAAATTTAAGAGATATTAGTATTAAGATCTTATGAAAACAGCATTAATCACAGGAGCTAGCCAAGGCATCGGAGCAGCAGTAGCTGATAAACTTAATGATAAAAAAATTAAAGTTATTTTAGTTTCAAGATCAAAAAGTAAATTAAAAAGTTTTCAAAAGAATTTAAAATTTCCAAAAAATTCTTTAATTATTTCTAAAGACTTGAGGTCATTATCTGCATGCAATTCAATTCCTAAAAAAATTAAAAAATTGGATTACCTCATTAATGTAGCAGGGGCAACAAAGGGAGGAAAATTTTTAAATTTGAATGACAATATTTGGGAAGATGGATTTAATTTAAAATTTAAAGCTGCAGTAAGATTAAGCAGAGCTTTTTGGCCTGCTCTCAAAAAAAGCAAAGGAAAAGTTATTAATATTGGAGGAGGAGCCGCTAGAAATCCTTCAAATACATTTATGATAGGCGGCGCCGTTAATTCAGCGTTAAATAATTTTTCAAAAGCTTTAGCTATGCAAGGTAAAATTGATAAAGTTTCTGTATCGATAATTCATCCGGGTATGACTTTAACAAGTAGACTAGAAAAACTTCTACAAACAGACGCAAAAATATTTAAAAGAAGTATTAAACAAATTTTAAAACAAAGGTGCAAAATTGAGAAAATAAAAAGACCTACAAAACCTGAAGAAGTCGCAAATTTAGTTTATAAACTCATTAAAGATAAAAATTCAAATTTCAAAAACTTTTCAATAGACGGCGGAAAAATTAAAAATTTAAAATGATTGTATACAGTCATCCAGATTGTTTACTAAAATTTAATGGACAAGGACATCCAGAGAGAAAAGAAAGATTAGATAGCATTCTAAAATCTATTAAATCATCCGATTTAAAAGTAGAATTTAAAGAGGCTCCTAAGGTAGATTTAGAAATAGTTTCATTAGTGCATCCTAAGAAACATATTGAACAGATATTTGCTAATATTCCAAAAGAAGGAATTATTGGTGTTGAGAAGGAACCGTACGCAGATACAATGTTATGCCCGAATAGTGAGAATGCAATTTTAAGATCTTGCGGCTCTGGTATTGCTGCTTGTGATAATCTAATTAAAAGTAATGAGCGAGTTTTTTGCGCAGTTAGACCGCCAGGGCATCATGCAGAAACTGTTCGTGCTAATGGTTTTTGTTTCATTAATAATGTTGCAGTTGCAGCAAGATATTTACAAAAAAAACATGATATAGGAAAAGTAGCCATTATTGACTTTGATGTTCACCATGGCAATGGAACCCAAGAAATATTTTATAAAGATAAGTCTGTTGCTTATGGATCTTCTCATGAATTTCCATTATTTCCTGGAACTGGAGCTGAAAATGAAACAGGTGTAGGTAATATTTATAACGCTACTTTAAATGCTGGTATAAAAAGTGAAGAATTTCATGAAATTTTTGAAAAAAAAGTCTTAACTCCTATAGAAAAATTTAAACCAGAAGTTATTTTAATTTCTGCTGGTTTTGATGCCCACAAAAGAGACCCTCTAGCTAATATAAACTTAGAATCTAGTGATTTTTTTACGATTACAAAAAAAATAATTGAAATTGCTAATATTCATTCAAAAGGAAGAGTAATTTCTTTTTTGGAAGGTGGTTATGATCTACAAGCTTTATCTGAAAGTATAATTGAGCACCTTAAAGGTTTAAAGACCCATATTTGACCAATTATCAGGGTTTTCGAATTTTTCTATTTCTTTTTTTGTTACAGGTCTAAAAAGATAATAAATAATATATGCCGTCAAAAAAAATAGAAAAATTGAATTCATTATTTGATATTATCAAATTTTGAGTAAATTTTATCATTAAAATCTCAATATTTTCGTATTTTTTTATTCACACAGCACCCAAATCGTTCACATATAAAGGTGATTTAATAAACCAAAAGTTTAGAATCCGACTCATGGATCCGATTATAGTTATAGCTGCTGGTATAATTCTTGTGGTAACAGGAGCAATAGATCCTTTAATTAAAAATAAAGAAGACGTAGCCCAAGCACCTAAAACTGAAGTTTCAACACCTGCTCCTGAGCCTAAAAAAGAGCCAGAACCGGAACCAGAGCCAGAACCTGAACCTGAACCTGAGCCAGAACCAGCTAAAGAACCTGAGCCAGAACCAGAGCCGGAACCAGAACCTGAGCCAGCTCCTCAAACTGAAGAGCCAAAAGAACAAGTTAACGCTGAAGCCAACCAAGAACAAGACGCTAAACCTGAAGAAGAGGAGGTGAAACCAGTTACAGAAGAAACACCAATTGAAGAAGAAAAAGAAGGATTAAGTATTGTAAATATCATGTTGTACATTCTAGGTGCTATTGCAGTAATTGCTGCTGGAATATATTTCTTTATGAGAAGAGAGCCATCTCCACAAAGTGCAGCAGATATTGCAAGAGCTCAATCACAGGAACCAACACCTGAACCGCAACAAGAACCTGAACAGCCAGTTCAAGAGGAAACACCAACAGAAACTACTCAAGAGGAACCTCAATCAGAAAATACAGACCAATCATCTAACACAGATCAATCATCTAATAATGATGATGAAAATAATAACAGATAAATTAAAATTTCTTTCCACCTTCAAGATAAGCACACTTTTCGCAAGTTTTTTCAATTTTAGGTGGTTCATCTAAGTTTAGAACATCTTTCATTTCAATTATTTTTTTCTCTATCCAATCAGTATTTACTCTGTATGGGATTAGTGTCGTCTTAAAATCTATCTTATTATCAAATTTATTATTTGTTTTCTCCCCATTACAAACATAAAAAAAAGTTCGGTCTGAAACTTTAAAATTCATTTTTCTTAGGATATGAACATAAATATCCATCTGTAATTTATAACTAAGATGCCAATCAGCATCGAGATAAGAAGAAACTGTTACTGGATAAGTTGACGATTGGGCTTTATAATCTACAACAACTAATTTTTTTTCATTTAAATCAAACCAAATATCATCAATACCTCCGTGAATTATAAGATTAGTTTTTTCATCTAAATATGAAATTCCACCTTTCAAAGAATTTCTCCAATTATCTAAGTCTTTGTGTTGATAAGGTACAAAGTTTAAATTATGCTTAACCATAATTGGATGGGGTTTTTGTTCTTTTCTATATTGATCAAATTCTTTCTTTAATAATTCATCGACTGCAACGTTTAGAGCCCATCCAGGCATTGAGGGTTCTTTTAGTCCTTTTACACGATCTAAATAAAAGCACCTTTTACAACTCATAAAGTTGAAAAATTTAGACCTACTTATTTTAAAAGGAGTATTAGATTTTTTATCGTAAATTGAAGTTTTTCTTGTTCTGAAAGATACAGCGTCTTTCATTTAAATTTGTTTTAATCTTTTAAGCAATTCAGCCTTATCTAAGGAGAGAATAACATCATAAAGACCAGGTCCAAATCTAGAGCCAA
The DNA here is from genome assembly GCA_902635225.1 of uncultured Pelagibacteraceae bacterium. Lineage (GTDB taxonomy): Bacteria > Pseudomonadota > Alphaproteobacteria > Pelagibacterales > Pelagibacteraceae > Pelagilacustribacter. The sequence continues at coordinate 15,782 of CACPNG010000009.1, read as the reverse complement.
CCAGCGCTATTCTTAAAGGTTGTCCTACACCTTTAAAATTAGTTTTATGTTTATCAATTAGAGACTTTATTAAAGGTTCTAAAGTTTCTCTAGATAATGTGGAAAGTTTTTCATATTCATTAATAAATTCAGTTATTATTTTTTTTGATAAATCATCAATTAACTTTTTATCATCTGCGCTTATCTCAATTTTATCTTTAATAATGTATTGAGCATTGTTCCAAATATCCTCTAAAGTTTTTGCCTTATTTTTTAAAAAACCCATAGATTTTAAAAGAATGCTTTCTTTTGATTGATTTAAAGGTTTTTTGTATTTTGAAACATATTCTTTAAAAAAATTAAAAAGATCTTTCTGATCTATACTCTTTATATATGCCTCATTTATTGAATAAATCCTATTCATATCTAATTTTGAAGGTGATTTTCCAACACCACTTAAATCAAATAAATCAATACTTTCTTGCTTAGTAAAAATTTCTTTATCTTTGTATGACCATCCCAATCTTAACAAATAATTCCTTAAAGCGTCTGAAATAATTCCTATTTTAATATAATCTTCAAGAGTGGAAGCATTATCTCTTTTTGACAATTTCTTTCCTTGCTCACTATGAATTAAAGGAATGTGTGCAAAGTTTGGAACCTCCCAACCCATTGCTTCATAAATTTGTCTTTGTTTAAAAGAGTTAATCATATGATCGTCTCCTCTAATTACATGAGTTATTTTCATTTCATGATCATCAACCGTGGCTGATAGCTGGTATGTTGGAGTATTATCTTTTCTTAAGATTACAAAATCCTCAATAGTAGAATTTGAAATATTTCTATCCCCCTGAACTAAATCTTTAATAATCGTATTTCCTGATATTTTACTTTTAAATCTTAATACTGGTTTTACTCCTTCTGGAATTTTTAAATCTTTGGCATCTCTCCATTTTCTATTATAAACATATGGCATTCCTTGTTTTTTGCATTTTTCTTTTTGTTCATTAATTTCTTCTTCAGAACAATAACATTTGTAGGCAAAACCTTTTTTTAACAGTTCCTCTGCAACTGTAACGTGTTTAGATATATTTTTAGATTGAATATACTCATCTCCATCATGTTTAATACCGAGCCAAGCTAAAGATGTAATAATTTGTTTTTTGAATTCTTCTTTAGATCTTTCTTTATCAGTATCTTCAATTCTTAGAAAATATTTACCTTTGTTTTTTTTTGCTAAAAGCCAATTGAATAAGGCTGTTCGAACTCCACCAATATGAAGAGGCCCAGTAGGAGAGGGCGCAAACCTACAATTAAAAGACATTAATATTAATTAGACTATTTTAATGAAAGTTTCTATATAAAGAAACAAGTTTTCCTTGAATTTTAATTCTATTTGCAGCGTAAATTTTAGTTCCGTAATTTCGATTTGCTGCTTCAAGAGCAATAGTGTTCCCTTTTTTTCTTACTCTTTTTAAAGTAGCTTCTTGGTCGTCTATTAAGACTACAGCAATCTGACCATTATCTACATTGGAAACTTTTTTTATAATAACTGTATCACCGTCAGCAATACCTGCTTCAATCATTGAGTCACCTTTTACTTTAAGGCCATAGTGCTCACCATTATTTTGAAGATCTTCTGGTAAAGCAACTCTATCAACTTCTTGTTGAATAGCTTCAATTGGTGTACCAGCAGCAATACTTCCTAATACTGAAACATCAGTAGATTTATTATCATTCTTATCTAATCCACCTTTGATAACACTTGGTGTAAATGTATTAAATATATCATTTGCGCTAGCGTTTTCAGGTAATTTCACAACTTCTAATGCTCTTGCTTTATGTGCTAATCTCTTAACAAAACCTCTCTCTTCTAATGCAGAAATTAATCTATGTATTCCTGATTTCGACTTAAGGTTGAGAGAGTTTTTCATTTCTTCGTAAGAGGGAGAAATACCTGAAGATCTAATCTTCTTATTGATGAATATTAATAAGTTTTTTTGTTTTTTTGTAAGCATAGAACAAACCTCGTACATTTATGTTCTATAAAAGTTCTTTTTGAATTACAACTTCAAATAAATGGCTAATTTATTGATTAATTTGAATTAATTTGTTCATTAATTCACCAGGATTGTCGGATTTTAAAAGTGATTCTCCAATTAGAAAATTTTTAATTCCTGTTTTTTCATAAATATATTTAGCATCATCTGCAGTTTTAATTCCGCTTTCAGAAATAATAGGGCCTTTGTGTGTTTTAATAACTTCAAAAATTGAAATTGTATTATTTAAAGAAACTTCAAGTGTTTTTAAATTCCTATTATTAATTCCAATTAAAGCTCGATCAAATTTTAAAGCTGCTTCAGCTTCTTTCTGATCGTGCACTTCTACTATGACAGATAAATTATGTTTTAAAGCTTCGGAATATATTTCGTCAGCTTGGGCTCCATTTAGAGCTGCAATTATTATTAAGATACAATCACAACCATAACTTTTAGATAATGCGATTTGAAAAGGATCTATAAAAAAATCTTTAGCTAAAATTGGAACTTTAATTTGTTTTTTTATATCTTGAATATAATCTAATTTTCCTAAAAAATGCTTTTCCTCTGTCAAAACTGAAAGACAAGTAGCCCCATTGTCTACGTACATTTTTGCAATGTCTAAATGATTAAATCTATTTACAAGAATACCAGCAGATGGGCTAGCTTTTTTAATTTCTGCTATCAAAGATACATCATTATTTTTTTGGATTGCTTCTTTAAAATTGAAAAAAATTTGCCCTTTAATATTTTTTTCTAAGGTGTCTAAAGATTTTTCTTTTTTAATACGTTCTAAAGAGTTTTTTTTATTCGTAATAATATTTTCTAAAATATTTGTCATTATTTTGATTGAATTTTTACTAAATGGTGAAAAACATTTCCAGAATTTAAATGTTTCATAGCCTTTTCATACGATATCTTAAAATTACTTTCTTTACCAGAGACAATCAATCCTGCTGCAACATTGAGCGCAACAGATTTAGAGAACTCATTTTTTTGACCTTTAAAAATTTCTATTATTTTTTCAGCATTATATACAGCATTTTTTCCTTTTAAATTCTCCTTATTTGAACAGTCAATTCCTAAAGTTTTTGGATCAATTTTAAACTCTTTAATAATATTATCTTTAAGTTCTACTACATTTGTTTTCGCAAATGGTGATATTTCATCCATCCCGTCTTCGCTATGAACAATAAAAGCGTGAACGACCCCATTTTCTTTAAGTGCTTCAGCAAAAGGTTTCATCCATTTTTTATCAAAAACTCCGACAACTTGTCTTTTTACTTTTGCAGGACTACTTAAAGGACCAATTAAATTAAAGATTGTTTTTTTTCCCATTTTTTTTCTGGCAGGTCCCACATGTTTCATTGCTAAATGATAATTAGGCGCAAACATAAAAGCAAAATTAAACTTCTTTATATTTTCTTCAACCTCATCAGGTTTTAAATTAATATTTATTTTTAAAGCCTCTAATACATCTGCAGACCCGCAATTTGAAGAAACAGCTTTATTACCGTGCTTAGCAACCTTTACACCCATACTTGCTAAAACTATGGCTGCTGCAGTGGAAATATTTAATGAGTTTTGTCCGTCTCCTCCAGTTCCGCATGTATCTATAGTATATTGATCAGCCCTAACTTTAGTAGCTTTTTCTCTCAAAACAAATATCCCTCCTGCAAGCTCATCTTTAGTTTCACCTTTTTTTATTAGAGACTCTAAAATTTCAATAATCGAATTTTCATTATATTTACCTTCCATAAGCTCATTAAATAGAGTTTTACTTTCCTCAAAGGAAAGGTTTTGACCTTTTTTTAAACTTTCTACAAAATTAGACATTTAATTACTTATAAAGTTTTTAATTAATTTCATCCCCACCTTAGTACTTATACTTTCAGGATGGAATTGAAACCCATGAATATCATACTCTTTATGCATTAATCCCATAATTGTTTTGTTTTTAGTTTCAGCTGTAATCAACAGATTCTTTGGTAATGTATTACGATCGACAATTAAACTATGATATCTAGTAGCTTCAAAGTTATTATTAATATTCTTAAACAAACCCTTTTTATAATGCTGAATCTTACTTGTTTTTCCGTGCATTAAATTTTTAGCATTAATAATCTTTCCACCAAAAACTTGACCTATGATTTGATGCCCTAAACAAACTCCAAGAATTGGGATTTTTTTATAGACATCTTTCACAATTTTAAGACAATTCCCAGCTTGGTTTGGATTTCCAGGTCCAGGGGATATTACAATCTTATCATATTTTTTTCTAAAAACTGTTTTGCTATCTATTTTATCATTTCTAATAACTTCAACATTTTTTTTAATTTTTGAAATGTAATGAAATAAATTATAGGTAAAACTGTCATAATTATCTATTAATAAAATTTTCATTTAATCTACCGCCTTCATTAAAGCTTTGGCTTTATTAACTGTTTCTGCGTACTCTTTATTAGGCTTACTATCAGCAACAATTCCTGCGCCAGCTTGAACATAAAATTTATTATTTTTAATAAGAGCTGTTCTTAGAGCAATACAAGTATCAAATTCATTATTTGGTGTAAAATAACCTATACCACCAGCGTATAATTTTCTTTTATTTTTTTCAAGCTCATCAATTATTTCCATTGCTCTAATTTTTGGTGCACCACTTACTGTTCCTGCAGGAAAACCTGAGAGCAAAGTTTCAAAGATTGAAGATTGATTATTAAACTTACCAACCACATTTGATACAATATGCATAACATGGGAATATTTTTCTACTTTAAATCTCTCAGTGACTTTAACAGTATTTACTTTTGAAACTTTTCCAACATCATTTCTTCCTAGATCTAGAAGCATAAGATGCTCTGCTAACTCCTTTTTGTCTTTGAGAAGTTCACAAACGTTCTTCTTGTCTTCTTTTATTGTTCTGCCCCGAGGTCTAGTCCCTGCGATTGGCCTTATAGTAACTTCATCTTTTCTAAGTCTTACTAATATTTCCGGACTACTTCCAAGCACATTAAAATCTTTATAATTAAAATAAAACATAAAAGGTGATGGGTTTGATTTTCTTAAATAATTATAGATTTCAATAGGTTTTTTATTAATCTTTCTCTCAAATCTTTGACTAAGAACTACCTGAAAAATATCGCCTTTTTTTATGTAAGATTTAGCTTTTTTTACAAGTGACTTAAATTTATTTTTAGAGGTATTTGATTTGATAACATTATTATTAGATTTAAAAGTAAATTGATTTGGTAATTTTATATTTTCGAAATTTTCATAAAGTTCAAATTTTTTAAGTATCTCATTATATGTTTCATAATAATCTTTAATTTTTATATCAGCATAAATGTTCTCGATATAATAAATTTTTTTCTTTAAATTATCATAAATAACTAAATTCCTTGGTCGAGAAAGTCTTACATCTGGAATCTTTAAATCATCCTTGCATCTGTCAGGAATTTTCTCAATATAACGAATTATATCATAAGAAAAATAGCCAACAAGCATTGAAGCCATAGCCGGTATTTTTTTTGGAATTTCTATTTTGAATTCATTAATAAGTTTATTTAGAAATTTTAATGGATTAGCTTTTATCTTATTTATTTTTCCATTACTGTCTAAAACAACTATATTTTTACGAATATCCCAGATCTTATCGGGATTGAGACCTATAATTGTATATCTTCCTCTTGTAGTTCCTTTTTCTACAGACTCAAAAATAAAACTATTTTTTTCTGCTAAAAGAAACTTATAAAGATTTTCAACTTTGTAATAATTTTTACAACTACGAGACCTAAAAATAACTTGATTTTTTTTTCTTGAATGATTTTTTTTAAATTCTTTAAAACTTATATTCAGTCGCATCAAAATGAATTTTTAACTCGCTCTATTGTTCTTTGGTTAAATTCTACTTTATATTTTTGATTAAGATTATTATCATGAGATTGGTAGATTTTATTAACTAAATTTAATCGAGCTTTTGCTTCATACTGCTCATATTCATTACTTCCTTTTTTGAAATCTTTATATTTAGTCTTAATTGACATCACTAAAAAGCTTTTAGTTAAAGTATTATTAGTAATTAGATTAATTTCTCCATCTTTTTGTTGAAATATTCTTTTCAAAACATTCTCAGAAAAAATTTCATTTTGCTTCAAATCATTTATTTTATAATCTTTAATTTCCAATTGATTATCTGAAGCAAATTTAATAAATCTTGGTTTGTCAAAAGCTCCCATACTGATATCTTTGATAATCGAATTATTATTTTCAATCTTTTTCTCAAAACTTAATTGCGCATTTAATGCCTCTTGAACCTCTGGATCATCAATCGACCTACTTTTCTTTTCAATATTTGAAACTTCGGCTAAGTAATATTTATTACCTAAATTAATGACCTCAGGTGTTTGCGAATTATTTATACTGTAGATTTTTTTAAAAAGATCATCTGGAATTTTTTCAATTTTTTTTTGATTTTCATCTTCTTTATTTGCATTAATTTTATTAATTGAAATTACATTTAGATTAGAATTTTGCGCTGCTTCATCGAAAGATTGACCATCTAAAATATTATTTTCAAAAGCGTCTAATTTTTTAAAAAAAATTTCACTATATTCTTTATTGCCGCTTATTTTTTCAGGTGTAATTTCAGCATATTTAAGATCTTTAAATTCTGTAAAAAAAACATTTTTATTTCTTTCATAAAGCTCTTTTTTACTTTTTTCTGTAGGTTTATCTTTGGAGTAGTATTTTTCTAAATCAATAAATTGAATTGTTTTGATTTGATTCTCTTTTTTAAATTCATTAATGATTAATATTTCAGGAATGACCGTGCCACCTGATATAGAACTTAAAAATTGCCTTCTTTTTTCTTGTTCTGCGATATTTGCTTCAAATAATGGAGCGGTAACACCGCTTGTTAGTAAAAATTTTTCGTATTCGGTTCTTGAGAATTTATCGTCTTTAAAAAAAGATTTATCGTTTTTAATAATGTTTCTCAAAGAAACATCATTTACCATTATCCCAAGTCTTTCAATTTCTAATGACATAACTTTTTTACCAATATATTCAGATAGAATTTTCTCAATTAGATTTGTATTTGGTAAATTTTTAATCTGTTCTTCGTTGAGATTGAGCCTTTGAAGGTATTTAACAAATTCTTGCGTGCTTATTTTCTCTGAATCTATCGAAGCTATTACATTTTGGCTTCCGCCTCTAAATACATCACCCATTCCCCAAAAAACAAATGGAAGAATAATTATTCCAACCAAAAGTTTGATAAAAAAAGACTTAGAAAATTTACCTATTGAAGTTAGCATTATAATAATTTATTAAGTTTTAAAATTATACACCTATAGATTAAATTTTATATTAAGGCAAATAATGAAATATTTTATTGGAAATTGGAAAATGTTTGGCGTACCAAAATCTATAAATATAATCAAAAAAATTAACTTTTTTCATTTAAAAGATAAAAATCGTAAAAAATATAGAATAATTATAACCCCTCCATATATCTTATTAGAGACTTTTTCTAAATATTTTAAGAACAATAAAATTTTGATTGGTTCTCAGAATTGTTATCAGAAGGACCGCTTTTCATCAAATACAGCTGCAATAAGTCCTTATATGATTAAAAGTGTTGGAGCAAATTATACATTAGTCGGTCATTCTGATAACAGGAGCGAAGGAGACACAAATGAGATGCTAAAAAATAAAGTAATTTTTGCTCTTAAAAATAATTTAAAAGTTGTTTTTTGTATCGGTGAAAATAAAATTGAAAAAAAAAACAAAAAAACTTTTAAAGTTTTAAAAAAGCAAATTATTAAAGTTTTAGAAAAAAAATTTAATAAAAATAATATTCTAGTCGCATATGAGCCGATTTGGTCTATTGGAACAGGTAAAATTCCAGCAAAAAACGAGCTAGAGAAAACAATCATTTATATAAAAAAAATATTAAATCAAATTTATAGAAAAAAAAGCCCTGCAGTTCTTTATGGCGGTTCTGTAGACGGTAATAGTGTTAAAATATTTAAAGACATTAAAGAAATCGACGGATTTTTAATCGGTGGGGCTTCAAAATCTTCAAAAAAATTCGTTGATATAATAAAGAATTACTATAGATAAACATTATGGAAAGTTTGCTTGTTTTAATTAATGTCTTACTTGCAATAATATTAATTATTGCAATTCTATTGCAGAGATCTGAAGGTGGGGCTTTAGGTTTAGGTGTTTCACAAGATAATTTCACATCTGCAAGGTCAGTAGGAAACTTTCTTACAAAATTTACCTCTATAATTGCCACTTTATTTATAATTTGTAGTATTACAATTGTTGCTATCTCAAGAGACGAGTTTCGTGAAACACAATCAGTTTTAGAGAAAGAGGAAGAGGAAAATTCAAATCTTCCACAAATACCACAATCAAAGTAATTAAGGCTTTGTAATTATAAATTAATGAAGTATAACATACTTCCATGGCGCGATACATTTTCGTTACTGGCGGCGTGGTCTCTTCTTTGGGAAAAGGATTATCATCTGCATCATTAGCTTACCTACTTCAATCTCGAGGTTATAAAGTGAGAATAAGAAAACTGGATCCTTACTTAAATGTTGATCCTGGAACAATGAGCCCTTTTCAACACGGTGAGGTTTTCGTTACAGATGATGGCGCGGAAACCGATTTAGATTTAGGGCACTATGAAAGATTTTCAGGAATTTCAGCAAAAAAATCCGACAATATTACCACCGGTAAAATTTATAATGACGTATTGAAAAGAGAACGACAAGGAAAATATCTAGGTAAAACTGTTCAAGTGATACCTCACATAACAAATAGAATTAAAGAATTTATAAAAAATGATTCAAATAAAGAAGATTTTGTTATTTGCGAAATAGGAGGCACCGTCGGTGATATCGAAAGTCTACCTTTTTTAGAAGCTATAAGACAATTTTCAAACGAAATAGGTAAAAAAAATACATTATTTATTCATCTAACTTTAGTTCCTTATATGAAGGCCTCTGATGAGATAAAAACAAAACCAACCCAACATTCAGTAAAAGAATTAAGGAGCATAGGTATTCAACCAGATATTATTATTTGCAGATCTGAACGATCTATACCTTTAGATCAAAGAAAGAAAATTTCATTATTTTGCAACGTTGAAATAGAAGATGTTATAGAAACTGTAGACGTAAAAACAATTTATGAAGCACCGATAAGTTTTAACAAAGAGAAACTTGATGAAAGAGTATTAAGATTTTTTAGAATTCAATCTAAAAAAAAAGTAAATCTTTCTCCTTGGAAAAAAATTACCCATTTAGTTTTGAACACAAAAAATAAAGTTAACATAGCAATAATTGGTAAGTATGTTGAACTTAAAGATGCATATAAATCTTTAGACGAGGCTTTAATACATGGTGGAATAGCAAATAATTTAAAAGTCAATTTAATAAGAATTGAATCAGACTTTTTAAAACAAAGTGAAATAAAAAATAAACTTAAAGGAGTGTCTGGAATTTTGATACCAGGAGGATTTGGTAAAAGAGGTACAGAAGGAAAAATAGCAGCTATTAATTATGCAAGATTGAACAAAATTCCTTTTCTAGGCATCTGCTTTGGTATGCAAATGGCAGTGATTGAATTCGCTAGAAATCAATTAAATATAAAAAAAGCAACATCCAGTGAATTTGGACCATCTAAAGCATCAGTCGTTGGACTTATGAGTGAATGGACAAAAGACGGAAAATTGATGAAGGGCACCGACAAAGATTTAGGTGGAACAATGCGTTTAGGCAGTTATGAAGCTAGACTTAAAAAAGACACAAAAATAAGTAAAATTTATAAAGCATTAAAGATAAACGAAAGACATCGTCATAGATATGAAGTTAACATCAACTATAAAAAAGATTTTGAAAATAAAGGTATGATTTTTTCAGGTTTATCTCCAGACAACAAATTACCAGAAATTATAGAATTGGAAAACCATCCTTGGTTTATTGGTGTTCAGTTTCATCCTGAATTTAAATCTAGACCTTTATCACCACATCCTTTATTCTCATCATTTATAAAGGCCGCAAAAATCAATACGAAAAAATGAATAATCATAAAGTAAAATGTTCTAATTTTGAGATTGCTAACAACAAACCATTTACTCTAATCGCTGGCCCTTGTCAGCTTGAGAGCGAAGAGCATGCTATAAAGATTTCAAACGAACTTAAAAAAATTACAAGCGAACTAGGTATTAATCTTATTTACAAAACTTCTTTTGATAAAGCTAATAGAACAAGTTTAAAAGGAAAAAGAGGTTTAGGTTTAGAAAAATCACTTCCCATTTTTGATAAAATTAGAAAAGAAGTTGGTGTCCCAGTTTTAACCGATGTTCATACTGCTGAACAATGTTCTGTAGTTTCTAATCACGTGGATGTTCTTCAAATTCCAGCATTCTTATGTAGACAAACTGATTTATTAATTGCTGCAGCAAAAACTGGTAAAATAATTAACGTTAAAAAAGGACAATTTTTAGCTCCGTGGGATATGGCTAATGTAATAAAAAAAATTGAAGACTCTGGAAATAAAAATATTTTAATTACAGAACGAGGAGCGAGCTTTGGCTACAATACTCTTGTTTCAGATATGAGATCCCTACCTATAATGTCGAAATTCGGATTTCCAATCGTATTTGATGCAACTCATTCAGTACAACAACCAGGTGGCATGGGAGAGAAAAGTGGTGGACAAAGAGAATTTGTTCCTTATTTAGCTCGTGCTGCTATTGCAGTTGGTGTAGGAGCAATTTTCATGGAAACACATGAGAATCCTGATAATGCACCTTCAGATGGTCCAAACATGGTTCCATTAAATGAAGTAAGAACTTTGTTAAAAAAACTTACCGAGATAGACAAGATAGTAAAATAAGAATGGCAAAAATTAAAAGTATAAAAGGCAGACAAGTCTTTGATAGTAGAGGAAATCCAACAGTGGAAGCAGAAGTTTTTTTAGAAAATAATATTTCAGCCACTGCAATGTCTCCATCAGGTGCATCAACTGGTGCATTTGAAGCACACGAATTAAGAGATAAGGATAAGAATAAATTTTTAGGCAAAAGTGTGAATATTGCAGTTGAAAATATAAATAATAAAATTTCAGATAAACTTAAAGGTTTCGAGTCTGACGACCAAAAAAAAATTGATAAAGCTTTATTAGATTTAGATGGAAGCGAGAATAAAACAAATTTGGGAGCGAATGCTACTTTAGCAGTCTCACTAGCTAATTCAAAATGTTCAGCTTTATCAAATAAAAAATCATTATTTAAATATCTAGGGAACACTTTTTCTTTACCCGTACCATTAATGAATATTATTAATGGCGGTGCGCATGCCGACAATGACTTAAATATTCAAGAATTTATGATTAGACCTGACTCAGCTAAAAATTTTATGGATGCTATTGAAAAATGTTATGTTGTTATTCAAAATTTAAAGAAATTATTAAAGTCAAACAAAATGCTCACAAATGTTGGAGATGAAGGCGGATTTGCTCCATCAATTAATACAAATGAACAAGCCTTAGAATTAATTGTAGATGCAATAGAAAAGTCAAATTTAAAACCGGGAAAAGATATAGTTATTTGTCTAGATGTAGCAGCGAATGAATTAATTAATGAAAAAGGTGAGTACTCAATCCAATCAAAAAATTACACATCAGTCGAAGATAATGTTAGTTATTATAAAAAACTAACATCCAGATATCCAATAAAATCAATAGAGGATCCTTTTGCTGAAGAGGACTGGGATTCGTGGAAAAAAATTACAAACGAAATAGGAAAAAATGTTCAAATTGTAGGAGATGATTTATTCGTTACAAATGTAAAACGTTTAAGTAAAGGAATAAAAGAAAAGTCAGCTAATTGTATTTTAGTAAAACCAAATCAAATAGGCACTTTGACTGAAACTTTGGAAGTAATTTCAATGGCAAAAGCTGCAGATTTTAATACTATCATTTCTCATAGATCGGGGGATACCGAAGATACATTTATTGCTGATTTGGCGTCCGCGACAATGTCTTCTCAAATTAAAACTGGATCTTTGGCGAGATCTGAAAGAGTAGCGAAATACAATAGGTTATTACGCATTGAAGAAGAACTTGGAAATCAAGCAAAAATGGCTAGAATCTAACTCATGCGACTTATTGAAAGTTTAAAGAAAAAAAAATTTATATTACTAAATATTTTTTTAACTCTTTATATTGGAATTAATTTAATTGGAGGTGAAAGAGGATTAATTTCTTATTTTGATAAAAAAAAATTATTTCATGAATTAGAAATTGATGAAAAAATTTTGACTGATAAATTACAAGACTTGGAAAAAAAAATATCATTAGTTAAAAATAATGATTTAGATTATTTAGACATGCTTTATAGGGAAAAATTTAGATATGGCACAAAAGACGAAATTATTATTAAGTTAAAATGAGCTCAAAACCAAGACATCCAGAAAAAGTTAATAAGCCTTTTAATCCAATTAAAAAGAAACCTGAATGGATAAGGTCGAAAATAGTAGACTCTCAAATTTTCTTTCAAACTAAACAAGTCGTTAATCAAAATAACCTTGTCACTGTCTGTCAGGAAGCTAATTGTCCAAATATAACTGAGTGTTGGAGCAAAAAACATGCTACATTTATGATTATGGGAGACACATGCACTAGAGCATGTGCATTTTGTGATGTTAAAACTGGAAAACCAACAGAGCTAGATATTTTTGAACCAGCTAAAATCGCAAGAGCGGTTCAAAATTTAAATTTGAAACATGTTGTAATTACATCTGTAGATAGAGATGATTTAGATGATGGGGGATCGGAACATTTTTATAAAGTTGTTAAAGCTACAAGAGATAAAAATCCAAAAACATCTATAGAAGTCTTAACTCCCGACTTTTTGAGAAAAGGAGACTCTTACAAAAAAATTTTAAAAGCTGATCTTGACGTATTTAATCATAATATAGAGACAGTTCCTAGACTTTATACAACTGTAAGACCAGGAGCACGTTATTTTGCTTCATTAGAACTTTTAAAAAATGCAAAAAAATTTAACAAAAAAGTTTTCACTAAATCAGGAATTATGGTTGGCTTGGGTGAAAACAAAGAAGAAGTAATTCAAGTTATGGACGATCTTAGATCTGCTGAAGTTGATTTCATTACTATCGGTCAATATTTACAACCATCTCCCAAACATCATCCACTTAATCGTTATTATCATCCTGATGAATTCAAAGAGTTCGAGCAAATTGCAAAGACAAAAGGTTTTCTACTTGTTTCTTCATCACCTCTTACAAGATCTTCTTATCACGCAGATGAAGATTTTAGAAAATTACAAGATGCAAGAAATAAACAGCTTGAATGTCTTCCGCATCAATAAAAAAAATTATTCCTTGTAAAAAAGAACAATTAGTTGAAATGGTTCTAGATATTGAAAAATATCCAGAATTTGTTCCATGGTGTATCGAAGGTAAAATTTATGAGAGAGATGAAAGTGCAGATCTTATTACCTTTAATGGAGATTTAAAAGTAGGTAAGAGCATCTTGAATGAAACTTTCTCAAGTCACGTGTCTTATTATAAAGAAAAAGATACAATTATAGTCACTAACCTTGATGGACCATTAAAACATCTGAAAAATGAGTGGAAATTTAAGGAAGTAAACAATTCGACACAGTTGGAATTTTTTATTGATTTTGAATTGAAAAATCCGATTTTGAATGGAATAATGAAAAAATCTTTTGAGCTTGGTTTAAATAAAATTGCCAAAGCTTTTGAAGAAAGAGCAATTAAATTATATAAATAATGTTTACAATATCATCTTTATTAATCTTATTTATTTTAACTTTTAAATTCTTATCTTCATATATTAAAACAATAAGAACAGGCGATCCTAACGAAACTGACCTAACTTATTGGATGTTTTCCTATGATTTTAAGTCTAAAAGTAAAGAATGGGTACCCGAAGACAAACAGCTATTGCAAAAAAAACGAGCTAGAAATTTTTTAGTTTTTATACTCTATTTAATTGCTTTTGGAATCTTTTTGTTGCTTAACAGTTTTACTGCCCATCTTTTAGATGTAATTGTTAATCCAGAGTTTAGCTATCCCGTTTAATCAATTGTACTAATAAATTCAGAGTTTTTTTTACAGTTTGCTTTTGAATAAAAATTCTTCCTTTATTCTTAAAATTAAATTTATTAACAACAACCTTTTTTCCAACTCTAATTCCAATATAAACCAATCCAACTGGTTTTTGTTTAGATCCTCCTTTAGGGCCAGCTATTCCTGTTATTGAAACACAAATTTTTGATTTACTAATTTTACTTAAATTATTGACCATAGCCAAACAACACTGAACACTTACAGCTCCATTTTTTTTTATTAGTTTTTGAGGTACTTTTAATATACTTGTTTTGGCTTGATTTGAGTAAGTTACTAATCCCATAGTAAATACTTTAGATGATCCGCTCACAGAGGTGATAGCGCTAGACAACATTCCTCCAGTACAAGACTCCGCAATTGCAAGTTTCATCTTTTTTCTTTTAATTAATGAAATTATTTTTTTATTTAGACTCATTAGAAAAACTTTGATTTAACTACCATAAATATTATCAATGTAAGAACCACATATAAACCTGCTACTACATCGTCTATTATTACTCCAAAACTATTTTTAAATTTTTTATCAAAAAAACTTACCGGAAATGGTTTTTTGATGTCAAAAAATCTAAATAAAATAAAAATATATAAATAAAATAGAATTGACTCCTGTGGGGCTTTTGTAGTTCCGTGTGCAATTTCATAAAGATAAATTGGAATGGATTGGCCAATAAACTCATCTACAACAACTTCTTTTGGGTCTTTGTTTTCATTATATTTTATATATTCGGACACTGCATAAAATGAATATATAAAAATTAAAAATAAAATTAGTAATATAATACCGCTAGATAGATTAACTATATGGAATAGGCTGTATAAAAAAATTGTTGTAACTAAAGAAGTTATAGTTCCTGGAGCAAATCTAAAAGATCCAATACCAAAACATGTAACAAATAAATAATTAATGGTTTTAATCATATTTAATGACTGAACATATAACTTCACAGGCTATTGCTTTTTCTTTCCCAATGACACCTAATTTTTCTGTTGATTTTCCTTTTATATTAATTTGATTTTTAGAAATTTCACAGAGCTTAGCAATACTATCAATCATTTTATTTTTTAAGTATTTTATCTTAGGTGTTTGAGTTATAATGTTAATATCAATATTATTTATAAAAAATCCTTTAAACTTAGTCTGTTCTATTACCTTTTTTAGTAAAATAGTTGATCTTATGTTTTTAAATTTATTACTTTTGTCTGAAAACAATTGACCAATATCTCCCATTTTACAAGCTCCTAAAATTGCATCAGTAATTGAATGAAGAACTGGATCGCCATCTGAGTGTCCTAATGTTCCTAATTTAGATTTAATATTCAAACCTGCTAAGTAAAGTTTTCTGTTAGGCACTAACCTATGAACGTCAAAACCTATTCCAACACTTTGTTTAGACTTGTAAATATTTCTTAAATTTTCAAAATCTAATTTGTCCGTAATTTTAAAATTACTTTTTTCTCCCTCAATAAACCTAACTTTATTAAGGTCCATGTATAAAGAGATATCATCATCCTTATATTTGTCAGAGTTTTTTTTATGCAGATAAAATATTTCCTTTAGATTAAATGCTTG
>CACPNG010000008.1 GCA_902635225.1 uncultured Pelagibacteraceae bacterium | reverse complement strand
TAGTATAGAAGTAAGAAAATCTAAAAATGAGTTTATTATAAAAGAAAATATTCTCCAATTATATAAACGAGAAGTAGTTGTTAAAAGTGTAATTAAAAATAATCTCTACAGCTCTGCAATTAAGTCGAAAATAGAACCAAATATAATAGTTGAGTTTGCAAGAGTATTTGGTTTTGAGGTAGATTTTCAAAGAGATATAAGAGAGGGAGATTGGTTTGAGTTATTGTATGAAAAATTTGAAGATGATAATGAAAGAGTAAGAGATACTGGAAAAATAATATATGCTTCAATGTTTGTTAATGGAGAGGAAATAAATCTTTATAATTTTAAAGATAAAAATAACAATGATTTTTTTGATATTAAAGGTCAAAGTATAACAAAGTCTTTAATGAAGACTCCAATTAATGGGGCCAGACTTTCTTCCTCATTTGGAATGAGAAAACATCCAATACTTGGTTATAATAAGATGCATAGAGGAACTGACTTTGCAGCACCTAGTGGAACTCCCATAATGGCTTCTGGATCTGGCACAGTTACTAGAGCCAGATGGTGTGGTGGTGGAGGAAACTGTATTAAGATCAGACATAATTCTACATATGAAACTATCTATGCTCATATGAAATCTTTTGCTAAGGGAATAAAAGAAGGAAGAAAAGTAAAACAAGGTCAGATAATTGGTTATGTAGGGTCAACAGGAATGTCCACTGGTCCACATTTACATTATGAAGTTGTGGTTAATGGAAAAAAAGTAAATTCACAAAAACTAAAGCTTCCCTCTGGTAAAAAACTCAAGGGTGAGTCAAGAAAAAATTTCGAATTAGAAAGAATTAAAATTGATCTTAAACTGTCTGAACTTAGACTGAAGAGTTAATTAGTTGTTGAGGCTCTATCTTTGTTTGGTTTTTCTGACTGGTCTTGTGAAATATCTCTTTTTTGGCTCAATTCATTAAATCTTCTTAAATAATGATCAGCGTGCTGAAAATAATTCTGAGCTAAAACTGGATCACCGTTGCTTTGTGCATCTTTTGCTAGTTGCTGAAACTTTTGCATTGTTTTTTCTACAGCGTGTAAATTATTCATCGATCCATTTCTATTAAAATTTACATTGCCATTGCTAGTAAGACTGCTAGTACTATTAGTATTAATTGAATTAGACCTTCTTCTGAAGTTATTTTTTTGAGATCTTGATCTAAAATTTCTTCTACGATTATTTAAACTCATTATCTATTTTATTTTCCTTGCAATTATACATCTTGTATTATCCCCATAATCATTGACCTTGAATTCAATTTTAAAGTTGTTTTTAATTAATATTTTCGAAACTTTCCAATATTGTTTGTTCCCTATTTCCAGGGCAAGAGTTCCATTTATTTTTAAGATTTCATTTGTTTTGTAAATAACTTTTTTTATTAGGTCAAGCCCATCATTTCCGCCATCTAAGGCTATTCTGGGTTCAAATTTCTTAATATCTTCACTTAAACACTGTAATTCCCTTCTGCTAATATATGGTGGATTAGAAACAACAACGTCATGTTTTTTGTTGAAATATTTACTCAATGAGATGTTTAAAAACTTAATTTTTGTATTAACGCAATGATTAATAGCATTTTTTTTTGCAATTTCGAGAGCTCTATGAGAAATATCGATACCAACTCCAACAGAATTACTTAATTCACTCAACAAACTAATTATAATACACCCACTACCAGTCCCCATATCTAAAATAGATATTTTTTTTTTATTTTTATATTTCTTTAATAGTTGTTCTACCATCAGTTCTGTTTCTGGTCTTGGAATTAAAGTGTCTTTAGTGACATAAAAAAATTTATTCCAAAATTCCTTTTTTTGAAGAATATATGCAACTGGTTCATGTGTTGACCTTCTATTTATTAAATAAGAAAATTTTTGACAATGATTTTTATGAATATTTTGATTCAAATTTTGAAGTATATCTTGTCTACTTTTTTTCAAAACTTTTGTAAGTAATAATTCCGAGTCTAGATTAAAAGACATTATTTTCTTTTCTTTTAGAAAATTTGATCCTATTTTTAGTAGTTCGAAAGTTTTCATATTTATTTTAAGTTCTCAAGTTTCAGATCTTGTTCTTTTAAACGTAATTGTTGATTCATATCCTCGTGAATTTCACCACTTAAAAACTCATCTAACTTATGTAACGTTAAATTAATCCTATGATCTGTCACTCTGCCTTGTGGAAAATTATAAGTCCTAATTCTCTCAGATCTATCTCCAGTTCCAATTTGACTCCTTCTATTACTTGATCTTTCTAAGTCTTTTTTTCTTTTCTCTGACTCATAAACACGTGACCTAAGTATCTTCAGGGCCTTTGCTTTATTTTTGTGTTGAGATTTTTCATCTTGCTGACTAACTACAACTCCACTTGGTAAATGAGTAATTCTGACAGCGCTATCAGTTGTGTTTACTGATTGTCCTCCTGGTCCTCCAGCTCTAAAAACATCTATTCTCAAATCTGATTCTTTTATTTGAATATCTACCTCCTCAGCTTCAGGTAGCACAGCTACTGTGGCGGCCGAAGTATGCACTCTTCCTTGAGTTTCTGTTTCAGGTATCCTTTGAACGCGATGAACGCCAGACTCATATTTTAAATAAGAATATATATCATTTCCATTTACTGAAAATATTACCTCCTTAAAACCACCCGCATCACTTTTAGAAATATTTATTATTTCTAGTTCCCATTTTTTTTTTGAACAGACTTTTTCATACATTTTAAATAAATCAGAACAAAAAAGTGATGCTTCTAACCCGCCAGTTCCTGCTCTTATTTCTACAATAGCATTCTTATTGTCATCTTCGTCTTTAGGTAAAAGAAATATTTTAAGTTGATTCTCGTTATTTTTTCTTTTTCTTATAAGATCATCTAAATCTTTTTGCGCCATTTCAACAATTTCTTTATCTGATGATTGGTCTTGTAAAATTTGTTCTAAATCTTTTTTTTCTTTATCAAAATTTATATATTCTTTAGCAGTAGAAATTATGCTTCCTAGATTTGCGTATTCTTTTGATTTGTTTGCAAACTTTTTTGCATCTATATTTCCTGAAGAAAGTTCTTTTTCTAAACTATCATATTTAGAAATAATTTCCTTAACTTTTTGTAAAGGTAACATAAATTAGTTTTCTTCTTTTACTTTATTCTCTACAAGTTCAACAATTTTATCGATGATTTTTGAGTTAGGGACTTTCGTGTGCGGTACTCCTGATAAATAAAGTAAATTACTATCATGTCCTCCGCCTGTTAGGCCTATTTCTGTTTGAGCTGCTTCACCGGGACCATTCACAACACATCCTATTATAGATAAGTTGATAGGTTTTTTAATATGAGCTAATTTTTTTTCTAGTTCTTTAACTGTTTCGATAACTGGAAATGCTTGTCTAGCACATGATGGGCAAGATATAATATTAACGCCTCTAGAACGAATACCTAAAGATTTTAGGATTTCAAATCCTGCTTTTACTTCATCAACTGGGTCAGATGAAAGAGAAACTCTTATTGTATCACCAATGCCATCCATTAACAGTTGACCGATTCCAATTGAAGACTTTATGCTGCCTGTTAACAAACCACCAGCCTCTGTCACCCCTAAGTGTAATGGATAATCGCATATCTCAGAAAGTTTTTTATAAGCTTTTACTGTCAAAAATATATCTGATGATTTAACACTAATTTTAAAATTAAAAAAATCATTATCTTCAAATAATTTAATATTATATTCAGCGCTTTCGACTAGGGCTTCTGGACAAGGTTCTTTATATTTTTCTAATAAATTTTTATCTAAAGATCCGGCATTAACTCCTATTCTTATTGAGCAATTATTATCTTTAGCAGCCTTAATAACTTCAATAACTCTCTCTTGATTTCCAATATTACCTGGATTTATTCTTAAACAACTTGCGCCCATTTTTGCAGCTTCAATAGCTCTTTTGTAATGAAAATGAATGTCTGCAACTAAAGGAGCCTGTACTTCCTTGACTATTTTTTTTAAAGCTAAAGTAGAGTCTTGGTCTGGACAAGACACCCTAACAATATCTGCGCCTGCTTCCTCTAAAGCTTTTATCTGTTTTATTGTTTCGTTTATATCAGTGGTTAAAGAATTGGTCATTGATTGCACGCTTATTGGCGAATTACCTCCAACTTTAATGTTTCCAACATTAATCACTTTTGTTTTTTTTCTTTTGATAATTCTATGAGGTCTTATTTCCATTTTAGTCTAAGTCAAAAACGGTATGTAATTTTTTTACTGCATTTAAAATATTTTTTTCATCAATGATTACAGACAGCTTAATTTCTGAAGTAGAAATCGCTAGAATATTTATTTTTTCATCAGCTAAAGCCCTAAACATTTTATAAGTGACACCTGGCGTAGTAACCATTCCCGCACCTACTATAGATATTTTGGCAACCTTATCATTATAAGTAATTTTTTCAAAACTAATATTATTATTTTTTTCAAAAATATCTTTAGTTTTTATGAGATCATCTCTTTTAATGGTAAATGTAACATCAGTAGTAATTGTATCTGAAGAAATATTTTGAATTACCATATCAACATTTACTTGAGACTTGTTTAATGGCTCGAATATATTTGCGGCGACACCTGGTTTATCTTCTACTCCTATCAAAGTAATTTTTGCGTCATCTTTTGAATATGCAACACCGGTAACGCTTTTTGAATAATCAATACTATCCTGCCCAAATATTTTAGTTCCGTCTCTGTTAGTAAATGTAGATTTTACTTCTAATGGAATATTATAAATCATTGCTGTCTGGACTGCTGATGATTGCATAACTTTGGCTCCAAGAGAGGATAGTTCTAACATTTCATCATATGAAATTTTTTCAATTTTTTTTGCTATCGGAATTTTATTAGGATCTGTAGAAAAGACTCCGTCTACATCAGTATATATTTCACAAAAATCTGTGTTAAAAATTTTCGCTATCGCTACTGCTGATGCATCAGATCCACCTCTTCCAATTGTAGTAATATCTCCATTCCGTGAAATTCCTTGAAACCCAGGAATAATAGCTACGCCCTTTTTCTCTAAAAATTCATTAATTTTATCAGTGTGAATATTTACTATTCTTGCATTTGTAAACTCTCCCTCTGTAAGAATAGGTATCTGCCAATTCAAATATGATTTAGCTTTAATTTTAAGATTTATTAATGCTCCAGCTATAAGAGCAGATGTAACCTGCTCTCCAGTTGATAATAGAACATCAAGTTCTCGTTTATTAAAATCTTCAGAAATATTTTTGGACAAATTTAATAATTCGTTAGTTTTGCCAGACATAGCTGACACAACAACAATGAGTTGATTGCCATTATTATGTTCTTTTTCTATTATTTTAGCCACATGCTGAATTCTATCTATCGATCCAACTGAAGTGCCACCGAACTTTAATACTTTTTTAACCATTTACAGAGTTTTCATATTATAAAAAAAGATTATAATGTAATTATTTTAAAAACTTATTAATGACTACTATAAATAAAGAAGAAATTCAAAAGTTTTCAAGTTTAGCTGAAGAGTGGTGGGATGTAAAAGGTAAATTTAAACCTTTACATATGTTTAATCCCATAAGAATCGAATACATAACTCAGATGATAAGAAAATATTTTAAAATATCCGATCAAAAAATAAATCCTTTTAACGAATTAAAAATATTAGATATTGGCTGTGGAGGTGGTTTAATAAGTGAGCCTATGGCAAGATTAGGTGCAAAGGTAACTGGGATTGATGCATCAGAAAAAAATATAAAGATAGCTAAAATTCATTCTCAAGAAAGTAATTTAAAAATAAATTATTTAAATTCTTCCCCAGAAAGACTCGATGAAAGAGAGGAATTTGATATTATATTAAATTTGGAAGTAATCGAACATGTGGAAGATGTTGAGCTATATATAAAATCATGCAATAAATTGCTCAAAAAAAATGGTTTAATGTTCACCGCAACGTTAAATCGTACTATAACTTCATATATAAAAGCAATTGTAGGAGCAGAGTATATTTTAAGATGGCTTCCAATTGGGACTCATGATTGGAACAAATTTTTAAGGCCAGAAGAATTAGAAAAAAAACTATCAATTGAGAATTTTAAAACAATAGAAGTTAAAGGCCTAGTATTTAATCCTTTGAATAGTAAATGGAAAAAGTCAGATAATTTATCTGTTAATTATATTATCTGTAGTTCAAAAGTTTAGTTATCCTTGTCTACCCACGGGATAGATAACAACTCTATACCCTCCTCAGCTAACTCCTCTCTCTCTTTAGAAGTTGTGGTACCATATATTGTTTTTTTATTATTTTTGTCGTAGTAAATTTCTCGAACTTTTTTACTAAAATTTTTTCCAACATATTCGAAATTTTTTTCTATATAGTTTCTAATTTGTTGCAATTTTTGTTTTTCCTTAAAAAGATCTCTTTCCAACTTACTTTCAAGTGAACCCAAATTATTGAAATTTGAAATCATAGGTGACATAATTGACTTCTCAATTTTTTTAGAATTACAATATATGCACTCTAATAATCTTTTCTTTTTGAGTTTTTCAAATTCACGTGAGCTTGAAAACCAACTTTCAAACTCATGTTCTTTATCACAAATAAGATTATACTTAATCATTTAGTTTCTATAGTCTGCATTAATATCGATATAATCATGAGTAAAATCACAAGTATAGCACTTGAAGGCATCATTTCCTAACTTTAAGTTAATTTCTATTTCAATTGAGTCCCACTCCATATACTCTTTTAGTTTTTTTTCTTCGTAACTGTCTGAAATTTTTCCATTTTCAGCAACAATAAAATTTCCAATTTTTATTTTAAGTTTTTTCTGATCTATTAATTCTCCAGATTTACCTATTCCCATAGCAATTCTTCCCCAATTAGGATCTTCACCAGCTATTGCGGTTTTGAAAAGAGGTGAATTAGCAATTGAAAAAGCAATATTTTTTGCACTACCTAAAGATTTTGCATTTATCACATTTATAGTAATAAATTTTTTTGCTCCCTCGCCATCAACAACGATCTGTTTTGCTAAATTTAAACATAATTTTTTGAGCGCTATTTCAAACTTTTGAATGATTTTATCATTCATAGTTAAGTTATGACCAATTTTTAATGATCTAGTTGAAAAAATTGAAACCATATCATTTGTAGACTGGTCACTATCTACAGTAATTGCATTAAACGAATTAGCCACTGATCTTTTTAATAGAGTTTTTAATAAATTTGAATTTATATCTACATTTGTAAAAATAAATGAGAGCATTGTGGCTAAATTTGGTGCTATCATTCCTGATCCTTTTGCAATTCCACAAATTCTTATAAGCTCATCTCCTATTATTATTTCCTCAGAAGCTATTTTTGGTTTGGTATCAGTAGTCATTATAGCTGATGCAACTTTAAGCCAGAACATTTTATTATGTTCACCTCTCAATCTTTCAACTAATTCTTTTAGTCTGTCTTTAATTTTTTCAACTGGAAACTCTTCTCCAATCACTCCTGTAGATGCAAAAATTAAATCTTTAATTTTTACAGTTTCATTTGTACCTTTCTTTGATTTAGACTCTTTAATTGTTAAAATCCTTGATAAGTTTTTTGCTAAAATATCTATGCCTTCTTTCCCTTGCTTTCCAGTAAAGGTGTTGGCATTCTTTGTATTAACTAACAAACCTTTTATTGTTTTTTTATGAGAGTTATTATTCCATGGAATGAATTCGGCAGTAATACTATTAGTTGTAGTTAAACTTGCATAATTAGCGCCTTTGCTAAAATAAAATAATGCCAAATCATCTCTTCCATCGCCATATAAATCAGCAGAAATTGATGACATCTCCAAACCATCAATTGCCTTTAAATTCTGAAACTCTCCCATTTTCGATAATTTCGTTTTATCTTTGAGAAAATTCTTAATGTTTATTGTCATAATTACTATTTAATATTAATTATAAATACATATATAGAAGTATAATGAATTTATTTACAAGAACTCTTAGTAAAATATTTAAAAGCTCTAATCAACAAGAATTAGATAGCATTCAAAATATAATTTTAGCCATCAATAGTAAAGAGAATGAAATAAGGTCTTTAACCGAAAGTGAATTTAAAGAAAAAACAGCAAATTTTAAAAAAAAAGCTCAAAATGGCTCTCTTAATTTAAATGAAATAATTCCTGAGACTTTTGCTTTAGTAAGAGAAGCTGCCAAAAGGACTTTGGGTGAACGTCATTATGATGTTCAGCTGTCAGGAGGCCTTGTTCTTCATAATGGTAAAATAGCTGAGATGAAAACTGGTGAGGGAAAAACTCTTGTTTCAACTTTACCCGCATATTTAAACTCACTTACAGGAAAGGGCGTTCATATTGTTACAGTTAACGATTATTTAGCTTTGAGAGACTCATCTTGGATGGGAAAAGTTTTTAATTATCTTGGGGTATCTACAGGTTGTATAACAAATAATTTGGACGATCATGAAAGAAAAAAAAATTACGCCTGTGATATTACTTACGCCACTAACAATGAACTTGGTTTTGATTATTTGAGAGATAATATGAAATATGAACTTAATGACATGGTTCAAAGAGGTCATAATTTTTGTATTGTTGATGAAGTTGATAGTATACTTATTGATGAGTCTCGTACACCATTAATAATTTCGGGAAAAATAGAAGACAAAACAACGCTTTATTCAACTTCAAATGAATTTATCAAAAGTTTACAAAAAAATGATTATGAACTGGATGAAAAAAATAAAAATGTAATTCTTACAGACGCGGGTGTAGACAAGATTGAAAAACTTGCGTTACAAAAAAATATTTTAAAAAATAATAATTTTTATGATCCAGCTAATTTAGATCTTGTTCACCATACAAATCAAGCTTTGAAAGCAAATTTAATTTTCAAAAAAGATATTGATTATATTATTAATAACGGAAAAGTACAAATAATCGACGAATTCACTGGTAGAATTTTGGGAGGGAGAAGATTTTCTGATGGTTTACATCAGGCTATTGAAGCGAAAGAGAATGTAGAAATACAAGAAGAAAATCAAACTTTAGCGTCAATTACATATCAAAATTATTTTAGACTCTACAAAAAATTAGCTGGTATGACAGGAACAGCAATGACCGAGTCAGAAGAATTTTATGACATTTATAAGTTAAACGTAGTTTCAATACCCACAAATAAAAAAATGTTGAGAGAAGACTTTAACGATCAGATTTTTAGAACTGAAAAAGAAAAATACAATGCAATTACTAATAAAATAATTGAATGTAATTCTAAAGGTCAACCAGTTTTAGTAGGCACTACAAGTATTGAAAAATCAGAAAAAATTTCCAATTTTTTAAAAAACAGAAACGTTAATCACAATATTCTAAACGCTAAACAACATGAGAAAGAGGCAAAAATTATTGCTGAAGCTGGAAAAATTGGAGCAGTAACTATCGCTACTAATATGGCTGGTAGAGGAACTGACATAAAGCTTGGTGGTAACAAAGATTTTATTGAGCAAGTTGAATCAAGAAAAATAGATGATCACAAAAAAGATGAGACAAAAGTTAAAGATTTAGGAGGTCTTTTCATAATTGGAACAGAAAGACACGAAAGTAGAAGAATTGATAACCAACTAAGAGGTAGATCTGGGCGACAAGGAGATCCTGGATCCTCAATATTTTTTATTAGTTTACAAGATGAATTAATGAGAATTTTCGGTGGTGACTCTATTGATGGAATGTTGAAAAAGCTTGGATTAAAGGAAAATGAGTCTATTGACCATCCTTGGATAAATAAGGCAATGGAGAGAGCTCAAAAAAAAGTTGAGACAAGAAATTTTGACATAAGGAAAACTTTAATAAAATTTGATGATGTAATGAATGATCAAAGACAAGTAATTTTTTCTCAAAGATTAAATATTTTAAAAGAGGAAAATATTAGTGAAATATTAAAAAATTTTTTAGAAGAGATAACTAAAGATTTGGAAATTTCCTTTACCGAGTACCAAAAATCAAAAGATGAAAAATATCTCACTCAAATTAAGAATTTAATTGGTAGTGCTTTAAATGATGCACAGTTAACAAAATTAACTTCAAAAGAAAAATTGGAATTTACAAAAGAGATAAAGAATTTATTCGAAGAAAAAAAGATAAGTAGAGTTAATATTTTAGGAAAGGATCAAAATGACACTCTTGAAAAAAAGATTTTTCTTCAAATAATTGATTTCTCATGGCGATCTCATCTTCAATATTTGGAGCAATTAAGACAGGTTATAGGATTAAGACAATATGGTCAAAAAGATCCTTTATCAGAATTTAAAAAAGAGGCTTTTATTTTATTTGAAGGACTTCTGACTAAAATTAAATATGATTTAATAAAGTTGCTATTAAATTTGAATATTGTTGTCTCTCCTAATGACAATAAGTCTAAAGACAATGAAAATGTAGATTATAAAAAAGTAGGTAGAAATGACAGGTGCCCATGTGGTTCCGGAAAAAAATTTAAACACTGCCATGGAAGTATATAATTTTAGATTGTTTTAAAAGCTTTAAGTGCTCTAGCTCTAGCTTCCTCATGTATCACAACTGGCGAAGGATAATCCGAGTCTAATTTTAAAATACTTTGATCATTCAGTTCCCAAGGTTTATGAATAAACTTTTTTGGAACTTTTCTTAATTCTGGAACCCATTTTTTTACATAATCCCCATCTTTATCAAATTTTTCACCTTGCAAAATAGGATTAAAAATTCTGAAATAAGGAGCTGCATCAGCACCACATCCCGCGACCCATTGCCAACCAGAAATATTATTGGCTTGATTAAAATCTAATAAACATTTTCTAAAATGCTTTTCGCCTTCAATCCAATGAATTAATAAGTGTTTAACAAGAAAAGATCCTACTATCATTCTCACTCTATTATGCATCCATCCTATGGAGTAAAGCTCTCTCATTCCTGCATCAACTATAGGGTATCCGGTCAACCCTTTTTTCCATGCAGTTAAAAGTTTTGAATTTTTTTCCCATGGAAATTTATCAAATTTTTTTGAATAGTTTCCTTTAAGCATATGAGGAAAATAATTTATCAGTGAGTGATTAAACTCTCTCCAACCTATTTCAGCTAAAAATTTATTTACACCTAAATGCTTTATTTTGTTGCATTCTTCCCAGATAGTCTCAACGTGTATTTGTCCGTGTTTTATGAAAGGTGATAGTTTTGAAGTTCCAAGTAAATTTGGAAAATTTCTCAAATCAGAATAATTTTTAACTCTATTAGATATAAAAATTTTTAATTCTTTTAATGCATTTTCTTCACTTGGGGACCAGCATTTTTCAAACTTTTTAAACCATTTTTCCTTAGGGTAAATTTCTTTTTCACTTATTGTTTTTTTAAAAAAAGATACTTTTTTTGAACATTTTGATATTTTTTTTTCTCTTTTAGGAATTTTGTCTAAATAAAATCTCTCTGCGTTTTTCCAGAAAGGAGTAAAAACTTTAAAAGGGGTACCATCATTTTTTTTTACTTCGTGAAATTCATTTAAAATATTGCCTTTAAAGATGCTGCATTTAATTTGATTTTCTTTAAAATTTTTTGATAAAAATTCATCAAACTTTAAATAGTCTGGTTCATAAGTCCTATTCCAATAAATTGAAAAGTTTTTTTTTGTAAATAGTTTTTCAAAAAAAGATTTGTATGTGTCAGTTAGAACTATCTCAAGATTTATATTGTAATTTATCAATTGCTTTCTAAACACTTGAAGGGACTCACGGACCCACCACTTTTGAGCTTCTTGTTCGTCAAATTTTTTTTTTTTTAGTAAAAAGAATACAACCACCTTATTATTTTCTTTAGTGGCTTCTATTAAAGCTAGATTTTTTTTTAATCTAAAATCATCTTTCAACCAAACTAGTCCAATATTTTCGGTCATACTGAAATTTATCAAATTTTTAATGATTTTTCGATGTGCATTATTGTTTGGTGGTGGCCTTGGTAAGAATCGCACTTACGACACATACCTTTTCAGGGTACTGCTCTACTACTGAGCTACAAGGCCTAAAATCTAAAAGTTATTCTACCTTTAGTTAAGTCGTACGGTGTCATTTCAACCATTACATTGTCGCCTGCTAGTACTCTTATTCTATTCTTTCTGAGTTTTCCAGCAGTGTGAGCTAAAATTTCATGATTATTTTCTAATTTTACCCTAAACATTGCATTTGGAAGCAACTCAGTTACTTTTCCTTTAAATTCTAACGTTTCTTGTTTTGCCAATTATTTATCCTCGTTTTTTCAATCTAATTTTTATTGAATTAGCATGGCCTTCTAGCTTTTCATGCTTAGCTAAATTTATAACTGATGGCCCTAATCTTTCAATACCTGATTTTGTTATTTTTATCACTGAATGTCTTTTTAAAAAATCACCTACAGATAAGCCTGAGGAAAATTTTGCAGCTCCTGATGTAGGTAATACATGATTAGGACCAGCTATATAGTCTCCCATTGCTTCTGGCGAAAATTTTCCGATGAAAATTGAACCAGCATTTTTAATTCTTTTTAAAATTTTATTATAGTTTTTAAAATCAATTTCTAAATGTTCGGGTGCTATTATATTTACCACATCTGATATTGTGTTTTTATTTTTAGAATAAATAGCTAATCCATAGTTTTTTATACTTTTTAGTGCTATATTTTTTTTAGGTAATTTTTTTAATTGTAGTTTTAAATTCAAATTAACTAAATCAATTAGATTTTTGTTGTCTGAAATTAGAATAGATTGTGCAAAAATATCGTGCTCTGCCTGAGCAATCAAATCTGATGCTATCCAATCTGGCTCTGAATTTTTATCTGCAACTATACTTACTTCGGATGGACCTGCCACCATGTCTATTCCCACTTCTCCAAAAACTTCTTTCTTAGCTGATGCAACAAAAGCATTTCCAGGACCAACAATTTTATCTACCTTTTTATAACTCTTAGTACCGTATGTAAAAGCTGCTATCGAATGAGCCCCACCTGTTTTATAAATTTCTTTAACACCACATTTTTTTGCTGCGTATATAATTGCTGGATTTACTGATGAGTCTAATGATGGAGTTGTAAGATAAATATTTTTGACTCCAGCTACAATTGCAGGAATGCAGTTCATCAAAACTGTACTTGGGTAACTCGCAGTTCCCCCCGGCACATATACACCAATATTTTCTATAGGCGAAAATTTATACGCAAGTTCATTTTTATAATTATCTTTAAATTTGAAGGATGAAAATTTTTGCTTTGAGTGAAAAAGTTTAATCCTTGAAAACGCAAGATCTATTGATCTTTTAAGTTTTTTATCAACTTTTTTTGAAATTGAATTAATCTCTTTTTTTGTAAATTTTAGTTTTTTTGTTTTAGTTTTAACATTTGAGAATTTTTTTTCATAATTTATTAAAGCATTATCACCATTTTTTTTTACACTTAATATTATTTGCCTTACTTTAGAAGACTGAATTTTTTGTTTTATCTTTCTCAAATTTAAAATTTCCTCTAATTTCTTTAAAGAGTTTTTTTGATCAGCATTAAAAAATTTTAACATTAAATTGCTATATGTTTAGGTTTATTTTTTGTTACCCAGGCATCGCCTTGGTCATCTAAAGTTACTTCAATAATTTCTGAAATAATTTTAACTATTGAGCCTCCTGCGAATAATATTTTCATTTCATAGTTATTATCAGTCATTTTATTTGTTTCAATAGTAAGAAAATCTAGAAATTTATCTTTTTTATCTTGATAAATATTTTTTGAGTATACTTTAATAACATTTTCAAACTTCAAAACCGTTCTTATTCTTTTATTTTTTCTAAAAACCCCTTTTTCAACGTCCTCCCACATAAACCTATTTAGTTGGAGGAGTAAAATCTTATTTTTTTTTAAATTTGCAATATCATTTACATTTACTATTGCGTCTTGTAAATGTGCAGAAACTACCCTCAAATCTTCCTCTGTTCTTGCGATTAGTTTCAAATTTTTAGGTTTCATTATACTCGCTTAATAATAGCTTTACACTTTCTTAATTTATTTTCTAAAAATTCATACCCTCTATCCAAATGATAAATTCTATTCACTATTGTTCGATTATCAGCAATTAATCCAGCTAGTACTAAACTTACAGAAGCTCTTAAATCTGTTGCCATTACTTCAGCACCAGTTAACTTCGTAGGACCAAATATATATGCCACTTTATTTTTAACTTCTATTTTGGCACCCATTCTTTTTAATTCAGGAACGTGCATAAATCTATTTTCAAAAATATTTTCTTTAATCTTAGAAATGCCTTTTGTTTGTGTCATTAGTACCATTAATTGAGCTTGAAGATCTGTTGGAAAACCCGGATATGGTTTTGTGATAACGCTAATTTTTTTCATTCTTTTCGATTTAATAATTGTGATTGCATTTTTTTTTACAATTATCTTGGCGCCTATATTTCTTAAAATTTTAATCTCATTTTTAATAATACTTGGTCTTACATTTGTTATAACTATTTTCTGACCTATTAACGCACCAGCAATTAAGTAAGTGCCTGCTTCTATTCTATCGAAAATAATTTTATGGCTTACCTTTTTGTAAGTTAGCCCTTTTCCAAGAATAATTATCTTTCTTCCAGAAATCTGAATAATATTTCCTAATTTTTTCAAAAATGAAATTAAGTCTATAATTTCAGGTTCTACAGCGCAATTTGTGAGTACAGTTTTTCCTTTAGCACCACATGCAGCAATTAAAGCGTTTTCTGTAGCACCAACAGAAATAGATGGAAATCTTATTTTGTTTCCAACAAGACCTTTTTTTGCTTCTGCAATTATGTATCCATCTTTTATTTTAATATTTGCACCTAATTTTTTAAGAGCATATAAATGAATATCAACTGGTCTAGTTCCAATTGCACAACCACCGGGCAATGATACCTTAGCTTTTTTATATTTAGTTAACAATGGTCCTAGAACTAGTACCCCGGCTCTCATTGTTTTGACCAATTTATATGGTGCTAAAGTATTTATTTTTTTGTTAGTGTTTTTTAGTTGTATAATTTTATTTTTTTTATTTGTTTTAATCTTTATTCCAATAAATTTTAATAATTCAATCATCGTAAAAATATCTTTTACCAAAGGAACATTTTTAAGATTAACATTTTTTGCAAGAATTGAGGCAGCCAAAATTGGTAAGGTAGCATTTTTTGATCCAGATATTAAAATACTACCAGATAAATTTCTTTTCCCTTTGATTAAAAGTTTTTGCATTAAAGAAAATCTATACTTTAGGCAGTGTAACGCCTTTTTGTTTCATATATTTTCCTTTTCTTTTTGCATAAGAAACTTCAGGTTTTTCATTTCCTTTTAAAAATACAAATTGTGCTACACCTTCGTTAGCATAGATTTTTGCAGGAAGAGGAGTGGTATTTGAAAATTCTAAAGTAACATGTCCCTCCCATCCAGGTTCTAAAGGAGTGACATTTACAATTATTCCGCATCTTGCATATGTTGATTTACCTAAGCAAATTACCATTACGTTTTCTGGAATTTTAAAATATTCAACTGTTCTAGCTAAAGCAAAAGAGTTAGGAGGAATAATACACTCTTTAGCTTTTTTTGTTACAAAACTCTCTTTTTTAAATACTTTTGGATCGACTATGCCAGAGTTCACATTTGTAAATATTTTAAATTCATTGGAAACTCTTGCATCATATCCATATGAAGATAGTCCAAAAGAAATTTTTCCTCTTCGCACTTGTTTACTTACAAAAGGTTTAATCATACCTTTTGTTTTAGCTGTTTTTCTAATCCATTTGTCTGAAAGTACTGGCATTTTTTTGTTTATTTAATAACTTATAGTTTCTTCTTTTTTTTAAATTTTTTTTTAATGCAGCTTCACGTTTTTTTAATAATAAATCTTTCTTAACAAAAGATTTCATTACAATTTTAATTTTTGTCTGGATTTGTTAAATCCTCAAGTGTGATCGGCTTGTTAATGTCGTGCATTGTATCATGATCTGAATCTTTAGGATTTGTGCTTGATCGCTTAGCTCTTCTCTGTTCAATACGTGCTTTTCTCTTTGCCTCTTTTTTCATAGCTTTATCACCACGTGTTGATTTATAATCATAGTGAATTCCCATAACAAGCACTCCTTCATTATTAGCCAAATTTACTTCCTGATCTACTTTATTTCAAGTATCTTGATTGTAGCAATTGGATAATTATAAACAAAATCGACAAAATTACGGCAACTGTAACATCTTCAAATGGGGTAGCTTGTGGAAATCCATAGTTCCATAAAATTACTAGGAGTAACCAAATTAACCAATTAATCTTTTTAAGCATCGATTTTACAACCATATTGGTTACAATTTTTTCCCTTTGAAATATTTTTAAAATAATCAATAGCTCTTAATGATGTCATCATGTGGCTTTTGTAAATATTCAAATATCCATTTAAACTATCTGACAATTTTTTTGCTTCTTCCATCATGCCCAGCCTAACTAAGTTAATGAGCATTACTGCATTTCCATTTGGAATAGTGTTATCACCTATATCAATAGGTTTAAAAAAAACATCGTCGTTAGAAATGGGATTTTTCTGAAAAATATTCTTATCGCTTAAATAGAATTTATTAATTGCCTCATATAATAGTTTTTTGGCTAGATCTTTGTACCTAAAATTCATAGTTTTATCAGAGAGATCAATTAGAGAACTTATTAAGAAAGCATAGTCCTCAATAAAAACTATATCTTGAGAATAGCTATGATAAATTTTATTTTTGATATACCTTTTTTCAATTTTTGAAAAAAAATCCTCTGCTAATTTTAAATATTTTTTTTCGGGCAATATTTCATTCGCTGTAACTAAAGCGCTTAACATCAAAGAGTTTAGATCTAACTGAGTCTTATCATCAAAAAATGGTTTATTTCTTTTTTTTCTAATTTCTAAGAGCTTATTTAGGATAATTTTATTTGGCTTTTCTCTTTCTACTAATATAATTTTTTTTTCCCAATTTCCCTCAGGTTTTACTTCAAAATACTTGTCAATATTCTCTATTTCTCTAATTTCCTCATAGGAAAATACATAATATTTTCCCTCAACACCTTCACTGTCTGCATCGTAAGCGGAACCCAAAAATCCCTCTTTGTTTTTGAAATTATCTATTAAAAAATCAACAGTTTGCCCTAATTTTTCTTTGAAATAAATTTCCGATCTTATTTTACAATACTTTGATAACAATAAAACAAACTGTGAATTGTCGTATAACATTTTTTCAAAATGTGGAACTATCCAATCTTCATCTACTGTATAACGTGCAATTCCTCCCTCAACATGGTCATAAATTCCTTTTGAACAAAGCTGTTTTATGATGAGATCTACAGGCTCTAAGTACTTTTTATCTCCAGATTTATTAAAAAAATATAGAAGCGTTTCGTAAAGATTAAATGTTGGAAATTTTGGTGCACCTTTATAACCTCCTTTTGATTTATCTAAATTATTCATAGACATTTCAATTATAGGTTCAAGTTCTTGATTCAGAACAGGATTTTTTTTTAAATCTAAATTACTAATTATTAAGCTTTTTTGTTTTATTATATTTTCTCTTTGATCTTTATAAGCTTCTGAAACTTTTTGGAGCACTTCTCTAAAAGACGGTAAACCATGTCTTGAATTTTTTGGAAAATAAGTACCTCCCATGAACGGAACTCCATTTTCATCCAAAAACATTGTTAAGGGCCAGCCACCTCCTGTCTGATTAAATAATTGAAATGAACTTTGAAAAATAAAATCTAAATCAGGCCTTTCTTCTCTATCAACTTTAATATTTACAAATAAATCATTCATTAACTTTGCAGTTTCGTTATCCTCAAAACTTTCATGCGCCATAACATGACACCAGTGACAGCTTGCATAACCAATGCTAAGCAGGATAGGTTTTTTATTTTTTTTTGCAAATTCGAGGCAATCCTTAGACCAGGTTTGCCAATTAACTGGATTATCTTTATGTTGTTTTAAATAAGGACTTGGGTCCCCAGACAAAATATTTTTATTAATTTGTATCATTGAAAAATTTTTTTTTAATTATAATTGAAAAAAACATCAAAATAGAAAACATAATTATTGGTAAATAAATCTCAGGGGTAAAAATAAAATCAATCATACTAAAATTATCAGCTTCGGAGATATAATTATTTAATCCTGCTCCAATAGTATTAATTATAAAAAAACCCGGTATAAATCCAAAAAAACTTGCGAAAAAATAATTTGTTTTTTTCATTCCAAATAAAATTGGAATTAAATTTTGCAATCCAAATGGAACTCCAAGACCTCCTATAAACCTATAAATAAAAAAATAGAAAAACTCATTTTTTTTAAATAATTGAATATATCTGTTAAATTTTTTCTCTAAAATAGATTTCACAAGATCTCTAAAAAAGAAATTACCAATTGAATATAATATTAATGCTCCTATTGAAATTGAAAACACAGAAATTAAAGTGCCAATAATTTGTCCAAATAATATCCCAGAAATAATTAAAATTGGCGAGCCAAAACCGAGTAAAGTGACCCAAATAACAGAAAAAATAAAAAAATAAATCAAATTGATTATTGTATTAGTGCTTATATAAGTTTCTAAATCTGACTGAATTTCTTTATAGTAAGTAAAATCATCAAGTCTATTAATCTCAACAGCTGTGAAAATAAGATATAGGAAATAAAACAGTATAAACAAATAAGAAGCTCCTAAAAATATTTTCAAATTTTTACTCATAATTTACCTGTACAATAGACAGCAATTAAAATATATACCTTTAAATATTTATGAAAAGAACATATCAACCAAGCAATTTAGTAAGAAAAAGAAGACATGGTTTTAGATCGAGGATGGCAACTAAGACTGGGAGACAGCTTATAGCACGAAGACGAGCCAAAGGAAGAAAAACTCTTTCAACTTAAATTTAAATGGTTAGGCTTGAAAGTTTAAAAAAAAGCAGCCAATTCAAAAAAGTTCTTAAAGAAAAAAAAATTCATACCGATTATTTTTCAATATTTGCAACTAAAAACTTTTTTTTGCCAAAGCATAAAGCCAATTTGCTCATCAGTTTTGTAATGAAAAAAAAAATTGGAAATGCAGTTAAAAGAAACAAAATTAGAAGAAAATTAAAAGCAATTGTTCAGAAATTATTAAAAAAAAAGGGTGCAATTAATAAGGATTACACTTATATAGTTTTTGGTAAGTCAAATGCATTCGCAAAAAAACAAGATGTGCTTTTGCCATTAATGGAGAAAAGTTTTAGTAAATTAAAAAAATAAAATGAAAAATTTTATAATATTTATAATTAAATTTTATCAATATCTTATTTCACCCTTACTGGGAAATAGATGCAGATTTTTACCGACTTGTTCTGAGTATTTTATTGAGGCTATTGATACTCACGGTCTAATAAAGGGGTTAAAATTTGGGTTAAAAAGAATTTCAAAATGTCATCCAATTCAGATTTTAGGTAGCGGCGATGGTTTAGATTTAGTTCCAGTTAAAAATAAAAAGGAGAGCAAAAATGGATAACAAGAACGTTTTTGTAGCAATAGCTCTCTCAATGTCTGTTCTTCTTTTCTGGGGAGCATTTTTTGAAACACCTAGACAATCAGTTGATAAAAAAAATAATCAAAAAATTGAAAAAGAAGTTGATCAAAACTCCATCGCTCCTACAATTAGCCAACCACAAATAGTTAAAAAACTTACAAGAGAGGAGTCTATTAGCAATAGTCAAAGAATAAAAATTGAGAATAATAGTATATCTGGTTCAATAAATTTAAAAGGTGCTTTGATTGACGATATATCTTTTAAAAAGCACAAACAAAAAGTTGAAAGTAGCGAAAATATTGTTTTTTTAAATCCATCCAACACAGAAAATGGTTTTTATATAGAAACAGGATGGACAAGTATAGGAAACAAGATCAAAGTTCCAACTAAAGAGTCTGTGTGGAAAGTGAATGGTAATAATGTTTTAAGCAATACTTCTCCTATTATTTTACAGTGGAACAATGATGAAGGAGTGACTTTTGAAAAAAGGATTGAATTAGATGATAAATATTTATTTAAAATATCTCAGCAAGTAAAAAATAGTTCTAATTCATCAATAGATTTATTTCCGTATGCTCAAATGACAAGAAATAAAATCCCAGATGATATTCAAAATTTTTATATACAACATGAGGGTTTCATTGGAGTATTCGATGATGAATTGAAAGAGGATGATTACGATGATGTTCAAGAAAAAAAGATTGTGAGAGAGTCAAACGAAGGTTGGCTTGGAATTACAGACAAATACTGGATGACTGCTTTTGTTCCAGAGAAGGGTAAAAATTTTAAATCAACTTTTCTTTATGAAGATGGATTTAAAGCTAATTACATAATTAATAAACCTATAACTATTAATAAATCATCTTCTGGGATAAATGAATTAAGATTATTTGTTGCTGCAAAAGAAGTTGAGACAATTGATAGTTATGCAGCAAACCAAAATATTAAAAAGTTCGACTTAGTTATTGATTGGGGTTGGTTCTATTTCTTCACTAAACCCCTATTTTTTGTAATAGATTATTTATTTAAAATTTCAGGAAATTTTGGAACAGCTATTGTTCTATTAACTATTGCAATAAGACTAATTTTCTTCCCTCTAGCTAATTTCTCATTTAGATCAATGGCAAAAATGAAAGCAGTTCAACCTGAAATGATGAGACTTAAAGAGCTGCATAAAGATGATAAAGTTAAATTGCAGCAGGAGATGATGGCTTTATACAGAAAAGAAAAAATTAATCCTGCATCGGGTTGTTTGCCAGTGTTGATTCAAATACCTTTCTTTTTCGCAATATATAAGATGCTCTTTATTTCTTTAGAAATGAGGCATCAACCATTCTTCGGTTGGATAAAAGATTTGTCAGCTCAAGATCCAACTTCGTTATTTAACTTGTTTGGCTTAATTCCTTGGGATCCCCCAGGGTTTATGATAATCGGAATTTGGCCAATTTTAATGGGAGCCTCAATGTGGGTTCAACAAAAATTAAATCCAGCACCAGCTGATCCAATTCAAGCAAAAATTTTTGCATTCTTCCCATTATTTTTAACAATCATACTTGCTTCTTTCCCCTCTGGTTTAGTTGTTTATTGGACGATAAATAATATTCTTACAATCGCTCAGCAATACGTAATTGTTAAAAAAACAACTGTGAAAACGAATTAAATGTCAAAAAATATTTCTCTAGACGAGATAAAAAAATTTTGGCCTGATAAAGCTCCAGATATAAATATTGTCCAGAAATATGTAAAAAAATACGAAAAAGAAAAAATAGTAATTAAATATGGAGGAAACGTTCTTATAGATAGAAACGTTTTTAATAATTTCATATCTGATATAAATGTGCTTGATAGATTAGGTTTATCTATAATTGTAGTTCATGGTGGAGGTCCTAGAATTAAAAGAGAGCTAGATAAGAAAAAAATTGTATCAAAATTTATTAATGGTTTAAGAGTTACAGATAAAAATATTATTGATATTGTAGAGAAAGTATTAATTGATTTTAATAAAGATATAGTAAATTCTCTCAAGAAATTAGGCTCTGAAGCAGCCTCGTTTCATACTAAAACTGAAAATGTAATTGAAGTTGAGCCCGAGAAAGAGGAACTTGGTTTTGTTGGAATACCAAACAAAATAAATGATAACTTAATTCAAAACGCACTTAATAAAAATAAAATTCCAATTATAGCTCCTTTAGGTTTAGGAAAACATAATCAAACATATAATATTAATGGCGATACTGCAGCAAGTGCGATTGCAAAAAAACTTAAATCAAGAAGATTAATATTAATGACTAATGTAGAAGGTGTATACGATGATCAGAAAAAGTTAATATCAGAAATTAAACCTTTTGATCTTGAAAATCTCATTAAATGGAAAGTTGTTCAAGGTGGAATGATTCCTAAAATAGAAAATTGTGTTGATGCTGTCCAAAATGGAGTAAGGGGTGTGGTAATTCTTGACGGAAGAAAACCTCACTCAGTGTTACATGAAATTTTTTCTGATATGGGATCAGGAACGTTAATTAGAGAATGAAAGACTTAAAAAATATAAAGTTTTGGTTATTTGATCTAGATAATACGCTTTACGATGGAGCTACTAAAGTTTTTGACCAAGTAGATAAAAAAATGTCAAAATTTATATCTGAAAAACTAAGCGTTAGCCTTGAGGAAGCTAGGAAAATTCAAAAAAACTATTTTCAAGAATATAACACAACTCTAAACGGGATGATTAAGAACCATAAAATTGATGCTGATGAGTTTTTAGAGTTTGTTCATGATGTAGATCTTAGTTTTTTAGATCAAAATGAGGATTTGGAGGAAGAAATTAGGAAATTAGATGGAAAAAAAATAATTTTTACTAATGGCTCTAAGGCCCATGCTTTAAATGTTACGAAAAGAATTGGAATAGATATGCTTTTTGACGGAATTTTTGACATAAGAGATTGTGAATTTATTCCAAAGCCTTCAAAAGAGCCTTACGAAAAATTAGTGGAAAAATACAAAATTGAGCCACAATATTGTATATTCTTTGAAGATATTGCAAGAAATTTAAAGCCAGCATATGAATTGGGAATGAAAACTGTTTGGATTAAAAATAATGAACCTTGGGCAGCAAAATATTCAGACGCAGATTTTATTAATTATAAGACTGAAAATTTAACAAAATTTTTAAAGGAGATTAATGAGTTACGATAAGCTAGAAAAGATTATAAACGAAAGTTTTGAAAAAAAAGAAAAAGTAGGTCCAAAGTCAGATAAAAAATTAATAAAGGCTATTAATGAAACTATTAATTTAGTTGATAATGGAAAAATCAGGGTAGCAAATAAAATAAGTGGAAATTGGGTTGTAAATCAATGGATTAAAAAAGCTATTTTGTTGAGTTTTAGAATTAATAAAATGGCAATGATGAAAGGTCCTTATACTACTTGGTATGATAAAGTTCCCGGCAAAACGGTTAAGTGGAAAGAGAAAGATTGGAAAAAAGCTGGATATCGTCACGTTCCCAATGGAGTTGTAAGAAAGGGTGCATACATTGCTAAAAATGTTGTTT
Source organism: uncultured Pelagibacteraceae bacterium (assembly GCA_902635225.1). Taxonomy (GTDB): domain Bacteria; phylum Pseudomonadota; class Alphaproteobacteria; order Pelagibacterales; family Pelagibacteraceae; genus Pelagilacustribacter. The sequence continues at coordinate 2,557 of CACPNG010000008.1, read as the reverse complement.
TAATGCCTAGTTTTGTAAATCTTGGAGCTTATGTTGATGAAGGCACAATGATTGACACTTGGGCATCCGTTGGCTCATGTGCCCAAGTTGGAAAAAATTGTCATATTTCCGGCGGTGCAGGTATAGGTGGTGTACTAGAACCGCTTCAAGCTGGTCCTGTTATAATTGAAGATAATTGTTTTATTGGTGCTAGATCTGAAATTGCTGAAGGGGTTTTAGTTGAGGAAGGTGCTGTGTTATCAATGGGTGTTTACATCGGTGCATCCACGAAAATAATAGATAGAAACTCTGGAGAGATACATTATGGCAAAGTTCCTGCATATTCGGTTGTGGTTCCCGGAAGCTTACCTAACAAATCTAAACTTGATGGACCCTCATTGTACTGCGCAGTTATAGTAAAAAAAGTTGATGAGAAAACTAGAAGCAAAACCTCTATAAATGACTTACTCAGAGATTAATGACAATAATAAACGAATTACAATTATCTAAAGATCTAATAAGATTCCCAAGTATTACTCCTAAAGATGTAGGAGCAATAAAATTTCTAAGTAACAAATTAAAAAAATTAGGTTTTAATTGTAAAATTTTAGAATTTAAAGGTAAAGGAAGCAAGCCAATAAAAAACCTATATGCAAGAATTGGTAAAAAAGGACCAAACCTATGCTACGCCGGTCATACTGATGTTGTTCCTCCAGGAAATCTTAAAGATTGGACTGTTAATCCCTTCAAACCAGCAATTAAAAATAACCATTTAATTGGAAGAGGCGCTAATGATATGAAGAGTTCAATTGCCTGCTTTGCTGCAGCAGTAAGTAAATTTTTAATTAAGAACAATAATTTTAATGGATCAATTAGTTTTTTAATTACAGGTGATGAAGAGGGATATGCAATAAATGGTACTAAGAAAGTTGTAGATTACCTTAAGAGAAAAAAAGAAAAAATTGATTTTTGTATTGTGGGTGAGCCAACTAATCCAAATAAACTTGGAGAAATGATAAAAATTGGAAGAAGAGGAAGTTTGTCAGGAAAAATTGAAATATCTGGCACTCAAGGGCATATTGCATATCCTCACCTTTCAAATAATCCAATAAATACTCTAATAGCTATATGTAAAAAACTTAAAGAAAAAAAGTTAGATAAAGGTAACAAAAATTTTCAACCCTCTAATTTAGAATTTACTTCCATAAATGTAGATAATAAAGCCCATAATGTTATACCTGCAAGAGCTAGAGCTCAGTTTAATATAAGGTATAATAATTTACACACTTCTTCATCGCTCATGAAAAAAATTAACTTGATCGTTAGACAAATTAGTAAAAAAAATAAATGTAAATATAAAATTAATTTTATTGCGAACGGAGAGGCTTTTTTAACAAAACCTGGAAAAACAACACTTATGGCAAAAAAAATTATAAAAAAGATAACAAAAATTAATCCAAAATTTTCTACAACTGGAGGTACCTCAGATGCAAGATTTATTAAAAAAATTTCTCCTTGCCTCGAGTTTGGACTAGTAAATAAAACTATGCATAGAGTAGATGAATGTGTTTCCTTATCAGATTTAAGAAAGCTTACAAAAATATACAACAATATTTTGGTAGAATATTTTAAGTGAGACTATACAAAATAAAAAAATCAAAAATTGATAAGAATGGTCTTTATGCTAATTGTAACATTAAAAAAGGCACAAAAATTATAGAATATAAAGGTAAAATTATTTCCGTTAAAAAAAGTGCTGAAGATCCAAAATTTGATAATGGTAAAGCAATTTATCTATTCAATTTAAACAAACGTTTTGATCTTGACGGAGACTTTAAATTTAATACTGCTAGACTAATCAATCATTCTTGTAATCCTAATTGTGAAGTTTTTGGTAAAGGTTTGAAAATTTGGGTGTATGCCATGAAAAATATAAAAAAAGGTGATGAGCTTTCTTACGATTATGGTTTTAGTTATGATGAGGACTTTAAAAATTATCCTTGCAAATGTCGTTCAAAGAACTGTGCAGGTTTTATTGTTCGAGAGGGTTCAAGATGGAGAATTAAAAAGAGTAAAAAATGAAAAAAATTTTATTCATATCTACCAGAAATCCATTCTCAGGAAGATACTCAGGTGATGTCATTAGATCATTAAAAATCGTCAATTTTTTAAAGAAAAAATATAACTTAGATATATTATGTTTAGGTAAAAAAGGTGAGCTAAAAAATAAAAATATGAATATTTTAGCTTTTAATGAATCTAATTTTTTTTTTAAAATTTTTTATTGTATCGTGTCACTTTTAAAATTTGAACCAATCCAATTTGGACTATTTTATTCCAGGGAGATGAGGGAATATTTAAGAGAATATGCCTATCAATATGACTGTTTGTTTTTTTATCACATCAGATCCAGTCAATATTTACCAACAAATTATAGAGGAAAGAGTATCATTGAAATGGGAGATTTGTACTCTGAAAACTATTTGCAAACATTCAATAACTTAAATATTTTTAATCCTTTAAAATATATATATCTATTAGAGAGTATTTTAGTAACAAAAACTGAAAAAAAAATTTT